>NZ_JBIVXL010000001.1:0-443714 GCF_044769225.1 Paenarthrobacter sp. NPDC090522
CCCGCCAAAACATCGGCTTCATGCTCGAACCCCACGGCTTCTTCAACCAAAACCCCACCCTCAACCTCCCCACCACCACCAGCACCACCCAAACAAGTGACAGCGACACCTGCTGCCACAACGGGAACCAGCACCCGCACGGAAGCAAGTAAGTACGCAAGGGCGCCGGCGCGGAGCCACCACGGCTCCGCGCCACGTCCGTTTCAAACTTCCGGTCCCCGGTGCGGCAGCGGCAAAGTCGTCCGCTGCCGCTCCGGGGACCGGTTTCATTTCCACAGCCGTATCCCCTTTAGGAGCCACCTCATGAAACTTCAGGTAGCCATCGACCTCCTCACCACCGAAGCCGCGCTCGAACTGGCTGGCAAAGTCGCCAGGTATGTGGACATCATCGAACTAGGGACATCCCTGATTAAGTGCGAGGGGCTTGCGGTCATCACGGCCGTCAAGGAAGCCCATCCGGACAAAATCGTCTTTGCTGACATGAAGACCATGGACGCGGGTGGGCTGGAAGCCGACCTGGCATTCAGCGCCGGCGCGGATCTGGTCACTGTGCTTGGTGCCGCGGACGACTCCACCATCGCAGGTGCCGTCAAAGCCGCAAAAGCCCGGAACAAGGGTGTAGTAGTTGACCTGATCGGCGTCGCGGACAAGGTTGCCCGTGCCAAGGAAGTCTGGGGCCTGGGTGCATCATTCGTGGAGATGACCGGTGGCCTGGACGAGCAGCGAGCCCCGGGATTCGACTTGGATGCGCTGGTCCGTGCCGGTGTCGCATCCGGCGTACCGTTTTCGGTTGCCGGTGGCGTCAAGCCACGTACCATCGACGCCGTTCAGCAGGCGGGCGCGGATGTCGCCGTCGTCGGTGCCGCTATTCACGCAGCGCCCAACCCGACTGAGGTCGCAAAGGACCTCCGCTCGGCCATTATGTGGCGGCCTGCCGCCTAAGGTGTGGGCGGGACGCATCTATACTCAAACGCATGACAACTGGGCGGGCGGAAAAGGCCGAAGAAACCGTAGGGCACCAGGAATCAGAAGCCGCTCTCGGCGCCTTGGAGGGCGTTATCGCTGTCCAGGTGAAACGGCACAGGGTGGACGCAGGGATGTCGGCAGCGGAACTGGCGAACCGCACAGGTTTGTCCAAGGCGATGATCTCGAAGATCGAGTCGGCCAGCACTTCGTGTTCGTTGACTACCCTGCAGCGCCTGGCCCAAGGCTTGAACGTACCGGTGACGGCGCTGTTCCAAGGCGCGGACACCGAACGCGAAGCCACCCTGACCCGGGCCGGGGAAGGAAGCGTCACGGTCAGGAGCGGTACCCGGCACGGCCATGAGTACCGTTCCCTCGGTTCACTCAAGCGCCGCGAGCACGCCATTGAGCCCAGCCTCGTAACGCTGACCAGTGCTTCCGATGTCTTTCCGCAGTTCCAGCACCCCGGAACGGAGTTCATTTACATGCTCGAAGGTCGGATGGTCTACGGGCACGGGTCTTACGAGTACGAGCTCGCCACCGGGGATTCGTTGGTCTTCGAGGGCGAAGGTCCGCACGGTCCGCTGCGTCTGGTGGAGCTGCCTATTCGCTTCCTCGCGGTTGCAGCCCGCTGAAAGTGCATGAAGAGGGCGGCCTGGATGATTCTCCAGGCCGCCCTCTTCATGAACGCGACGCGCTTTAGGAACGGGAGGGGGAGCCGAGCATTTCGGGCTCTTCATCCACCAGGTAGGCCTCTTCGGCGTGGGCAGCAATGTCGATGCCGCGCAGTTCGTCTTCCGGCCGGATGCGCAGTCCCACGGTCACCTGAACGAGTTTTGCCACGAGCCAGGTTGCGGCGAAGGAGTACAGCAACACGGCTCCCGTAGCGAGGGCCTGGGTGCCGAGGAGGTCAAAACCGCCGCCGTAGAGCAGTCCGACCGCCTTGTTCGGAGCTGCTTCGGTGGCGAAGACGCCAATCAGCAACGTGCCAATGACGCCACCCACCAAGTGCACTCCCACCACGTCCAGGGAGTCGTCGAAGCCCAGGCGGAACTTCCACTCCACCGCCAGCGAACACACCGCACCGGCGATGGCTCCGATGGCGATGGCACCGATCGGGCTGACTGCGCCGCACGCAGGAGTGATGGCAACAAGACCGGCCACCAGCCCGGAGGCGGCGCCGATGCTGCTGGCGCGCCCGCGGCGGAGGCGCTCGACGGCGATCCAGCCCAGGAGCGCAGCGGCACCTGCCACTGAGGTGGTCAAGAAGACGACGGAGGCTGTGTTCCCGGCTGCGAGCGCTGACCCGGCATTGAAGCCGTACCAGCCGACCCAGAGGAGTCCTGCACCGACGAGGACCAGGGGCCTGCTGTGGGGGCGGACGTGTTCGCTCTTGGGCCATCCGGCGCTTCGGCCAAGGACCAGTGAGAGAGCGAGCGCGGCGACGCCTGCGTTGATGTGAACTGCTGTGCCACCGGCGAAGTCGATGGCTTTGAGCCCGTTGAGGATCCAGCCGCCGGTGATGCTGCCGTCGGGAGAGTTCAGGGCGAAGACCCAGTGGGCGACGGGGAGGTAGACCACTGTTGCCCAGAGTGCGGCGAACAGCATCCACGCGCCGAACTTCATGCGTCCAGCTGCGGCGCCGGCAATGATGGCGGTGGTGATGCCGGCGAAGAAGAGCTGGAACGCGGCGAACAGGGCCGGTGGGATGGCGGCGTTGGGGTCCTCGGCAAGGAGTTGTTCCAGTCCGAGGTACTGGGTGGGGTCACCGAGCAGCCCGGCGCCGCCGAGGGAGTTCCCGAACACCGCGGAGTAGCCGAACGCGGCCCAGAGGACGGCGACGATGCTGACGCCGCCGAAGCACATCATCATCATGTTCAGGATGCGTCTGGAGCCGACCATTCCTCCGTAGAAGAGGGCCAGGGCGGGGATCATGAGACAAACCAGGGCCGAGCTGACCAGCAGCCAGGCGACATTTCCCGTATCCATGGGAAACCCCTTTCGAACGGTTCTTGTTGGGTGCGGTGGATGGGGTTGGGTGTGTTGGTGTGCGTTGGGGGCGGGTGACTGCCGCCCCCAACGCAGGTCTGGAGGGGTTATGCGAGGGCGGGGGTTTCCCAGAGGTTCAGGACGGTGCCGATGTTCTTTTCGTCGGCGGTGCGGTAGAGCTCGGTGGCCCAGGCGACGTCTTCGATGGGCATGCCGCCGACGGAGTAGAGGATGATTTCTTCGTCGTCGCGGCGTGCGGGGAGTTTGCCGGTGGCGATGTCGGCGATTTCTTCGATCTTTGAGGCCGGGAGCTTCCCTTCTTCAAGGAGCCCGAACCAATGGGATCCCGGGATGCCCAGGATCTGGTAGGCGGTGGGGCCGTATTCTTCGAGCCAGGCCTGGTAGAGGCCTTCGGCGTCGATGACCAGGCGGGCGTCGCCTTGGAGGAAGTCGTCATCGAAGCGTGCCGCGGCAGGCAGGAGCAACAGGGCGCCGGGCTTGATGGCGTGCTTGGGGAAGTAGGGGAAGGCCTCGCTGCCGGCGGCGTCGGTGGAGGTGGTGGCCATGACGACGTCGGCGTCGGAGATCGCGTCCTCAATGGTTGCAGCCGGGGCAACCTTGGTGAGCTGGGGGAAGGTGGCCTGGGCCCAGTCGACGAACGCCTGGGTGCTGCCTTCGCTGCGGCCCTTGACGTAGAGGGTGTCGATGGAGGGGCGAAGGGCCAGGGTGGTCGAGAGGACGGAGCGGGCGATCACGCCGGGACCGACGACGGCGGCGACCTTCGCGTCGGCCTTGGCAAGGTGCTTGACCCCGACGCCGGGAACGGCACCGGTGCGGTACGCGCTGAGTAGGTTGGCGCTCATGATGGCCAACGGGGCGCCGGTGTCGCTGTCGTTCAGGACGAACACGTGGATGGAGCGGGGGAGGCCCTTGCCGCGGTTTTCGGTGTTGGAGCCGTACCACTTCACCCCGGAGGTACCGAAGCGTCCACCAAGGTAGGCGGGCATGGCCATGAAGCGGCGGTCCGGGCCGTCCTTGGGCATCCCTGTGAATTCGGGGGCTGCGGGGAACGTGATCATGGCCCCGTGGGAGTTGCCGTTCTCGCCGGCCATCCGGTAATCGCCTTGCCGGAGCAGGACAAGGGCTTCCTCCATGACGTCGGTGCAGCGGACCAGGTCGCCGACGCCGGCGTCGATCATGTCGGGTTCGCTGAGGTAGCGGAAGTTGATCTCGGTGGACATTGGTACTCCTTCGTGGATCATGTCATGAAACATTGATAACTGACATTCAACCCACATGGCGTTTCCGATCCATCAAGCGGAAGTTTCCGGCGTGTAACTTCTCCGCCCGGGGCGGACGCCAGGCCGCGCTACGTCAGATGGTCGAAATCCCCCCGCGCCCACGCGGCATGCCTCTCGGCAGACTTCCTCAGCACTGCCTTCGCTCCGGATGCAATGACGTTGTTGAAGTTTCCGTACATGCGGTCGAACTCAAGCCCACCCAGATCCTCCGCCAGGCGCAACGCCACTGTGCCGGACAAGGGAAGATGGTTTGGGTAACTGCGCATGAAAGCTACCGATCGGCGGTCCGGGTTGGGGAACACCGTATCGCCCGTCAGCAGAACGCCCCTCCCGTCAGCTCCGGCCGCCCAATGCACCACGGCACTGCCCGGAAAGTGGCCTCCGGCCTGATGGAGCGTCAGCCCCTCCGCGAGGCGCCGGCTCCCCGCCCACGAAACAACGTTCGGGTCATCGCGGCCCAGCCATTGCCGATCAATCTCCGGCACCAGGATGGGAACTCCACCAAGCCTGCGGGACCACTCCACCTGCACACCGAACATGTGCGGATGGCTCGCCGCAATTGCCAGGACGGGCCCGCGATCAAGCACGGCCCGCACGGCGGCGTCATCCACATAGCCAACCGGGTCCCAGATCACGGACCCCTCCGGAGTGACAACCCATTGGGATGTCTGTCCAATGCCAACTTTGGGTTCTACCCGAATACCCCAAAGGCCCGGCTCGTTTTCTCCAAACACCACCCGATGACCAGCCGCCGCCAGCCCGTCAAGGCCAAGCCACCGCTGGCCTTCCTCCAGGACGTACTGCCGCTCGTCGGCACAGATAGGGCACAGCTCCGGCGTGGGCTCCTCGCGCTCAACCCCACAGGTTCCACAGACCAACATCCCAGCGTTCCCTTCCACCGATTCCCCTGCACCCTCCCGCAGGCTGGATGCCCCACACTATGGCACCCCACGTTGCGCAGGAAGAGGCTGCCATTGCACCCGCATATGCCTCCAACAGAAATGACGGAACTGCTGCTGGGGGCTGCCGCTTCGTCAAGGGAGCTTCCGCCCCCAGCCCAACTCCACTAGCGTCGTCTGCGAAGGCCCCCACAGGTGCGCCTTCCAGCTATCCAGGCCCGGACTGTCCAGACCAAGCAAAGGAACACCATGGCACTGAGCAAGGGAACACGAGTGGAATGGAACACCTCCCAAGGCAAGACGCACGGCAAGATCGTGGAAAAGAAGACGAGCGATTTTCAGCTTGATGGCAACACCCACCGGGCCAGCGAAGATGAGCCGCAATACGTCGTGGAATCCGCGAAAACGGGCGCCCACGCAGCCCACAAAGGATCCGCGCTGACTGAACTGCCGTAGACGCGGCCGGAACACCGTTGAGCGAAGGCGGCTATATTGGCCCTGTCAGCCACCAAGCAAAACAGGGGAGTCTGCACACATGGCCAAGGAACTCGCCACCCAGCTCATTGAACAACTCCAGGCTGCGGGGGTGCAGCGGATCTACGGGATTGTGGGTGACAGCCTGAACCCCCTGGTGGATGCCGTCCGGCAAACCGGAGGATCCGCAAAAGGCGGCATCGACTGGATCCACGTGCGCCACGAGGAGGCAGCCGCGTTCGCTGCGGCCGCGGACGCGCAGCTGACCGGGAAGCTGGCAGTGTGTGCTGGCTCCTGCGGTCCCGGCAACCTTCACCTGATCAACGGCCTCTATGACGCCAACCGGACAGGCGCTCCGGTACTGGCCATCGCTTCCCACATACCCAGCAAGCAGATCGGCAGCGGATTCTTCCAGGAAACCCACCCTGACCGGCTGTTCAATGAGTGTTCCGTCTACTCGGAACTGATCAGCACGGCCGAACAGGCCCCAAGGGTCATGCACAGCGCCATCCAGAGTGCGCTGGCACTCGGCGGAGTGGCCGTCGTAACACTCCCGGGCGATATTGCCGGCCTCGAAGCCACAGCGCCCTCGCCCCTGCCGGCCACCTTCCGCCCTGCCTCCCTGATCCCCGATCCCACGAGCGTGCAGGGGCTCGCCGATGCCATCAACGACGCCGGCAAGGTCGCCATTTTCGCCGGGGCGGGCGTTGAGGGAGCGCACAGTGAGCTGATCGCGCTGGCCGAACTCGCCAAGGCGCCCATTGGACACTCCCTGCGGGGCAAGGACTTCGTCCAGTACGACAACCCGTTCGATATCGGCATGACGGGACTGCTTGGATATGGCGCGGCAGCGGAGGGAATCGAGGACGCTGACCTGCTGATCCTTCTCGGGACCGATTTCCCCTACGACCAGTTCCTGCCGGACACCCGCACGGCCCAGGTGGACAGGGCAGCACAGCGGCTGGGGAGACGGACCGACGTCGATCTCGCCGTACACGGCGATGTCCTGCCTACCCTCACCGCCCTGCTGCCCCTGGTGAAGCCGAAGACCAACCGACGTTTCCTGGACCAGATGCTCAAGAAGCACGATCGCTTGATGAACAAAGCCGTGGGTGCCTACACGCGGAAAGTGGAGAAAAAGCAACCGATCCACCCGGAGTACGCGGCATCGCTGCTGGACCAGACGGCGGCCGAAGACGCCATCTTTACTGCCGACACCGGAATGTGCAATGTGTGGACGGCCCGGTACATCAACCCCCTGGGCACGCGCAGACTGATCGGCTCCTTCCTCCACGGCTCCATGGCGAACGCCCTGCCGCACGCCATCGGAGCGCAAGTGGCGTTCCCGGAACGCCAGGTGGTCTCGGTTTCGGGGGACGGCGGCCTCTCCATGTTGCTGGGGGAACTCATCACGGTCGCCGCGCTCAAGCTTCCGGTGAACGTGGTGGTGTTCAACAACTCCACGCTGGGCATGGTGAAGCTGGAGATGCTGGTGGACGGCCTGCCTGACTTCGGCGTTGACGTTCCCGACGTCAACTATGCGGCAGTGGCCGCCGCCTTGGGATTCCATGCTGTCCGGGTTACGGACCCCGCGGACATTGAAGGGGCGTACCGCTCGGCATTCGCCCACCCCGGGCCGTCGCTGGTTGAGCTGATCACCGACCCGCAGGCGTTGTCCCTCCCGCCCAAGATTTCGGGCTCCCAGGTCATCGGCTTCGCCACCGCAATGTCCAAGGTGGTGCTGAACCGTGGGGCAGGGGAGGCGGTCAGCATGGCCCGGAGCAACCTCCGCAACATCCCACGGCACTAGCGGAACAAGGGGACCGGGCTCACGCTCCGGGCCGGCCGGGCCATTCCTTTCCGGCCCAGGGATCGTAGTTGGCGATCAGCTCTTCCTGCTCCGGGCGTTGTGCCTCCGGAACGTGCTGGAGGTTGATGCGGACGCGGTACCACAGGGAGCTTGAGCCGCGCATGCCGTCCACCAGGACATCGGCGGGGTGCAACTCCGCCACAACAGCTGCGTGGCGCGCCTTCCACTCTTCCAGCGCTTCGAGGGCTTCGGCCTTGGTCTTGGTCCGGGCCACTTCAATGAGCGGCATGACCGACTGCCGCCGTCCCGAACCATCACCCGAACGCGGAGCTTTCTCAGCCGGTCCCAGCTCGGCGGCCAAGGCGAGGAGCCGGTCCAGGCTACCTGCAGCGCCATCGATCCCTGCATGGGGATCCCCTTGTTTCGCGAAGCGCGCCGGTACGGTCAACACGGTGAATTGGCCGGGCCTGGCCGTCGCCAGCTCGTCCCAGGTAAGGGGAGTGGAGACCCTGGCGTCGGGGAGCGGCCGCACCGAGTAGGCGGAGGCCACCGTCCGGTCCTTGGCGTTTTGGTTGAAGTCAACGAAGACGCTCTCTCCGCGCTCCTCCTTCCACCATCGGGCAGTGGCGAGTCCGGGCGCCCGGATCTCCACTTCCCGGGCGAGCGTTTCGGCGGCGAGGCGCACGTGCTTGTGGTCGTGGTCCGGCGCAATCCGGACCAGGATGTGCAAACCCCGGGATCCGCTGGTTTTGGGCCATCCCACCAATCCAACGTCCTCCAGCACTTCCCCCGCAACGTAAGCAACATCCACGATTTGGGACCAATCCACTCCCGGCATGGGATCCAAATCGATCCTCAGCTCGTCCGGGTGGTCAAGGTCCTCGGCGCGTACAGGATGCGGATTGAGGTCGAGGCACCCCAGGTTCACCACCCACGCCAATCCTGCAGCATCCCGGATGACCGCTTCCTCCGCCGAGGTCCCGGACGAATAATGCAGGGTTGCCGTGTCGATGAAGGGTGGATGGTTCTCAGGAACCCGTTTTTGGAAGAACGGCTCGGCGTTGATGCCCTTGGGGAAGCGCTTGAGGACCATCGGACGGCCGCCCGCACCGCGCAATGCTCCTTCCGCGACGGCAAGGTAGTACCGCACCAAGTCCAGCTTGGTGATCCCCGGTTCCGGAAATACCACCTTGTCCGGACTTGAAATGCTGACATCCCAGTCGTCGATGGCCAGGATCTCGGGCGGGGTCTTTGACGGACTCATGGCGTCACGCTAGCAACGTTCGGACCCGTGAACCAGAGGAGTTGCCGAAGGCACCTCGCGGCACCCTCACGTAACAGTCAGTGCACGACGGCGGCTACCGCACTGATCTCCACCAGCGCCCCGGGAACACCGAGGCCAGCCACCCGTGCGGCCATGACCAGCGGTGGTTCATCCGACGCAAGCTCGGAAGCGATGGCGCCGTATCCCGCCCCGAGGTCCGCACCGTCCACAAAGAGCACGGTCCACTGCACCACGTCGGAAAGGGTTGCTCCGGCTGCGGCCAAGGCGGTGCGGGCGTTGGCCAAGGCACGGGCCGACTGTACTGCAACATCGTCCTGTCCAACGAGGTGGCCGTCCGCATCCACAGCATTCTGGCCTCCCACGTAAATGGTGGTTACGCCAGGCGGCACGATCGCGACATGGCTGAAAGCAGGGCTGTTCACGAGCCCTTGGGGACGAAGGCGCTGGACTGTAGGGAGCTGGTCAGAAGACATGCACGTAATGATGCCACCACCAGGCCTGGGTGTGACCTCGATAACAGATGAAGCCGCCGTTTTCTTAAATAAGGTAAGGCTAAGCTAATCTTCCATCTGTGATTGAGCAAACTGTGTTTGAGCAGGGAAAACAGGCCGGCCTCGAGGCCCACGACCTTGTGCTGCGCTACGGCGCCAAGGACGTGGTCCACGGTGCGGGCCTTAACCTGGAGCCCGGGCGGATAGTCGCCCTGGTGGGCCCCAACGGCAGCGGAAAGTCCACGTTGCTGCGGGCCTTGGCACGTTTGCATGCCACATCGTCGGGAAGTGTTACCGTCAGCCCCTCGGACGGTGAGGCAGTTGATGCCCTCATGATGAAGCGCAGCGATTTCGCCCGCCACGTGACGTTGCTCTCGCAGAGCCGCCCGGTGCCCCACGGCCTGAGCGTCCGTGACGTGGTCGAATTCGGCCGCCATCCGTACCGCGGACGGTGGCGGGCCGCCGACCCCGAGGGGGCTGCCGCCGTCGAACGCGCCATGCTGCTCACCGGCGTCGGCGACTTGGCCGGCAGGGGAGTCCACGAGCTTTCGGGAGGGCAGCTCCAGCGCGTGTGGCTGGCGAGCTGCCTGGCCCAGGACACCTCGGTGCTTCTGCTCGACGAACCGACGAACCATTTGGACCTTCGCTACAAGGTGGAAATCTTCGATCTGGTGTTCGACCTCGCCCGCGTCCATGGCGTAGCCGTCGGCGTCGTGTTGCACGACCTCGACGAGGCCGCGGCGTTGGCCGACCAGGTGGTAGTGCTCTCCAAAGGCCGCATCGCTGCGGCGGGTCCTGCACACGAGGCCCTCGACCCCGCCCTCCTCAGCGAGGTCTATTCCATCCCCATCGTTACCCATACTGATCCGCTGACCGGAAGGCTGCGCACCCGCGCAGTGGGCCGGCACAGCGAAACCCAACCCCTCACCAAGGAAAGGACCATGCGTCCATGAAAATCCCCAAGGCTTTGGCCGCTACGGCTGCTGCCGCGCTTCTCCTCACCGGCTGCGGCACTACAGAAGCACCTGCCGGTTCGGCCTCCAGTGGCGCCGCAGGCGGCGGTGCCATCACCGTGACCGACGCCCGCGGTACGGAGGTCAAACTCGACGGACCCGCCAAGCGCGTAGTCGGCACCGAATGGAACGTCGTGGAAAACCTCACGACGCTCGGCGTCATGCCCGTGGGTGTGGCCGACGTCAAGGGTTACAGTGCCTGGGTCACGGCCGGCAAGCTGGACAGCACGCCCAAGGACATCGGAACCCGCAGCGAACCCAGCTTCGACACCATCGCTTCCCTGGATCCCGACCTGATTGTCGCCACCACAGACCTGGCCGACCCGGTCATCAAGCAGCTTGAGGAGCTCGCTCCCGTTGTGGTGGTCAAGTCCGCCGACGCGAGCCGCCAGATCGCCCAGGCAGAGGACAACCTCAAGCTCGTCGCCAAGGCAACAGGCACGGAGAAGAAGGCCGATGAAGCCATCGCCGCGTTCGATGCAGCGGTGGCAAAGGGCAAGGCCGACCTTGAAAAGGCCGGGCTCGCAGGAAAGCGCGTGGCCTTCGCCGACGGTTGGGTGGCCGACGGCAAGGTTTCTGTCCGGCCGTACGTCAAGGGATCACTGCTGGCAGACATCAACACCGAACTTGGCCTGGTCAGCCCCTGGCCCATGGAAGGCGATCCCGCATACGGCCTGGCGTCCACCGACGTCGAGGGATTGACTGCCATCAACGCTGACAGCTTTGCCTACATCACCAACAACGCCGACGGCGACTTCACCGATGAGCTGACCAACAATGCGGTCTGGAAGTCCCTTCCGTTCGTCGCTTCCGGAAGCGTCCACCGCCTGCCGGACGGCATCTGGATGTTCGGTGGCCCGGCTTCGATGACGCAGTACGTCGACGCCCTGGTGGCATCCCTCACCAAATAGCACCGCCGCATCATGACCCAAACAGCACGGAGGCCCGCCATGACCGCTGCCACGGCCGTGGCGGGCGCTCCCGCCCCCGCTCCTGCAGGTTCCCGGCGCTGGTCCGGAACCGTCCTCGCCGCCGTGGCCGGCCTGCTGCTCCTGGTGGCCTTTTCGCTGATCCACCTGACGCAAGGGACGGCCGACGTCGGCCCTGACAAGTTGCTGGGGATGCTCACCGGCAGCGGCTCGGACCAGGCGACAGCGGTGTTGATCGCCTCCCGCGTGCCCCGACTTGTCGCAGGCCTCCTGGTGGGCGTCGCCCTGGGCGTTGCCGGGGCTGCACTGCAATCGGCAACCCGTAACGTCCTGGCATCACCGGATACCTTGGCAGTCAACGCCGGCGCGCATTTCGCGATCGTAGGCGTAGCGGCGTTCGGCTTGACCTTGCCCGCGCTCTTGTCCGGTGGAGTTGCCTTCCTTGGCGGCCTCGCCGCAGCCGTGCTCGTGCTGGCGCTCTCCGGTGGTGGAGCCAACGGCAACGGTGGCCCCATTCGCCTGGTCCTTGCAGGGACAGCGCTGGCGCTGGGGCTTCATTCGGCGACCAGCGCCCTCCTGCTGCTTTTCAGCCAGCAAACAACCGGGCTGTACGCCTGGGGACAAGGAAGCCTTGCCCAGTCCCGCAGTGATGAATTGCTGCAGTTCACGCCGGTGGTAGTGGTTGCTGTCGCCTTGCTCCTGGTACTGTCCCGCAGGCTTGACCTCCTGGGCTTGGGAGACGATGCCTCGAGGCTGGCGGGCGCGGATCCGCGCGTCGCCCGAGTGGCCGCCGTCGTGCTGGCTGTTGTCCTGTCCGCAGCGGCGGTGACCATCGCGGGACCCATCGGTTTTGTCGGGCTATGTGCCCCGGCCATCGTCCGCTTGCTGGCCAGCCGCCTCCGCGGCCTCGGCAGACACCGTTCCCTCCTGCCCGTTTCCGGGTTGGCCGGGGCGATCGTCGTGGTTGGCGCGGATGTCGCCGTACGAGGGCTGTTCGGCGCCCAGGCCGGCGTCGAGGTACCAACGGGCGCGGTGACCACCGTCTTTGGCGCAGTGTTCCTGGTGGCCTTGGCGTTGCGCATGACCGACGCCGGTCTCAGCGCGGCCGGGGATGCCCTGGCACGATTGCGCTCGCGCAGGTTTTTCAGGGGCGTCCTGGTGGCCTTGCTGGTGCTGCTGGCAGGGCTGCTGGTGGCCGGAGCTTTGCTTGGCGATGCCAAATTGCTGCTGGGGGATCTGACCAATTGGTTAACGGGGCAATCCGGAAACCGGGTCAATGCCATCCTGGGCACCCGGATGCCGCGGGTCCTGGCCGCGGTCCTGGCGGGTGCGGCGCTGGCCCTTGCCGGCGCCCTCATTCAGGCAGTTTCCCGGAACTCCTTGGCCGAGCCTGGCATCCTGGGTGTCTCGGGCGGCGGCGGTTTGGCAGCCATTGCGGTGATCACCACAGCACCACTGGCTGGAGCGTGGGTGGTTACCGGCTCGGCCTTGCTGGGCGCCGCGTTGTCCGCCGCCTTGGTCTTTGGCCTGTCCTTCCGCGGAGGCCTGCAGCAGAACCGGCTTGTCCTGATAGGAATCGGCGTCTCCGCGGGACTCGCAGCCATCATCACCGTCCTGCTCGTTTCAACGGATCCGTTCAACCAGACCAAGGCTCTGACCTGGCTTTCCGGGTCAACGTACGGGCGAAACTTCGCGTCGGTCCTGCCTCCGCTGCTTGCGCTGGTGATGGCCGTGCCCGTGCTGGCCGCCCTGCGGAGGGACCTCGACCTGATTGCCGTGGACGACGATTCGCCCCGCGTCCTTGGCATCCAACTGACGCGGTCCCGGTTGATTCTCCTCTCCGTGGCAGTGCTCCTGACCGCCGGGGCGGTTTCGTCGGTGGGCGTCATTGCTTTCGTGGGCCTCGTGGCTCCTCACGCTGCACGCACCTTGGTGGGCGCGCGGCACGCGCGCGTCCTTCCGGTGGCGGCCCTGATCGGCGCTTCCACTGTGGTCCTGGCTGACGTCATCGGGCGCACGATCATTGCCCCTGCCCAGATACCCGCCGGCATCACCACGGCGCTGGTGGGCGCGCCCTACTTTGTCTACTTGCTGTGGCGGTCCCGCGTGGATCGGAGTGCCTGAAACCGGCAGCGGTGGCCTGGCGGTGGGAGTCCTTGAAGGGCGCACGGCGGCGGCGGTAGCATAGCCGCCACCACACCCGAACGCAGCCAATCGAGGAGCCAACCATGGGTGAAAGTGCAGCGGAGAAAACGTCAGCCAAGTTGATGGTGGATCTCATCATTTCCTTGGACGGCTACGCCTCGGGCGAAGGCTGGCCCGGCTGGTGGGGGCTGGAAGGACCGGAATATTTGGCTTGGCTGGACGAAGAAGGAAAAAAGGACATCACCCTTCTTATGGGGGCCAACACGTATAAGGTCATGTCCGGCCTTTCCCAGCAGGCGGAGGACGGAGGCTCAGGGTTTTCCGACGACGAAGGTGCAAGCCTGACAGGGTTGGCAGCTATGCCCAAAATCGTCTTCTCCAAATCCGTGGAGGAACCGCTGGCCTGGCCAAACACCGAGCTTGTACGTGGGGATGCCGTGGAGGCCGTCCGGGAGCTGAAGCGCACCCGCACGGGAACCTTGAGTACCCTGGGCAGCCTCAGCCTGACCCGGTCACTGCTGTCTGCAGGACTGGTGGACCGTTACCGGCTGGTGGTCTTTCCCGTCATTACCGGCCGGACCGGGAGCGAGCGGATCTACGACGGATATCCGGACGTAGCCCTGGAACTCGTGGAGAGTCGCACCTTCGATGGGCGGTCCCAACTCCTCGAGTACGTTCCCACCCTGATCGAGGGACCGCCCCCGGGACGCCCGTGACCTGCCGCCTTCGCCTGCCCGACTAGTAAATAAGTAAACTTACTAATAGGCTGGCAAGCCGGGAGGGTCCCGGACAAACGGTGGAATGAGGCAACCATGAGTGAAGAGCAGGGCATCGCAAAAGTCACGGACATCATCAACCACACCAAGATTGGCATGTTGACCACCATCAACGAATCAGGGGCATTGGTCAGCCGCCCTTTGGCCGTCCAGGAAGTCCGTGATGACGGTGACCTCTGGTTCTTTACAGGCTTGGGCACCTCGCAGGTAGCCCACATCCGGGGCGACAGCAGGGTCAACGTCTCCTTCGGCAAGAACACCGAGTGGGTCTCCGTGGCCGGCACCGCGGAAGTGGTCACGGACAGGACTACCATCCGTGAACTCTGGAACCAGGCCGTAGAAGCATGGTTCCCTGACGGCCCCGAAACTCCTGAGGTCTGCCTGCTTCGGGTGGACTCCGACTCCGCGGAGTACTGGACCACTCCGGGCGGAACCGCTGCCACCGTCCTTCAATGGGTAAAGTCCAAAGTTTCCGATTCGCGGATGAGCGTCGGCGAGAGTGGGACGGTGGACCTCTAGGACCCCGGCTATTGCGGCAAGACGAGCATGTAGCCGGTAGGCAGGTCGGTGCTCCACCGCCGCGGTTCGCGGACCACGAACTGCGTGGCCAATTGTTCCGGATTCAGCAACGTGTCAGGGGCAGGTGAAGGGCCCCATTGGCCACTGCCGTAAGGGTACAGCGGATCCATGACCCTGATGCCGGTTACCTGGAACTCCGAATGCGACCGGGGATCGCCTACTGACTCGAACCCGCTCATCACCCATGCGTGGCGTCCACTCCACATCACCAGGCCAACTGGCCTGCCGGTGTAGGCCATGGCCCGAGCAGCGGTTCGCAGTGCGTCCTCGTAAGCCGGAATGCTCACCACCTTGTAGGGGCCCATGCCCACCTCCCCAAGCACCGCCGCCCAGCCCATGGGGTTGGCACCGTTGAAGGCGTTGGACGAACGCACCCGGGCCATCTCCCACAATTCGCCTTGTTGGGCCTGCCCTGCCCACGTGCCCTCGCCGCCCTTCCGGACCAGGTTGTGTGCCATCTGGATGCTCGCGGCCACGCACCACTCGAAGGTGTACTGCGGTACGAAATCGCCGTCCTCATAGAGGTTGAAGGTGAAGGGCTGCGGTTCAGCTATCTGGGTTGGCGCGGGAAGCGGTGCCGGGGTTGCCGCGGCGGTGGGTGACGCGTCGCCTGCCATGGCCGCTGCGGATTCGACCGGACCGGGCTGGCTGGCTGAGGCTGCCTGCGCGGGCGGGGGAGAGGGGAGGTCGACAGCCGGTGAGCAGCCCGACGTCAGGAACGCTGCAACAGCGACTCCGACGAAGAGACGGGCTGGGGTACCGGTCATGGTCGAACCAGTCTATTCCTGCCCTTGTGATGCAGGACAGGTATGCGTAGCGTGGAGGGATAGGCTCTTCGCCGATGCAGCCCGGCGGTTCCTGCCTTTCATCCCCCTTGGAGGCCGTCATGGCCACAGACAATTTCGCGCGCTTTATCCAGGAATCCCTGGTTATTGAAGAAGACACCGACGACGGCATGGATATCGATACCCTCTACGGCCTGTACATCAGCTGGTGTCGGATAACCGACATAGCGCGGGAACCAGAAACGCGATTCCTCTCCACTTTGCGCCGGCATCGGCTCCGTTGGGGCCGTCAGGACGGCGGCTGGGTCCTCGTGGGCCTGCGCATGATCGGTCCCGCTGCCCGGGACTATGTCACGTCCGGTGCAGTTCTTTCCCACGCCGGAAATGACGAGGTGTGGGAGCTTCCCTTGGAACCTGGCGCGGCCGCCTGACCGGCCGCCTCCGGCGGGTCAACCCACTCAGGAACCGTGCCGGAGCGCTCAGGGTGACGTACTTACACGGTCCTGGCCAGGCTGAGTAAGTCCACACCGTGGAGCGCATCCGCAGCGCGGACCAAGGCCAGATGCGAGAAGGCTTGGGGATAGTTCCCGGCCATCCGTCCTTCTTCTGTGTCGTACTCTTCGCTGAGCAGGCCAAGTTCATTGCTGAGCCCCACCAGCTGGTCCATGAGGCGTGTGGCATCGTCTTCCCTGCCTGTTCGGGCGTACTGTTCCACCAGCCAGAACGAGCAGGCCAGGAAGGGGTGTTCTCCGGGTTCCAAGCCGTCCACACCCGTCTCCGTCCTGTATCGCAGCAGCAGGCCGCCGTCGTTCAGCAGTTCGTCTTCCAGGCGTGCCACCGTACCCAGCATCCGTTCGTGGCGGTACGGCAGGAACCCAACCTGGGGCATGACCAGGAGGGCTGCGTCCGTTTGGGTTCCGCCGTAGGTCTGGGTAAACGAATTGAGCCCAGGGTTGAAGGCCCGGTCCATGATCTCTTCGCGCAGCTTTTCGCGGAGGTACTCCCAATGCTCGGCCGGGCCGTCAAGGCCGTGATCTCGAACTGCACGAATGCCGCAGTCGAAGGCGGCCCACATCATCACCCGTGAATGGGTGAAGAACCGTGGCTCACCCCGTATTTCCCAGAGGCCGTAGTCCTTGTCATCAAGGTGTTTCTCGACGAATCCCAGCAAGATCTGTTGCAGGGTCCAGGAGAAATGGTCCTCCTTGCCGCCAGCCATACGCAGTCTTTCCAGAGCCACCATGACTTCGCCAACCACATCGGCCTGGAACTGTGCCACGGCCGCATTTCCGATCCGCACGGGCCGGGAATCTGCGTACCCCGGAAGATGATCGAGAACCCGCTCCGGCAGGTCCCGTTCGCCTCCGATGCCGTACATGATCTGAAGGTCCTCCGGTTGGCCGGCCAGCGCCCGCAGCAGCCAGTCACGCCACTGCAATGCTTCGGTTTCGTAGCCATGCGTCAACATCGATTCCAAGGTCAACGCAGCATCACGCAACCAGCAAAACCGGTAGTCCCAGTTCCTGGAGCCGCCAAATTCCTCCGGGAGGGAGGTTGTGGGGGCGGCGACAATCCCGCCCGTTTCGTAGTTCGTCAGGGCACGCAGGACCAAGAGGGACCGCTTGACGGCTTCTCCGTAGTCGCCGTTGGAGCGGCAGTGGCTGCCCCACGTTGTCCAATAGGCAGTGGCCTGCTGCAGGGCGGCGTCCACATCGATTCTTGCCGGCGCCGGACGATGCGACGGAAACCAGGTCAACTCGAAGTCGACAATGTCCGACGCCGATACCGTGAACCCTCCTGCGTGACCGTGTGTGTGCGGTTCCGGAAGGTGCGGGCCGCGAAGGGCCAAAGCGTCCGGCCCGGCCAAGGCCTGGAGCATGGTCCCGCCGGAATCAAGGTCGTGGACTCGTCGCGTCCAGGGGACGATCTTCGCGTAGCCCGGACGAATGACCAGTTCCTGGTGCATTTCCACCACGCCCTCAAGCCCGGTGATGCGGCGCAGAACCGACGAGGTGGTGTGCCCTACCGGCATGAAGTCTGTGACCCGGACGGAACCCGTGGACGTACGCCAGTGTGTTTCCACGATGAAGGTCGAATCAACGTATGAGCGGCTAGTCACCACGGCTTCCGGGTCACCCGGGGCGAGCAACCACCGTCCGTGTTCATCAGTGCCCACCAGGGCGCTGAACTGCGCGGGGGAGTCGAACCTCGGGAAACATGCCCAATCCAGGCTGCCGCTACGGGAAACCAACGGCCCGGTCAGGAGATCCGACAGCAGTGCATAGTCCTCGATGGGATCGGCCATGGCTTTACTAAAACACACCCGGAAGCGTGAGGGGAGGGGCTACCTGGCGGCGCTCAGCGCCAACGGCGAGCAGACAAAGAACTGTGGCTGCTCAACCTGGGCGAACGGAACGACGATCCAGCGGCCACCATAAAACTCAACATAGGAGTCCTGGTTGCATTGTGCGTAAGCTTCTTCCCGCGTCATCGTCTTCTCCTTTCCTCATCTAGGTTTTAGACCACCACTACTGATCTGTGTCTGACCGGAACAGGTGCCCTTCTGCTCTTCGATTGGTACTCTTAACTATAGACTTTCATTGATAAGGGTCAATAGACATTCAAGGTTAAATGTCACTTTCTTCGAGGAGGACGAGTACCGGTGTCGACATGGAAAGAGCAACTGGCTTTCGCCCCGCTGGAGACTGCCGACAGGGGAGAGGAAGTCGCCCGGCGCCTTAGGCACGCCATAGAACTCGGCGTCCTCGAGGACGGATCCCAACTGCCGAGCGAAAGCTATCTGGCCACCAGAATGGGCGTGTCAACATTGACGCTTCGGGCAGCCCTGGCCGAATTGCGGGGATTGGGTCTCGTGGAGACCCGGCGCGGCAAGGGCGGGGGAAGCTTCGTCAAGGCCAACACGGGCGACGTCGCGCGGATGCAAAAACAGTCGGTCGGCACCTACTCCTTGGAGGATTTGCGCGACCTCCGCGAGTTCCGCGCGTTCCTGGCCGGCAGCGCCGCTGCGGCCGCAGCGGAGAGATCCAGTCGGCTGTCCCTGGCCCGCCTTGAGTACATGTCCGATGAAATCCGGACAAGCGAGCACCCGGCGGACGCGATCCGGGCCGACAGCAAATTCCACATTGAGCTTGCGGCGAGCTCCGGCTCCGTCAGGCTGACCAGGCAGGAAGCGGAGCTGCAAGCCGAGGTTGGCCCACTGATCTGGATGGACCCTGCACCCCGCAAGCAGGCCGCGGCCGACGATCACGCGCGGATCGTCGAGGCCATCAAGGCCGGCGACGTCGCGCTAAGCCGGCAGCTCGCCGAAGACCATGTGCGGCGGGACATGAACCTGGTCATCGACGAACGGTTGGAGCTGGACGTTTCGCCCATCGATACCAAAGGAAAGCCCCCGTCCGTGGACCGCGTCGTTACGGCCATCGAGACGCTTGCCGGCACTTTCCAGGGGATCGCCGCAGCCTCACTTCGAGACCTCGAGCAGGCAGTTCGCACCAGCATTTCCGCGGGCGTGAGCCGGGAGAAGGCGGATTCGGAGATTTATGCCGTGGCCAGAAGGTCACTGGCCATCGGGGTACCCCTCCTGTACGGCAACGGCTTCATGGCCGATCAGGAATTCTATGGGGAGGGATGGATAGCGTGGTGCTACGCGCCCACCGGCCCTGAGTCCCACCAACGGCTGTACATCGATATGGATCTCTATGAGGTGAACACCGTACCGTGGCTGCCGGGGGAGGACACGGAGGAGGGCGAGTACCACGTCAGCCACGCCTACGTGGACGCCAGCGGAACCAATGAGATTGTGATGACTTTCGGCAGGCGTATCACCGTAGACGGCCAGTACGCCGGGGTAGTGGGCGCCGATGTTTCGGTCAGCCAACTCCAGACTGCGTTCGAACCCCATCTGCGCGCATTGCCGCCCAACAGCTGCATCGTTGACCAGCATGGAGCAATTCTGGCAACGAACACCGGCCGCTTTGTAGGTGGAACCATACCCGTCGATTCCGGGGATTCACGTGAGCTGCCCGGCGTCCCATGGCGGCTCTGCATCGGCTACGCCGGTTAGACGCCGCGCGGGACTGACGGGAGTCAGTTAGCCCCGACCAACGCGTTGAGCCAAGCAACTTCGAGTTCCCTGCTGCTGCGGGGCTGGAACCTGGCGTATTCGCCACTGAATTTCGCGTCCGGTTCACTAAGACGCTGTCCATCCAACGTGACGAAGGGCAGCTCATCCAGGTACGCCACCCGCGGGAGCCGGGTGATGTTGAACTCCGTGATGCATTGCGAGCAGATCGGCGTCGCCCGGATGTACGCGTGGGCAGGGTTGGTCCAGCAGGTTTCGCAGTAGGCAATCTCGCCGGGCATGTTTTCCTCAGTGGTGGGCGCTGACGTGCACTGTCAATTCTCACAGCTGCCACCATGCGGTTTCGAGCAGGTGTGACCAGCCCCACGGTGTGACGTGGCACAACACGGAAGCACGTTCCGGGACAACTCAGAACGTTTGACCCAGACCCCGAGAGGCTGGACATGTCAGCGCCTCGGGGGATCCCAACTTCCCTCTACTTTACATAATGTAGATTATCGGCGTTTTAGACACATCACGGAGAGGGGCCGTCCCGCACAGCCGAAACGGCCCCAAATACGCTCGCGTCAGGCGCCTACGTAAGCCGCCAGGTGCTTCGCCGTCAGCGTCGACCTGCCAGCCACAAGCTCCGCCGGCGTTCCAGCGAAAACGATCTTGCCGCCGTCGTGCCCGGCCCCGGGTCCCAAATCGATGATCCAGTCGGCATGGGCCATGACCGCTTGGTGATGTTCGATCACTATGACGGACTTGCCGGACTCAACCAGGCGGTCCAGCATGCCGAGCAGATTCTGGACATCGGCCAGGTGCAGGCCCGTGGTGGGCTCGTCCAGGATGTAGATATCGCCCTTCTCGGACATCTGGGTGGCAAGCTTCAGGCGCTGGCGCTCACCGCCGGACAGCGTCGTCAACGGCTGGCCCAGCGTCAGGTATCCCAGTCCGACGTCGGCAAGCCGGTCCAGGATCTTGTGGGCTGCCGGCGTGCGGGCGTCGCCCTCGCTGAAGAACCTCTCCGCCTCATTCACAGACATTGCAAGCACTTCTGCAATATTGCTTCCGCCCAGCCTGTACTCGAGAACCGACGCCTGAAAGCGCTTTCCCTCGCATTCCTCGCACGTCGATTCAACGGTGGCCATGACACCCAGATCCGTGTAGATCACCCCGGCGCCATTGCATGTGGGGCAAGCACCCTCGGAATTGGAACTGAACAACGCCGGCTTCACGCCGTTGGCTTTGGCGAAAGCCTTGCGGATGGGTTCCAGGAGTCCCGTGTACGTGGCCGGGTTGCTGCGCCGCGAACCGCGGATGGCGCCCTGGTCGATGACAAGGACCCCGTCGCGCTTGGCCACCGATCCGTGCACCAGCGAGCTCTTGCCTGAGCCGGCAACTCCCGTCAGGACGCAAAGCACGCCCAGTGGAATGTCGATGTCGACGTCCTGCAGGTTGTTCGTCGAGGCGCCACGTACCTCAAACTGGCCCGTGGCAGGCCGGAATGTGTCCTTGATTGCGGCGCGGTCATCGAGGTGCCGCCCGGTAATGGTGTCGCTCCCCCGCAAACCGTCGAGGTCACCCTCGAAGCAGACGGTTCCACCTCCGGTACCGGCCCCTGGGCCGAGGTCTACGACGTGGTCGGCGATAGCGATGGTCTCCGGTTTGTGCTCCACCACCAGCACCGTGTTGCCCTTGTCCCGAAGCTGCAGCAGCAGCTGGTTCATGCGCTCAATGTCGTGCGGGTGGAGTCCAATGGTTGGCTCGTCGAAAACGTAGGTGATGTCCGTCAGGGACGAACCCAGGTGACGGATCATCTTTGTCCGCTGCGCCTCTCCCCCGGACAAGGTACCGGCGGGACGGTCCAGGGACAGGTAGCCGAGCCCGATGCCGGTGAAGGAGTCAAGCAGGTGCTGCAGTCCCTTCAGGAGGGGTGCAACGGATGGTTCGTCCAATGCCCTGATCCAGCCCGCGAGATCGCTGATCTGCATCTTGCAGACGTCGGCAATGCTCTTGCCCTGGATCTTGGACGATCGGGCCTCGGGACTCAGGCGCGTCCCTTCACACTCCGGGCACGTGGTGAACGTGATGGCGCGCTCCACGAACGCCCGGACATGCGGCTGCAGGGCATCCACATCCTTGGACAGCATCGACTTCTGGATCTTGGTAATGATGCCTTCGTAGGTGAGGTTGATGCCTTCCACCTTGACCTTGGTGGGTTCGCGGTAGAGGAGGTCGTGAAGTTCCTTCTTGGTGAACTTGGCGATCGGCTTGTCCATGTTGAAGTAGCCGGTCCCGCTGAAGATGCGACCGTACCAACCGTCCATGCTGTAGCCGGGCACGGTCAAGGCGCCCTCGCTCAGGGACTTGCTGTCATCGTAAAGCGCGGTGAGATCGAAGTCGCTGACCGACCCCATGCCTTCGCACCGGGAACACATGCCTCCCAGGCGGTTGAAGGAAGCCTTCTCGGTCTTGGTCTTGCCTTCGCCGCGCTCCACGGTGATGGCTCCACTGGCCTTGACGGTGGGGACGTTGAACGAATACGCATTGGGTGAGCCAATATGCGGATGACCGAGCCTGCTGAACAGGATGCGCAACATCGCGTTGGCGTCGGTTGCGGTGCCAACCGTGGACCTGGGGTTGGACCCCATGCGCTCCTGGTCAACAATGATGGCGGTGGTCAGGCCTTCAAGCATGTCCACGTCAGGCCGCGAGAGGGACGGCATAAAACCCTGGACGAACGCACTGTAGGTCTCATTGATCATGCGCTGCGATTCGGCGGCGATGGTTCCGAACACCAGCGAGCTCTTGCCGGAGCCCGAGACACCAGTGAACACCGTGAGCCGGCGTTTGGGGATGTCGATGCTGACGTCCTTGAGGTTGTTCTCGCGGGCTCCCTGCACACGGATGAGGTCGTGGGTGTCCGCTACGTGGGACCCCGAAGATTCCGTTTCCGTGCTCGCGGCAATGCTCATGATTTCTCCATCTGCCAGGCGCCGCTGCCTCGGCGTCGCCCATCCCCTGACCGGCCTGCTGCGGCCAGTACGTTCGATTCTCGTTCGTTGGCGCGGATGCGGCAACGGTACGTTCCACACTACTGGGCAGTATGCGCCGCTACGGTGAACACGCGGCAACAACCCGGGCCCATTGTCTTCGCGACCATACTCGCTAAGAATGAAGCATGCCGGTCTACATGAGGTCCCTCGAAACCGCAGTCCCGCCAACCATCCTTGTCCAATCGCAAGCTCGTGATGTTTTCGCAGCCCAACCGGGCCTGACCAGGCTTGGCTCCCGCCTTGTCACTACCTGCTTCGACTCCGCCGCCATCGATACCCGGTACACGGCCGTGGCCGAATTGAGCCTGGACGCCCATCCGGAAAATCCGCAGTTCTTCGACCTCGAAAGCAACCGCGTGCTGAGTCCCAGCACCAAGGCACGGAACGAAATTTTCGCCGTCGAAGCCACCAAACTCTTCATCGAGGCCGGCAAGGCAGCCGTGGCAGGTGCTCCCGGGATCGGCCTGGATGACATCACGCACGTCATCACCGTCTCCTGCACTGGATTCTTCAACCCGGGACCGGACTACAAGGTGGTCAGGGCCCTGGGCCTCCAGCCTTCGGTCCAGCGCTACCATCTGGGGTTCATGGGGTGCTACGCCGCGTTCCCGGCGCTCAGGGCTGCCAAACAATTCTGTGTGGCGGATCCATCGGCTGTTGTCCTGGTCATTTGTGCCGAACTGTGCTCCCTGCACGTGCGCACCTCCAACGATCCGGACACCATCATGGGTTCGGCCATCTTCGGCGACGGAGCCGCGGCAGCCGTCGTCACAGCCCGGGAACCCGAAGGGCCGGAGCCCGTCATCCGGCTGGATCACTTTGAGACCGTGCTGACCCCCGTGGGTGAAGAAGCCATGGCCTGGAACATCGGCGACGAAGGCTTCGAGATGGTCCTCGGTTCCTACGTGCCCCACATCATTGAAGATCACATCACGGGGGCCTTGGAACCGCTCCTCGCCAAGGAACCCGGGCTCAGCGACAAGCCCTACCGGGATATCACGCATTGGGCCATCCATCCCGGCGGACGCAGCATCCTGGACAAGGTGGAGTCCAAACTGGAACTGACGGCAGATCAACTTGTCCCCGCCCGGGAGACCTTGCGGGAGTACGGGAACATGAGCAGTGCCACGGTGATGTTTGTCCTCAAGTACATGCTGGACAGGCCAGCCCACGTGCGTGAGGAACTGATCTGCTCCATGGCCTTCGGACCCGGCCTGACCGTGGAGACGGGACTCCTGACGCTGGTCTCCCCCGCCCTGTGAGTCCGTGGGGGTCCCTCGCGGAGCGGGACCTGGATGCCGTGGAGGACATGGATCGCCCCGATTGTGACCTCCAGCGCCTCAACCGCAGCTACGCCCGCTTCCCCGTGGTGAACGCCCTGCTGTCCGGATGGCACAGGTTGTACCGCGAGCGGTTTGTACCACTTTTGCGTCTGCGGGAATCCGTCTCGGTACTGGATATCGGTTGCGGCGGCGGTGACGTCGCCCGCAGCCTGGCCCGCTGGGCATTGCGCGACGGTTTCGACCTTCGGGTGACGGCGATCGACCCCGACGAGCGCGCGTTCGCTTTCGCTTCGGTGGCCCGGAGCCTGCCAGGAGTGGAGTACCGGCAGGCCCTCAGCTCCGACCTGGTGGCGGAGGGGCGTGAATTCCACATTGTGCTGTCCAACCACATGCTGCACCACCTTGACGCTGCCAATCTGGCCGCCGTCCTGGGCGATTCGGAGCAGTTGGCCACCTCGATATCGCTGCACAACGACCTACGGCGCAGCAATGTGGCCTATGCGCTCTTTGCGGCAGGTTTCTGGCCGCTTGGCGTGGGATCGTTCATTTGCGGTGACGGCCTGGTCTCCATCAGGCGCAGCTATACCCCGTCAGAACTGCGTGCGGTGGCCCCCGACGGTTGGCGCGTGGAACCGAATGGCCCCTGGCACAACCTGCTTGTTCGGGAGGCCCGCTCCAAGGACGTCGGTGCGCGTGGAGCCTGACGTTGTTATTGTCGGGGCGGGCCCTGTGGGACTCTTTCTGGGGGTCCTCCTGCTGCAGCGCGGGAGGTCGGTACGCATTCTGGAACGCCGCACCGCGCGCAGCAACCGATCGCGGGCCATCGGTATTCACCCTCCTGCCCTGAAGGAGCTCCAGCGGGCGGGACTCGCCAGCGGGCTCGTGGCTGAAGGTATACGCATCCCGAGGGGCGTGGCGTACAGCAGGGGAAAAAGGGTCGCCGAATTGCCCTTCTCCGGAGATCCGGGCTTTCCGTTCATCCTTGCAGTTCCCCAACCGGTGACGGAACGGGTGCTGGAGGCGGCCGTCGCAGCGTTGGACCCGCAGGCACTTGTGCGTGGTGCCAACGTCCACACACTGATTGACGACGGCGGCACTGTCAGTATCGGAGCGGACTCACCTTCGGGAGTACTCGGCTTCCGGACCGGGCTGGCTGTAGCCGCTGATGGCGCCCATTCCAGGTTCCGTGAGCGGTTCGAGCCCGGCGCGCGGGCCCGGGACTATCCGGACTACTACCTCATGGGAGACTTCCAGGACACCACGGGGCATGGACATGACGCCGTCCTCTACCTCGAGCCGGACGGGATCGTGGAATCCTTCCCGTTGCCTGGTGGCGTGCGGCGGTGGGTGGTGCGGCTCGGCGCACCGGCAACAAGCCCGACGGCGGGTGGCCTGGCCGCGCTGGTCAGCGCCAGGACAGGCGCGGCGCCGGACCCGGCCACCAACACCATGCTGAGCGCCTTTGGCGTACAGTCCCGACTGGCTTCTTCAATGGTGCACGGGCGTGTGGTCTTGCTGGGCGATGCGGCGCACGAGATCAGCCCGATCGGCGGGCAAGGCATGAACCTCGGGTGGCTGGACGCCGCAGCCTTGGCACCCATCATCGATGCTTCGCTCGCAGGTGAGGAAGTGGGCAGAGACATCAGGCGCTTTGAACGCGCCCGTGGCCGCGCCGCCTCCAAGGCATCACGTCAAGCGGGGATGAACATGGCTTTGGGCAGGCCCATGCCGCCTTCAGCGCTGAGCGCCAGGAACAGACTCTTCGCGACGGCCCTTCGAGTGGGCTGCGTCTCCGGGCTGGTGGAGCGCCGCTTTACGATGCGCTGGTGAACCTTGCCCGACTCAGCTGCCCGTGTAGTAGCAGTCGTAGGTGTCCTGGCTGGCGATCAAACCGTCCCGCAGTTCAAAAACTGCGGTGCTCCGCGCGCGGATGGTTTCCCCGGCATCCCAGTGCGGGAGATCCAGAAGCAGGACGGCGGACCAGTTCATTTCCAGCACCACCCGGTTTCCTTCGGTAGTGGTCCGGACAACCTCGAACCTCTGCCCGGAAACGATTGCCTTGCTGTCGTCAGCTCCGGCCAAGGTCTCTTCGCGGGTGCGGGTGGAGCCCGTCTTGGACAGGGCATGGGGCCATTCGGTCAGGGTGAAGTCCTCGGCCAGGAACGGATCGATGTCGGCTCCTCCGCCGCCGGCTTCCACGGTCCTGACGAATCCAAGTACTACTTCCAGGGGGTCGCTGTGGCTCATCCGATGAGCCTAACCCACCTGCCGCGCCGCTCCATCCACCGGGCGGGCAGGCGGAACGGATAGGCTCACCTCATGACCCAGCACGTTCGGCCGCTGCACGGCCCCTCCACGGACTTCACCGCAACCGACATCCGGGACACAGCGCGGAGGCTCTTGGATATGGAGCCCCTGCCCCCGATCGTCCAGGCCGGTCATCCCGTGCTCCGCCAGCATGCAGCTCCTTTTGACGGGCAAATCGACGACGAAGAACTGCACGCCCTGATCGAGCGCATGCGTGAGGTCATGCATGCTGCACCCGGTGTGGGCCTGGCAGCGCCGCAACTCGGTCTACCCCTCCAAATAGCCGTCCTGGAGGACCAGTACCAGATAGAACCCGCATCGGCGGCAGCCAGGAACCGCGAGCCGTTGGAGTTCCTGGCCGTGCTGAACCCGTCGTACACGGCGGTTGGTCCTGAGAGCGCATCCTTCTACGAGGGGTGCCTCTCAGTCAGCGGCTACCAAGCGGTTGTCAGCAGGCCCTCCTCGGTACAGCTGGAGTGCCTCACGCCGGATGGTACCCCGTTTGAAGGCGTGTACTCCGGATGGCAGGCGCGGATCGTGCAGCACGAAACCGATCATTTGATGGGCACCCTTTACCTGGACCGGGCTGAACTGCGGTCGCTGTCCAGCAACGCCGAACATGCCGCCCGATGGTCCGGTCCCGGGATCGAGGATGCCCGGGCAGCCCTCGGCTTCCTCCGCAGCTAAACCATTAGTCCTCGCCGCGGTTCAGCTCGCTGGGCAGGTGCTGCGCCCACCAGGACAGGATGTGCTGGAACCGGGCCCTTCGGTGATGCGGGGTTCCTGAGCGCGACAGTTCGTGGTCCTCGCCCGGGAACACCAGCAGCGACGTTTCCACCCCGCGGGACTTCAGTTCCGAGTAGTAGCGCTGGCCCTGCTCGATGGGGCAACGGAGATCGTTCTCGCTGTGGATGACCAGCGTAGGAGTCCTCACGCCGCCAACCACGGCCATGGGGCTCTGGGCTTGCAGTTGTTCCGGGGTTCCGCCCATGTACTCGCCTCCGAAGAACCAGCCAATATCTGCCGACCCGTGGAAACTGACCGGGTCCAGGAAGCCGCGCTCCACAATGGCGCCCTTGAATCGATGGTCGTGGGCGATGGTCCAGGCAGTGAGGTAACCACCGTAGGAGCCTCCCATGATGCCCAACCGCTCTTTGTCCAGAACCGGATACTTTCGCAGGGCTGCGTCCAGGAAGGCCAGGACGTCCTGCATGTCCACGGTTCCCATCCGTTCCTTGATGGCCCGCCCATGGGCCTGGCTGTACCCGGCGGAACCTCGGGGGTTGCACATCACCACCGCGTATCCGGCCGCGGCATAGACCTGGGCTTCGTCGAAGAACGCGCCCGTGTACTGGGCGAACGGGCCGCCGTGGATGGCGAGGAGCACCGGGTGTGGTCCGGGACCGTCCGGCATGACCACCCAGCCGTGCACGGGGTTGCCGTCCTCCGCCGCGGCTTCAAGGTCCTGCGGTTCGCTGACTTGGGAATGGTTGCGGAGGTTTGCCGAGAAATTGGTCAGCAGCCGCAGTTCACCCCTGTCCAGGGAAGCTAGATCACCTACCGTAGAGGCGTCAGAGAAGCTGACTGCCATTTCTCCGTTGGCCGCCACTGTCGCTCCCAAAACCACGCGGGCACCGTGTACCAGCGGGATGATGCCGTCCGCTGCGACCTCCAGCAGTTCAACAGTGCCCAAGGCCGTGTTCAGGACCAGGACACTGTCCGGTCCACACGGCTGCAGGGGGCCTGAAACGTCAAGGTGCTCGGCATCGGTCAATGGCCGCGCCTCTCCCCCGCCCACGGGCATGACAAAGAGCACCGTGTTCCTGGCAACGAAGTCGATTCGCGATTCGCCCAGGTCCTGGGCGGTGTAGAAAAGCCACTCGCCATTCGTCGAGACCCGCACGGCGTTGACTGTTTGCGGGCTGTGGTTGGAGGGATGAACTGCTTCGGGCTGGCCGCCTTGGACGTCCAGCCGGTAGACGGAGGCGACCAGGTCGTCGTCGTGCGTTTCATGCAGCGCGGCCACAAAGTAAAGGTGGCGGCCGTCCGGAGCGAAGACCGGAGACTCATGGTCGGCGTCGCCAAAGGTGAGCTGCCGGGCCTGGGGAACGTCCGTGAAGGCGGCCTGGCTTTGTTCGTGGGCCGCCCGTCCGCGTGGACGGAACGCCGGCTCGCCACCGAGTTCTGGTACCTCCACCACGAACAATTGCTGGCGCTGGTCAGCGGTATAGCCCAAGCCGTTCATCCGGTACTGCTTGGAAGAGATGAGGCGCGGGTCTTCGCGCCCGGCCGTGACGTCGGCCACCGTGCCATAGCGACCGGGTTCGGGGACACGGGACGTAAAGACGATCCGGTGCGAGTCCGGTGCCCACTCGAAACCTCCCACGCCCGCATGCTGCCCGGTAATCCGCTGCGGCTCGCCTCCCGCGGATTCCACAACGAAGAGCTGCGGCTTGCCGTCCTGGTCGCTTCGCAGGAAAGCCAGTACCAACCCGTCGGGCGAGAAGGCGGGAGCGGTGTCCCTGAACCCGCGCGTAATACGCCGGGAGTGCTTGGCAGGGTCCAACGGCACGGTCCAGAGCTGGCCGACATAGGAATCGGTGTCAAAGTCCGGCCTGGTGACCGCGACGACGGCCCTGGTGCCGTCAGGGTGGATAGCGGGAGCGGAGACAGTATTCAGCAGTGGCAGTTGCTCGGGTTTCACGTGGGTGAGCCTAACCGCACACCCTGGATGCCGGGGCCTGACACTCCGTCGGCCGTAGGATTGAAGCCATGCTGTCCGACGCCATCGCCGCCCTTCGCTGTCCTGTGTGCCAGGGAACCTGCCACCTTGGCGAGGGTCCGCACCGGGCGATCCTGTGCAGCGCCGGCCACGTTTTCGATGCTGCGAAGCAGGGCTACTTCAATCTCTTGACCGGGAAGGGCACTGTCTTCGAAGCGGACTCCGCTGACATGGTGGCTGCCCGCCAGCGCTTCCTTGACGGAGGCCACTACGCCGAACTGGCCGGCACCATCGCATCCCTGGCGGCGGAAGCCATGCAGGGCCCGGATCCTGCTGTTCTTGATGCCGGGACGGGGACGGGCCATTACCTGCACGCCGTCCTGCACAAGACGCCGGCCACAGCAGTGGGACTGGATATCTCCAAGTTCGCCCTCCGCAGGGCTGCCCGCCTGAATCCCCAGGCCGCCAACCTGGTCTGGGACATCTGGCGTCCCCTGCCCCTCGCAGACCATTCCATGGACGTGGTCCTGGTGGTGTTCGCGCCGCGGAATCCACCGGAGTTCGCCCGCGTGCTGCGTCCGGGGGGCACCCTGTTGGTGGTCACCCCACGCCCGGGACACCTGGCCGAAGCGGCGGAACGCACCGGCATGCTGTCCATACAGGAAGGCAAAGAGGCGAAGCTGGCAGAGACCCTCTCGGAACACTTCCTGCCAGGGCGCACCATCAGCCTCGACATCCCGCTCGCGCTGGACCCGGGACAGCTGGCGGACCTCGCCTTCATGGGCCCTGCGGGCCACCATCTCGATTCGCACAAGACGCCGGGAACGGCCGACGGCACGGAATCCTTGCACACCACGGCGAAGTTCCAGATCGGTATCTTCAGGAGCCGGGAAACACGGCCCTGACGTGGGACTCCGCTCCGGGCTAGGATGGAAGGACAGCGACTGTGATCCCGTCCTCGGGGTCCGGGACCAAGGGGGAACAGATGTTTGAATGGCTCGGCGAAAACTGGTGGGCTCTCTGGCTCACGGTATTCCTCGCCTTCGCAGTGGTGGAGATGCTCACGCTCGACCTCTTCTTCATCATGCTGGGTGGCGGCGCCCTCGCCGGTCTCGTGGCGGACTTCGCGGGTGCCGACTTCTGGCTCCAGATCGTGATCTTCAGCGTAGTAAGCCTCCTGATGATTGCCTTTGTGCGGCCCGTGGCCCTCAAGCACCTCCGCAAGGGACCCGCCGAACAGCGCACCAACGTGGACCGCCTGATTGGACAATCCGCCCTCGTTATCGAGGCTGTGAGCGGGACAAGCGGCCTGGTCAAGATCGGGGGCGACGTGTGGACGGCACGCAGTACGTCTGAGGTCATTGACCCGGGTGCCACGGTCCAGGTCACCAGGATTGACGGCGCGACGGCGGTTGTCGCCTCGACTGCCGAAAACAGCCCGCTTTAGGGCACACCAAAAGTTTCTGCTGACGACCGCGGGTTGGCCCCGCACCGTTGAGCCGCATCAAACCACTCAATTGGGGAATGAAGGAGATGTATGGACGGCCTAGGAGGAACAGCGGCAGCCATAGTGCTGGTTGTTCTTGTCATATTTGTCATCATTGTGTTGGTCCGCTCGATCAGGATTATTCCGCAGGCACGTGCCGGCGTCGTTGAACGGCTGGGCAAGTACCAGCGCACGCTCAACCCGGGACTCACCATCCTGATCCCGTTCGTGGACCGGCTCCTGCCGTTGCTGGATCTTCGTGAACAAGTAGTGTCGTTCCCGCCGCAGCCGGTCATTACCGAGGACAACCTGGTGGTGTCCATCGATACCGTCGTCTACTTCCAGGTCACTGACCCCCGGGCTGCCACGTACGAGATCGCAAACTACATCCAGGCAGTAGAGCAGTTGACCACCACGACGCTCCGTAACGTCGTGGGCGGGCTCAACCTTGAAGAGGCACTGACCTCGCGCGATCAGATCAACGGTCAGTTGCGCGGCGTGTTGGACGAGGCCACGGGTCGCTGGGGCATCCGCGTGTCCCGCGTCGAGCTCAAGGCAATCGACCCGCCCCACTCCATCCAGGACTCCATGGAGAAGCAGATGCGGGCCGAGCGAGACCGGCGTGCAGCCATCCTCACGGCCGAAGGCACCAAGCAGTCGCAGATCCTTACGGCTGAGGGCCAGCGGCAGGCGGCTATCCTGGCTGCCGAAGGTGATGCCAAGGCAGCCATCCTGCGAGCAGACGGTGAAGCCCAGGCCATCCAGAAGGTCTTCGACGCGATCCACAAGGGAAACCCGGACCAGAAGCTCCTTGCCTACCAGTACCTGCAGACTCTCCCCAAGCTGGCGGAGGGTACCTCAAACAAGCTGTGGATCATTCCCAGCGAGGTAGGCGAAGCCCTGAAAGGCATCGGCGGTGCCCTTGGCGGGACCAATGGGGACTCCCCCGTCCAGGGTCTTTTCGGCGGCAGGGACGATGCCAAGGCAACGTCCGCGGAGCCGGCAGCCGAGCCTGCGAGGCCCGCGGAGTAGCACCAACGAATCGCGCCAGGAGCGGTCAGCCGGGAGGCTGGCCGCTCCTGGGGTTTAAGGGTTTTTGAGCGCCCGGCCCGTTTCCGCGTATAATGGGATATTTGTCCGGCTGGTTCAGCGTGGATGGAACATAAGAGCTTGGCCAGGCGTTGCAAATAGTGATGCAAGGTGTGCAGAAGTAGTCCGTGAGCGGCGAGACAACGGCTTACGGCTAGCGCAGGGTTTCCAGCCCTGCGAACAGACAGAGGGAGTAATCATGAGCGATCGCAGCCTGCGGGGCATGCGTCTTGGCGCCCAGAGCATGGAAACCGAATCCGGTGTCGAGCCGGCACCGCGCCAGCGGGTCGAGTACCGTTGCGAGGATGGCGAGCAGGTCTTCGTGACCTTTGCCGCCGAAGCCGAGATTCCCCCTGTTTGGGTTTCCAAGACCGGCAAGGAGGCGCTGCTGGTTGACGGCGAGCGTCCGGTCGACGCCAATGAAAAAGCTGTACGTACCCACTGGGACATGCTTCTTGAGCGCCGCACGCTTCCGGAACTGGAGCAAATCCTGGAGGACCGCTTGAACATCCTCCGTGAGCGCCGTGGAGAGCGCCGCTCCGCATAACGGAGCCTGCAGAGCAAAGGCCGGGCCCGGATCCCCTAGGGGGAACCGGGCCCGGCCTTTTCTTGTGGCCTGGTGGCCTCGGATTACTTGGCCGCGGCCGGCTGCTTGCCCGTGAGCTTCGCCCACCGCGCGGCGAGGCCCCACTTGGTGACGTTGATCATGGCTTCCACCACGATGTTGCCGCTCATCTTGGATGCCCCGAGTTCCCGCTCCACGAACGTGATGGGACGTTCTTCGATACGCAATCCGAGCTTGGCGACGCGCCAGGCGAGGTCTACCTGGAAGCCGTAGCCAACCGAGGCTACTTCATCCAGCTTGAGGGCCTCCAGGGTGCTCCGGCGGAACGCGCGGTATCCCCCGGTGACGTCCTTGATTTTGACGCCCAGCATGATCCGGGAATACGTGCTGCCAATGCGGGAAATCGCCTGCCGGTACAGCGGCCAGTTAACCACGCTCCCGCCGGGAACCCAACGGGATCCCATCGCAAGGTCGGCGCCATCCTTGATGGCATCCAGAAGCAGGGGCAACTGCTCCGGCTGGTGCGAGCCGTCTGCGTCCATTTCAACCAGGACGTCATAGCCCGCGGCGAGGCCCCATTTGAACCCGGCGATGTACGCGGCCCCCAGGCCTTCCTTGCCCTTGCGGTGCAGGACATGCACCTGGCTGTCCTCCGCGGCGATCCCGTCGGCGAGCTGTCCCGTACCGTCCGGGCTGTTGTCATCGACCACGAGGACGTCCGATTCGGGAACGGCAGCCCGAAGCCGGCCCAGTGTCTTGGGGAGCGATTCCAGCTCGTTGTAGGTGGGGATGATCGTCAGGACACGCAAGAAGAGGCCTTTCCTTGATGGAGCGGTCAGTGTGCCGGACCAGCATGGACGCTGGCGTTCTGGCGCAACTCTCCATTATAGGGTGAGGCGGCCACTGATAATTTGCGCATGTGTCAGTGCCCACATTCCCGTGCGGAGCAGCCGATGCTGTGGGCAGGTCCAACGGCCACAGTCCAGTCGATGCCCGGCGGGTATCCTGCCGGGCGGACTGTTCTCCAAGACCGTATGGACCTGCCCACACGCGTACCGCCCATGCTACCCGGCGAGGCAACGCCGTCAACCGCCCGATGACCTGCATTGACGGGCGTTGCCCCAGTTCAGCGGGGCGGTGGCTCCGGAAAATTCTTGCGGAATCAGCCGCGCAGGGACTCGTGCGCGAACAGTTCCTGGCCTTCGCGGACCGTTTGCAAACATACGGGGTCGCTGCCGGTATCCAGGGCCGGAAGCAGTGGCGTGCGGGCACGTGGATCGGTGCTCCACGACTGCACCCGGCTGTCTGCCACCTGCACCATAAGCTCCTCGACCTCCCAGACGGCGAAGCTCGCCGGTGCGCCCGGAACCAGTTGGCCCATGAGCGGATTGCGGTGTTTGGTGGCCCGCCACCCCGCTCGGGTGTGGCCCAGGAAGGCAGCGCGCGCCGAGATGCGCTGGTCAGGGTTGCTGTGTTCCAGGCAGGCCCGGATGCTTGACCATGGTCGAAGCGGAGTCACAGGGCTGTCACTTCCAAAGGCAATGGCAACGCCGCTGGCATAGAACGACGCGAAGGGATTCATGCCACGACTGCGGTCACCGAGCCGCTGCTCATAGAGCCCTCCCGGACTCCCCCACGCGGCATCGAAACCAGGCTGCACGCTGACAGTGATGGAATACTTGGCGAGCCGGTCCACCGATTCCTGGTCGGCCAGTTCGACGTGTTCAAAACGGTGCCCGGCAGCACGGATACGCTGCTCTCCGACTTCCGCTGCGGCCGCGTCGAGCGCGTCCAGCGCGGAAGCCAGTCCGGCGTCTCCAATGACATGGAACCCGGCCTGGATACCCAGCATGGAACATGCCGCCAGATGGCTCGCCGCCTCCTCAACGGACAGGTAGAGATTGCCACGGTTTCCGGGAGCGTCGGCGTAATCGGAGGCCAGTGCTGCTGTCCGCGAGCCAATGGACCCGTCGATGTTGAGGTCGCCGGCGAGCCCCAGCACCGGGGTTCCGAGGCCTTCCAGGATCTGCCGGGCGTTCTCCTCCGAGGAGGCCAGCTCACCCCAGTAGGGCAGGATCAGCGGGCTGCCGCCTTCCTCGTTCCAGGAGTTGGCCAACCGCAGATCGTCCGGCCGGCAAATATGGGGAGCGGACATTTCGGCCAGCGCCACATACCCGTTGCTGGCCGCTTCGCGGAGGGCTGCTTCCTGCAAGCCCCGTCGCGTGGAATCGTCGAAGTTCCTGGACGCGCTCCTGGCCGCCGTGTGTGCCGCCCGGACCACATGGGCTGTCCCGGTAAAGCCATCAAGCCCGCCAAGGCCCGCGGCCTTGATCAGTGCGGAAGAAACGAGCGACGAATGGACATCTATCCGCGACAAGTAGACGGTCCGGCCCCGGGCTGCCCGATCAAGCTCTTCCACGGTGGGCAGCGTGGAATCGTTCCACGTGGTTTCATCCCACCCGTGGCCCAGGATGGCAGCCGTGCCGGGCACTGCGGCAACGGCGTCGAGGACGTCGCGGGCTGACCGCGCACTACCTAACTGCAGTCCGGACAGAGCCAGGCCCGTTTCGGTCAGGTGGACATGCGAGTCCACGAAGCCCGGGGCAAGCAGGGCACCTCGGAGATCGATGATCTCCATGGTGCCATCCGCGATGGACGCAGCAGCCTGCTCAGAACCGACCCATGCCACAGTGTCACCGTCCACCACCATGGCCGTGGCAAAAGGATCCGCCGCCGTGTAGATGGATCCGTTGCGGTACATGGTGACCTTGGGTTTGCCGGCAGGCGCGCCTGGTTGGTTCATTCGCTGAACTCCTCGGGAAAGACGGTAATGAAATCGAAAAAGACGTCAGGCGACCGTGGAGTACGCCACGACGCCACGGCGGACCAGGTCGATGGACTCCCGGCAGATGCGGGCCAGCCGTGGGTCCAGCTGGGGAATCTTCGCCAACTGGTCCAACAGGTCCACCACCTGCTTGGCCCAGCGTACAAAGTCACCGGCCGCGAGGTCGGTCCCATTCAGGACATCCTGGAGGTGCCGGCCCTTGGCCCACTTGTACATGGGCCACATGAGGCCCAGTTCGGGTTCCGCCGTCAAGGGGAGCCGGTTTTGTTCCTCAGTGTCCTCCAGACGCGACCATTCACGGACCACGATGTCCACGGCGGTCTCCAGGGAAATGGAAGGCATTTTGGGCCGCAGGCCCCGGTCTTCGCGCTTGGCCTGGTACACCAAGGTAGTGGCAAAACACGCCATCTCCGCGGCGTCGAGGTCGTTGATTGCACCTTCCCTGATGGCTTGCGAGATGAGCAGGTCCTTCTCGCCATAGATCCTGCGAAGACGCTGGCCGTCGGCACTGATGGTGACCTTTCCGGCGTCGTTCGCTTCCAGGTAGCCGTACGAGGACAGGACATCGCAGACACGATCGAAGGTCTTGGCAATCGTGTTGGTCCTGCCTTGGATCTGGCGGACCAGCCCGTCGGTCTCCTTCCGCAGTTTCCACCAGCGCTCTGACCAGCGGGCGTGATCCTCACGTTCGCTGCAGCCGTGGCAAGGATGCGCCCGGAGGTTCCTGCGAAGCTCGGCGATCCGTTTCTCCTGCTCCTGCGTCCGGGAACCCAGGCCGAAGTCCTCATGCCTGCTGTTGCGCCGCTTGGGAGCATCGTCGCTGACAGCGTGGCGCATGGACGCTGCGAGGTCGCGCCGGGCCTTCGGCAGCTTGGCATTGAAGGACTTGGGAATCCGGATCCGGGTCACCGGGGACACCGGCGCATCCACGTCATGTGCGCCGATTCGCCGCAACTGGTTGTCCGAGGTCAGGATGGCGGGCCGCGGTTCACGCGCGTTGGGGTCGGCGTCAAGCACGACGGCGAACCCCGCCAACCTGCCGCTCGAAACGCTGATGACGTCCCCGGGGATGAGACGGGTCAGGGAATCGGACACCCTTGAACGGCGGGCCCGCTGGTTGTCCCGCGCCGCGAACTGCTCAGCATCGCCCAATTCCCGCCGCAGCCGGGAGTATTCGCCGAAGTCACCGAGATGGCATTCCATGGACTTGGCGTAGCCGGCCAGCGATTCTTCCCTGCCGCGGACTTGCCTGGCGAGGCCGACTACGGAACGGTCGGCCTGGAACTGCGCAAAAGAGGACTCGAGGATTTCCCGTGCCCTGGTGCGCCCGAACTGGGCAATCAGGTTGATGCTCATATTGTAGGTTGGCCTGAAACTTGAATTCAGGGGGTAGGTGCGGCGCGAAGCCAGTCCCGCCACGGCTGCCGGATCAGTACCGGGTTGCCACAGGACTACTGCGTGTCCCTCGACATCGATGCCGCGGCGCCCGGCCCGCCCCGTCAACTGGGTGTACTCCCCTGCCGTGATGTTGACGTGGGCTTCCCCGTTGAACTTTTCAAGCTTTTCCAGGACGACGCACCGTGCAGGCATGTTCACGCCCAGCGCCAGGGTTTCGGTGGCGAAAACAGCCTTAACCAAACCGTCCGCAAAGAGCTTCTCCACCACCTCCTTGAAGGTGGGAAGCATCCCGGCATGGTGGGCCGCGAAGCCCCTGACCAGGCCGTCGCGCCACCCCCAGAAACCCAGGACGTCAAGGTCGTCGGCCGGAATCTCCCGGCTGGCCTCGTCCACACGTTGGGCAATGATCTGTTGCTCACGTTCGGTGGTCAGCCACAATCCGGAGGCCGCACACTGTGCGACCGCTGCGTCACAGCCGGCCTTGGAGAAAATGAAGGTGATGGCGGGCAGCAGGCCTTGCCGGTTCAGGCTGTCGATGACCTGGGGCCTGCTGGCCTTCCGGACAGGACTGCGCTGTTCTGTGTTGCGGTCCTCCCGTTGCCTGTCCTGGCGACGCCGGCTGCGTCCGCCGTGGCCAAAGCGGCCGCTGAAGTTCATGCGGCTTTCCGAACGCGCCATGGCCAGGAGTTCGGGGTTTACCTCGAACTCCTGCCCGGACAGGGCCTGCCGGACTTTGCCTCCTGCTTGCTTGGACGGTTTGGCGAGGCTTGCAGCACGTTCCTCAGCGGCGTCTTCCGACTCGTCCAGGTCCGGGACCTCGGAATCGGGAATGGGCGGGGCGATCTCGTCAAAGGACGTGTCGCCCGCAAAGAGGTCCACGATTTCCCGACCCACCATGACATGCTGCCAGAGCGGAACAGGCCGATGCTCGGACACGATGACGTCCGTATCTCCGCGGACGGTGTCCAACCAGGCACCAAACTCCTCGGCATTGGACACTGTGGCGCTCAGAGAAGCCACCTGGACTTCGCTGGGCAGATGGATGATCACTTCTTCCCACACTGCCCCGCGGAACCGGTCGGCGAGGTAGTGCACCTCGTCCATCACCACGAAGCCAAGGTCACCCAGGGTTTCCGAATCGGCGTACAGCATGTTCCGGAGCACTTCGGTGGTCATGACCACCACCGGCGCCTCTCCGTTGATGGTGGTATCACCGGTCAGCAGGCCAACGTTGGCCGCCCCGTACTTGGCAGCAAGTTCAGAGAACTTCTGGTTGCTCAGCGCCTTGATGGGAGTGGTGTAGAACGCCTTCAATCCCCGTTGCAGCGCAAGATAGATGGCGAACTCACCAACGATTGTCTTACCCGCGCCGGTGGGTGCCGCCACGAGGACGCCCCGGCCCTCTTGGAGGGACCGGCACGCCTCACGTTGGAAGTCGTCCAGGTCGAAATCAAGGGAACGTGCGAAAGCGCCAAGATACGTCTTGGCTTCGGCCGTCCGGTTGGCTGCCGCCCGGTAGCGGTCTGATGGTGACGGAGACCCGGAGATGGAGGACATGCATCAAGCCTAGTGGCCGGAGGTCTACAGATTCTCCAGATCCGATGCCGAGGTGGCTATGTCCGCCGTGGCTTCCGTCTCAGCAGCCCGCTTGACGGCACGGCGTTCGCGCCGCCGGTCGTTGAAGATGCAGACGCCAATGGCTGAGAAGAACAGCACCAGCAATGGTCCTGCGAGGAGGAACATCGACAAGGCATCAGCGCCCGGTGCGGCAACGGCGGCCAGTACGAAGACCAGGAACACCGTGATCCGCCAAGCCTTCAGGATGGTCTTTCCCGAAACCAGGCCTGCCATGTTGATCCCAACCAAGACCACCGGCACAAGGAAGGCCAGACCGAGGAACAGAATCATGCGGGTGACGAAGTCGATGTAGTCGCGCGCATCAATAATGTTGGCAACGCCGGAGGGAGTGAACTGCGTAAGGGCCCTGACCACCTGCGGCGTCACAAGCCAACCAACCCAGACCCCGGCAAGGAAGAGCGGAACAGCCGCAGCCATGAAGCCCAGCGTGTACTGGCGCTCTTTCTTGGTCAGGCCGGGAGTGATGAAAGCCCACAATTGATAAATCCATATCGGGCTGGAAATCACCAGCCCGATCAGGATGGAAATCTGAAGCTTGAAATCAAAGGGCGAAGCAATGCTGTTGAAGTTGATGGTCGCAATTGCACCCGTATGCCCGGCGATTGAATCGACCGGAGACTTCAATGCTTCGAGAACCGGGTCATAGAGGAACCAGCCGCCAACGGCAGCAGCCACTACACCGATGGCAGCCTTAATTAGGCGGTTCTTGAGCTCTTTGAGATGGTCGAGCAAGGCCATCCGGGCTTCGGGATTGGCTTTGCGCCCTTTCGTCGCTACCACACTTCTTCTTAGACGCGGTTGGATGGCGGAACGTCAGTTTCGCCGCTGTTCTTGGACTTGGCGTCCGGGTGATCCACAACCCTGCCCTCTACGGCATCGGCATCGCTCGCAGAGTCCTTGGTCTCCGGCTTGCCGTCATTCTTCATTTCTTTGACCTCGGACTTGATGATCCGCATCGACTGTCCGAGGCTGCGCGCCATCGCTGGCAACTTAGGAGCGGCGAACAGCAGAAGAGCCACGATGATGATGATGACGATCGGCCAGGGCCCGTCAAATAGTCGTCCCATTGGGGAGGTCCTTTCCTTTTGGATACATCCTACGTCTATCTGAATTCTATGTCGTGCAGGGATTGGGGTTGGCCCCGCTCGGCTTTGCGCTGGACGCGCCGTTGGCGACGAACTTCCTGGCGGAAGGCTTTGGCCGTCAGGTAATCATGACGCATCTGCTCGGGCGAGGCAAAAACGGCAGAACCGGGCACCGACCTCTCGGACGTCGCGTCCACATCGGAGGTTTCCGTTGTTGGCGAAATGTTGCTGAAACGTTTACCCGCCTCGCCCAATTCGCGCACGGTAGCCATGAATTTCCGGAACAAACGGAAGCCCAGGGTGACATGCAAAAGCAGCGACAGGGCTATGAGCGCGATCCACAACAGGATCCAAGACCACCAAGGCATCTGAGTAGTCTAGCCAGCCGGGCTGGAAGTCGTGGCGCCATACTGCGCCAAGGCGGATTCTAGCCAGGCCCTTGACGCTTCCCTGAGCGGCCCGGGATCCAGGATCCGGGCTGTTCCACCGTGCTGGGCTATGAACATGGGCAGCCACTCCGGACTGCCGAAGCGCACTTCGGCGAGCAGGCCGCCGTCGGGCAGTTGAGCCGTGCGCTCCGCGTAGTAGTCGTCGGCAAGTCCGGCGCCCTGGCGGGTCAGCTGCAGCACTACCAAGGCGTCGTCGTCACTGGGAGTGAAGAGACGTGCCGGCACATCAGCGTCCGGAACCGCCTTCCGCGACACCGGCCGCCCGTTGGGCTCCAGGGACTCCACCCTGTCCAGCCGGAAGTTGCGGAGTCCTGATTTGCTGTGGCAGTAGGCCTCGAAATACCACGTATTGTCCATGGAGAAGAGGCGGAGTGGATCCACGTCCCGTTCACTGACTTCGTCCCGCTGCAAGGACAGATACCGCAGGCGGAGTTGCCTGCCGTCCCGCAACGCTTTGGTCACCGTGGCGAAGGCCTCCGACTGCTCGGGCTCCACAGAGGCTCCGGCCACTGCCCCCGCCAGTCTTCCAGCCTCGCCCGCGGCACCTGCCAACTTGAGCGTGACCGATTCAAGGGCGCTGCCCGCATGGTCTTCTTCAACACCGGCCAAGGCCGGCAGGTCTCCCAGCATGGCCAATCCCGTCAACAGCGCCGCGGCTTCTTCCTCACTGAATCGCACGGGACGGTTCAGATCCAGGTGTTCAGTGATGTACACGTGGTCGTTTTCCCACTGGATGTCCAGCAGGTCGTCCGGATAGCCTTCCGGCAGCCCGGAACAGATCAGGATCTTCAGATCGTCGATGAGGGCCTTGCGGGTGATCCCAAAGTGGTCTGCGACCTCCTGGATATGCAGCCCCTGGTGGTGTACCAGGAACGGCACCAGCTGCAGCATCCGGGTGAGCTGGTCCTCCGAGGTCCGTTTCCGCGCCCGGACAACCGGGGCGGAGGCGGGAAACTCAACGGCAACAGGTGGGGCGGCATCAAAGGCGGCCGCACCCTGAAGGCGACGTACGACGGCGGCGCGCAACCCGGCAGGCTCCCTCACCATGACGTGCGGCCCGTAGGAGGCCAGCTCCTCGGCCAACTTCTCCGGATCCCGGAAGGCGATCCGGAGTGTGTCGCGTCCGTTGGTGCCGGACATGGCCGAGCCGCGCTTCCGAAGGTCCAGCAACCGTCCCGCGTCCACGTCGAGGTGCGCTTCCTGGAGTGGAAGTTCCGTGAGGGAATTGAGCTCTGCCCTTGCATCGAAACCAGCGGGTGGGTCGAACCGGCTGGTGGCCATGACCGTGACGGCGGTGGTCATCCTGGACAAACGGAAGAACCTCTTCGCTGTCCGTCCGCGATCCAGGCCCACCAGATACCACTGGCCGAAGCGGCTGCCGAGGCCCCACGGTTCAACCTCACGGGTTTCCTCCCTGTTGGTGCTGCCGGCGAGGTAGCCAAAACGGATGGCCTGGCGTCCGTGCATGGCCGCCACTACGTCATCGAATGCCTGGCCCGCAGGCTTGACGCGCGGCTGGACTCCGGAAGGGAGCTCCGTGTCCGCGAACCCGCCTGCGGCCTGCAGCTTGCGCACGGCGTTCACCGCGGCATTCCCCAGGGCTGCACGCTCCCAGAGCTGCGAAGCCAGGAGAAGGACCGTCCCTTCAGCCGGGGTGAGGCTGACCTCGGGAAGCCTGTTCGAATCCTTCCCGATCCGGTATCTGGTTGAGGCGGGGTCATCCTCACCGAAACCGGTGTCCATCAGCGTCTCTATATCGAAGCCAAACTGCTTCAAGTCCACCTTGTCACGTTCGAACATGCGCCCAAAAGCCGCGTCATTCTCAGCGGAGCCACGGTAGACCGTCTCGCGCAGGACTGCGCGGCTCAACCCTACTTTGGTGTTGAGCAGGGCCAGGAGCAGGTTCAGGAGGCGTTCAGTGCGGGATGCGGACACTCTTGCTACGTTACTAAACACCCGTCGAAAAACAGCAAGGCGCGTCACCTGCCGGCTGAACCGGAGGTGACGCGCCTTGTGGTTTTGGTTGGCCTAGCGGACGGCTACGAGGTCCACCACGAAGATCAGGGCCTCGTTGGGCTTGATGGCTCCACCAGCACCGCGCGAGCCGTAGGCAAGCTCGGAGGGGATCTCGAGGCGGCGGCGGCCGCCAACCTTCATGCCCAGCAGTCCCTGGTCCCAGCCCTGGATGACCTGGCCTACGCCGACGCGGAAGTCCAGCGGTGCACCACGGCCCCAGGAAGCGTCGAACTCTTCACCGGTGGACCAGGCCACGCCAACGTAGTGCGTGGAAACGGTGTCTCCGGCCTTCGCCTCGGCGCCCGTGCCTTCGATGATGTCGGTGATGCGCAGTTCCGTGGGGACCTCGCCCTCAGGGAAGTCGATCTCCGGCTTGGTGCGGTCGTAATCGCGCTGTCCAAATGACATGGTTGCTCCTTGAAGTAGTCGGGTGTCAGGTTCCAGCCTAAGCCAGTGTCCGTCGTGCTGGCTCCTGTTACTTGACGCCGAGGATATCCACGACGAAGACGAGGTCGCCCTTGGCCTTGCCGGATCCTTCCGCGCCGTACGCGAGGTCCTGCGGGATGACCAGGAGTACGCGGGAACCAACGGTCTTGCCCGCAAGGCCCTGAGTCCAGCCCTTGATCACGCCGGACAGGGGGAAGCTGGCAGTCTTTCCGCTGTCAAAGCTGGAATCGAATTTCTCGCCGCCAACGAGATTAACGCCAACGTAGTTCACGGTCAGCGTATCCGTGGCCTTGACGGCCGCGCCGGTGCCCTTGATCAGGTCTTGTGCGATGAGCTCCTTGGGAGCCGCGACGCCGTCCACGGAGATCTCGGGGATGCCTTTGTCATTTTCCTTGACGGTGGGCAGGCCTGCCGGAGGAGTGACAGTTTCGCCTTCAGGCTTGTCGAGGGCCTTCGGAGTGTCCTTGGCGGAGAGCAGCTTGAAGACCACCAACTGCGTCGTGGCCGCCTCGCCGGTGGAGGCGTTTCCGGGCGCAGCGAAAGCGACGTGGGAACCGATCTTGGCGCCAACAATGGCGTTGTAGATTGCCGCGTTTCCAGACTTCAAGTCGTCATTAAGTTCGATCGGCTGGGGTCCCTGGGGATAGGTGTCTTCCAGGGTCTTGCCGTCGGTGCCGTCGACGGCGATGTACGCCAGCTCAGCCGTCTGGCCGGCCTTGATGGTCTCTCCGCCGCCCTCGTCAACAACCTTGACGGTGGGTTCGGTGACGGCCAGGGGCTTGGTGAAGTCGAGGCCGGGTGCTTTGTCGTCACCATTGTCGGACACCTTCAGCGAAGAGAGCTTGGAGACATCACCCGTTGACTGGCTGGTGGGCTCGGCAGCCGGTGTGCTTCCTCCTCCCCCACAGGCTGTCATGAGCAGAAGGGCAGGAATCAGTATTGCTAGGAGTCGTCGCACAAAAAGACACTTTCGTCGGGACAGAGGACATTCGGAATCGCAGGCAATCGCGGGGCGCGCTGCGTCCGATCAGGTGCCTCTTTGGAAAGAGACCAACATCCAGAGTAACCGGCGAAGCTGGGAGTCAGCTCATAGAGTCCAGCAGGGCGTCCACCCTTTCGTCCACGCTGCGGAAGGGATCCTTGCACAGGATGGTCTGGTGGGCACGGTCGTTGAGCTTCAAGTGAACCCAGTCAACCGTATAGTCGCGCCCAAGTTCCTGGGCGCGGCGGACAAAATCCCCGCGCAGTTTGGCGCGCGTGGTCTGCGGCGGAGCGTCCACTGCGTCCTTGACCTCGGTCTCCGTGACCAAACGGCGGGCAGCACCGCGTGACTGGAGGAGGAAGAACAGTCCGCGTTGGCGGGAGATGTCGTGGTACGTCAGGTCCAACTGGGCGATCCGGGGCGAATCGAGGCTGAGATCATGGCGGCGCATGTAACCGTCCATGAGCTTCTTCTTGATGGCCCAGTCCACTTCGGTGTCGATCGAACTGGTGTCACCGCTTTCGATGGCATCCAATGTGCGCGTCCAGAGGTCGAGGATCAGGGGGACATGGGGGTTGTGCGCACCGTTGGCCGCCACGAACTCCGTCACTTTGCCCAGGTACTCACGTTGGATGTCCAGCGCGGAAAGTTGCCTGCCGTTGGCCAAACGGACCAAGGCCCGGCCCGTCAGGTCGTGCGATATTTCGCGGATGCTCCGGATCGGGTTCTCCATGCGCATGTCCCGCATGATGACTCCGGCCTCGATCATGCGAAGGATCAGGTCCACGGTGCCCACCTTGAGGAGGGCCGTGGTCTCCGACATGTTCGAGTCGCCGACGATCACGTGCAGGCGGCGGTAGAACTCGGCATCGGCGTGGGGTTCGTCGCGGGTGTTGATGATGGGACGCGAACGGGTGGTCGCGGATGAGACGCCTTCCCAGATGTGGTCGGCACGCTGGGAAAACGCAAAGGTGGCGCCGTGCGGTGTCTTGAGGACCTTGCCGGCACCGGCGATCAACTGCCTGGTCACCAGGAAGGGAATGAGGATTTCAGCCAACCTGGAGAACTCTCCCCTACGCGGAATGAGGTAGTTCTCGTGGCTGCCGTAGGAATTGCCGGCGGAATCGGTGTTGTTCTTGAACAGGTACACCGTTCCGTTGAAACCTTCGGCGGCAAGCCGCGCCTGTGCTTCATCGACGAGGTCGTCCAGGATCAACTCCCCCGCCCTGTCGTGGGCGATGAGCTGGGCGAGGTCGTCACATTCGGCAGTGGCGTACTCAGGGTGCGAACCAACGTCCAGGTAGAGCCGCGATCCGTTGGTCAGGAAGACATTGGAGGACCTGCCCCAGCTGACCACTTTGCGGAACAGGTAGCGGGCCACTTCTTCCGGAGCCAGGGGCCGGGAGTCAGGGCTCGAATACGAGATTCCGAATTCGGTTTCTATGCCGAAAATCCGTTTGTCCATCTCAGGCCTCCTCAGTGATCAATTGCGCCATGTCCTCAGGGAGAAGGCGGCGGAAAGACCTCCGCGTTCCCCTGCTGCTCTCCGAGGCCCTGTGCAGGACAGCGGCCTCCACGGCGGTAGCAGGAAGACTTTCAACGTCCTTGTCCGCGGCCAGCGCCCGAAGCGCCAATCTCATGGCGCCGGCGAAGTCCAGTTCGGGATCCCAGGAACCCCGCACCACATCCGAGATTTGCTCGGCCACGCCACCCATCACTACGAAGCCATTTTCGTCCGCGATGGAACCGTCGAACGTCAGCCTGTACAGGTGGTCTTTGTCCTGGCGCAGCCCTACCTCGGCCACCGCGAGTTCAACCTCGAAAGGTTTCTGTTCAGCGGTGAACACGGCACCCAGGCTTTGCGCGTAGACACTGGCGAGCCCACGGGCCGTCACATCTTCACGGTCGTAGGAATAGCCCCGCACATCGGCATACCGCACACCTGCCTGCCGGAGGCTCTCGAACTCGTTGTACTTGCCCACTGCCGCAAAGGCGATCTTGTCGTAAATTTCGCCGATCTTGTGCAGGGAGGGTGAAGGGTTCTCTGCCACGAGAGCGATGCCTTCCGAGCAGGAAATCACGATCACCGACCGGCCCCTTGCGATGCCTTTCCGGGCGAAGTCCGCCCGGTCCTTCATCAGCTGTTCAGGCGAAACGTAGAATTGCTGCGTCATGTCAGGCCTCCCGTCCGGCGATGGCCCGCGATTCGACGATGGCCGAGGAAATCACAGCGAGGTCCCTTTCAGGAACCCGGCGGTGGCCCGCCCGGTTCACGGCATAGATCACGGGATACAGCTGGCGGACCGGATCCGGGCCACCCGTTGCGGAATCGTCATCCGCGGCGTCGTACAGGGCTTCGACGGCTACGGCCACCGCCGCTTCCTCGGAGAGATTGGGCTTCCATAGTTTTTTCAAAGCCCCGCGGGCGAAGACCGAGCCAGAGCCAACAGAGTGGTGCTCGTACTCCTCGTAACGCCCGCCCGTCAGGTCATAGGAGAACAGCCGCCCGGTAGCTGAGACGTGGTCGAAGCCGGCGAAGAGCGGTATGACGGCCATGCCCTGCATTGCCATGGGCAGGTTGCCGCGGATCATGGCGCCCAGGCGGTTTGCCTTCCCCACGAGGCTGAGGAGGGTGCCCTCGATCTTCTCGTAGTGTTCCAGTTCCACCTGGAAGAGGCGGGTGATGTCGATGGCGAGGCCTGCAGTGCCTGCAATTCCCAGGACGGAGTATTCGTCCGCCGGGAAGACCTTCTCGATATGGCGGCTGGCAATGACATTGCCCATGGTCGCGCGCCGGTCGCCGGCCATGAGGACTCCCCCGGCATACGTCATGGCCACGATGGTTGTGGCATGCGGCGCGGCGGGAACGGCGCCCGCCGGAAGGGATTGATTGAAGGGAAGAAGTTCGGGACGCGAGCGTTGGAGATGCTCCGTGAATGAAGACGTTGCCTGGGTGGCCAGGGGGCCGATTGATGGGTCCTGCATTGCTGCACTCCTTCGACTCGCGTTCCAATGCCCGGCGGCCTCTCGCCGAACGGGCTCTACATCCTGTGTCCGGGACCGGTTACTGGCCGCCCTTTTGGACGAATGCCCTGACGAACTCTTCGGCGTTCGATTCGAGCACGCCGTCAATTTCGTCGAGGAGGTCGTCCACGCCCTGGGTAGCGTCCGAAGCCTGGGCTTCGGGCGCCGCAGGCGGGGCCTCCGGTACGTCTACCTCGGCCTCGGTGTCCCGCGACTGCGGTTGCTGTTGCTCCTGACCTGCCATTTTCTTTCTCCCTACTGTCAGTCCCCCACATGGGGACTTCCTACTGCCATACTGCCACGCTGCGGGCTGCCGTGCCCGGCTTTGCCGGACCACCATTTTTGCCGTGCCGGGCGGTGTCCTAGGCCTTGGGCGGCAGGGGTGTTTGCCCCAGCAATTCGGCCAGGAAAGAACCTGCTTCACTGTGCCTGTCGAACAGCCCACCCGTGAGGGCCTGGGTGCCGCGGAGGGGTTCCCGGGTAGGGACACGCTGCAGTTTGCCAAGGCCCGGGACATCGAAGATCACGGAGTCCCAACTCGCCCCCACCACGTCCTTGCCGAACGTCGAGACGCACCGTCCCCGGAAGTAGGCCCTGGTGTCCGACGGCGGTTCGCCCACCGCCCTGGTGATGGCGGCGTCGTCGACGATCCGCGCCATGCGGTCCCGCGAGAGAAGCCGGTAGTAGAGGCCCTTTTCCGGCCGGATGTCGGACCACTGAAGATCCACCAGGCCCAGCCGGGCGTCTCCCCATTCGAGCTTGTCCCGGTTCCGGTAGCCCTCCAGGATGGATTTCTTGGCTACCCACTCCACGGACGCCGCTGCGGAGGAAGGATCGGTACCCAGCGCAGTGAGCGTGGCCTCCCACCGCTCGAGCACCTCGTAGCTATGGCCGTCGCCGGTCACGGAGTCAGCTACGCCCGTCTCCTGGGCCAGTTTTGCCGCGGCCTCGAAGTACATCCATTGAATGTCGAGCGCCGTGACGTGCCTTCCGTCAAGGAGCCTCACGGAGGTGGTGAGCGTTGTGTCATGGCTGATGGCCTGAAGTGCCTGGACGGGCTCGTGGACCTCGATCCTGGGTGCCTGTCCCGCTTCGATCAGGCTCAGCACCATGGCCGTGGTCCCGAACTTCAGGTAGTTGGACACCTGGCTGAGGTTCGCGTCGCCGATGATGACGTGCAGGCGGCGGTATTTGTCCGCCGTTGCATGTGGCTCGTCCCTGGTGTTGATGATGGGACGCCGGATGGTGGTTTCCAGGCCGACTTCGGCCTCGAAAAAGTCGGCACGTTGGCTGATCTGGTAGCCGGAGGTGGAGCTGTCCTGCCCTCGGCCAACTCTGCCTGCACCACAAACCACCTGGCGGGAGACGAAGAACGGCGTCAGCCCGCGGATGATGTCACCAAACGGCACGGAGCGCGGCATGAGGTAGTTCTCATGCGATCCGTAGGACACCGCCTTGTTGTCCGTGTTGTTCTTGTAAAGGTTGATCGGGGGAAGGCTGGTGTCCGCGGCAACCTTGCGAACCGTAGCCAAGGCAACCAGGTCCCCGGCAGCATCCCACGTCACCGCGTCACGGGGGTTGGTTACCTCCGGGCTCGAGTATTCGGGGTGTGCATGGTCCACGTAGAGCCGGGCACCGTTTCCGAGCACCATGTTCATGAGGAGTGAGCCGGATTCATCAGCCCCATCGAGTTCCAACTCCTGCCGCCCGTACGCCAAGGCGACTGCCTCGGCGTCGAGCACTGGCGGCTGGTCCGTGAGTTGGCTCGGATCGGCCGCCGAACGTTCCAGCGTCCAACCGCGGGCGTCATGCAACGGTTCTTCGTCCGTGTAGTCCCAGCGCGTTTCCGCGCCGCCGGCAGCACGCTGCCGGGTGACGGTGGCGTAGGCCTGGATGATGCGCGCGGACATCATGGTGGCGTTGGCGCCGGGGGCGGAAGGGGCATGGATGCCGTATTCCGTTTCCGAGCCCATCACCCGCATGGCGCCGCCTACAGGCAGTTTCTCCTGGGTTTGTCCCTCGGGCCGAGCTGTCACAGGTACTGGCCCGTGTTGGCGGTGGTTTCGATGGACTTGCCAGGCTCCTGGCCTGCCTTGCCCTGCACGATGGTGCGGATGTAGGTGATCCTTTCACCCTTCTTGCCCGAGATCCGGGCCCAGTCGTCCGGGTTGGTGGTGTTGGGCATGTCCTCGTGCTCGCGGAACTCGTCGACGACGGCCCGGAGCAGATGGTCGATGCGCAGGCCCTTCTGGTGGTTGGTCAGGAGGTCCTTGATGGCGTACTTCTTGGCCCGGTCAACCACGTTCTGGACCACGGCACCTGAATTGAAGTCCTTGAAGTAGAGCATTTCCGTATCGCCGTTGGCGTAGGTAACTTCCAAGTACTCGTTGGATTTCTCCGTGGAGTACATGGCCTCCACGGTGCGCTGGATCATGGCGTCCACGGTGGCCTGGACATCGCCGCCGTACTCCGCGAGGTCCTGGGCATGGAACGGCAGGTCCGTGGTGATGTACTTGCCGAAGATGTCTGCCGCAGCTTCGGCGTCCGGCCGCTGGATCTTGACCTTGACGTCCAGGCGGCCTGGCCGCAGGATGGCGGGGTCGATCATGTCCTCACGGTTGGATGCACCGATGACGATGACATTGTCCAGCCGCTCCACGCCGTCGATCTCGCTCAGGAGCTGGGGCACGATGGTGGTTTCGACGTCGGAGGACACCCCGGTGCCGCGGGTGCGGAACAGCGAGTCCATCTCGTCGAAGAACACCACTACCGGGCTGCCATCCGAGGCTTTTTCGCGGGCCCGGGAGAAGATGAGGCGGATGTGCCGCTCCGTCTCGCCGACGTACTTGTCCAGCAGTTCGGGGCCCTTGATGTTCAGGAAGTAGCTCTTGAGGTCCGTATTCCCTGCGCGCTCGGCTGCGCGTGCGGCCAGGGAATTGGCAACGGCCTTGGCAATGAGGGTCTTGCCGCAACCCGGAGGACCGTAAAGAAGGATGCCCTTCGGAGCCTTCAAGCCGTGTTCGCGGTACAGGTCCGGGTGCAGGAACGGCAGCTCCACGGCGTCGCGGATCTGCTCTATCTGCGGGCCCAGGCCACCGATGTCCTGGTACGTGATGTCCGGAACTTCCTCAAGGACCAGGTTTTCCACCTCGGCACGTGGCACCTTCTCCAACGCGTAACCGGTCCGCGAATCAAGCGAGAGCGCGTCGCCGACCTTGAGGTGCACGTTCTGCAGGGCACCGGAGAGACGGACCACCCGCTCTTCGTCTGCGCGGCCCACCACCAAGGCACGGTCCCGGCCAAGGAGTTCCTTCAGTGTCACCAGTTCCCCGGCGCGCTCATATCCCAGGCCAGCGACCACCAGGAGTGCCTCATTGAGGAGGACTTCCTGGCCCACGGCCAGCTGGTTGACGTTAACCAAGGGGCTGATGCCTACGCGCATCTTCCGGCCGGCATTGAAGATATCCACTGATTCTTCTGTGGCGGCCTGGCCCGAATTGCCTGCCGTTGGCTGCCTGCGCGGATTGATCTGGACCACCGTGCCAAAGCTGTACGGTGGCTGCCCCTCCTGCTCCAACGCGCCCTTCAGCCGGAGGATCTCGGCCTTGGCCGTTTCCAGCATGGAGACGAGCTTGGTGTTGTTCTGCGTGGCAGCGGCCAACTGGCGGTCGATATGGCGGAGTTTGTCCCGAAGGATGTTGATCTGCCGTTCGGCCACGGTAAGTTCACTCGAAGGGTCAGGCGGTTGGATGGCGGCAAGCCTTCGGCGGGCAGCCTCTTCCGCTGCTGCGTTTGCTTCTTCCGGCGTCGGCCGTCCAATGTCGTTGTTCGACGTATCCACGATTCATCAGCCCCTTCCTGCGCTTAAGAAGACCTTAGTCCCGAAAAGCTCAGGGTGCTGGGAGACATCCGGAATGCGGACCCTATTGTGACCTTTGTCAGTTTGTGACCGGCGGATCGTCCTGGACGTTGGTGCCGGCGATTGCGTCACGGGCCGCACGGCGAAGCTTCTTGTCCGAGACGGAACGCTCCCCCACGGCACCGGGCGTCCAGGCGTTCAAGTCTTCTTCGCTGAACTCGGTCTTGGACGGGCGGCGCTTCACGGAAATGCCTTGGACGCCGTCGGCCAGACGCCGGGTCACCAGGAGGAAACCGGTGTGGGCCACCATGCGGTGGTCGGGGCGGACAGCCAGTCCCTCAAGGTGCCAGCCGCGGACCATGGATTCCCAGGCGTCCGGCTCGGTGAAGCGTCCGTCGGCCCTGATGGCCTCCGCGGTCCGGGACAACTGGGTCACGGTGGCCACGTAGTTGATCCAGACGCCGCCCGGTGCCAGGACGGTTGCCACGGCTTCGAGGCATTCCCACGGCGCCAGCATGTCCAGGACAACCCGGTCCACCGACCCCGGGGCCTCAGCCTTGACCACTTCGTCCTGGAAGTCACCCAAGGAGATCTGCCACGCGGGGTGCGGCCCGCCGAAGATGGTCTCCACGTTTCCGCGGGCAATGTCCGCGAATTCTTCGCGACGTTCAAACGAGTGGAGGTAGCCGCCGTCGCCGACGGCCCGCAGCAGGGAGATCGAGAGGGCGCCGGAGCCGACGCCGGCTTCCACCACGCGGGCACCAGGGAAGATATCCGCCATGGTGACGATCTGGGCTGCGTCCTTGGGGTACACAACGGCAGCCCCGCGCGGCATGGAAAGAACGAAGTCCGAAAGCAGCGGGCGCAGCGTTTGGTACTGCTGGCCGATGTTGTTGCTGACCACCGAGCCGTCCACCTTGCCGATGATTTCATCGTGGTTCAGGAATCCACGGTGCGTGTGGAAGGCGCCGCCCACCTCGAGCGTGATGGTATTCATGCGGCCACGCTCGTCCGTGAGCTGGACGCGTTCGCCGACGCGGAAGGGTCCACGGCGCCGCGCAGCGCCGGTTGGTTGGGCCGCCGGGCTCGCGCCGGTGACGGTGGTGGCCGTTTCCGCGGCGGTTTCGCTGCTCATCTGGTGTTCCTCACTCCTGTGCGGCTGTGCCGCCATATATCGCTGCCCTGAGGGCGCCAAAAATTCGTCTGGATCTTTTCGGGCCGGCACGTAACTCTACCGGCTAAGGCGTCAGGCCCGCCCGCCTCCGCGGGCTTCTTTACCTGTTATGGCCGTCACCACCGCCTGCTGGCGGAGCAATCCGGTCACCATGCCGTTGTGGTCCACCACCGCATATTCGTTGCCGTCCAGTCTGGCCAGGTACTGGATCAGCTCCTGGCCCTTCGACCATTCCGGCACGTAGGCGCCGGCTGCGAGGGCGTGCGCCACCGCCGTGACCGGCGTCGTTTCCAACGCATAAGGCGGCACAGCGGCGGCCGCACTGGTGTCCACCACGCCCTGGGGCTTACCGTCCGGACCGCAGATCACGACGGCGGGACGTCCTTCCGGTGACATGGCCACCACGTCCGCGACGCTGGCGGAGTTGGGGATGCCGACGGCGGGATCGGCCAGTCCGCCGGCGCTCACCAGGTAGAGACGACTGCGTAGGCGACCATGCTGGATGGAACTGGATGCTCCCATCCAGAGGAAGCCGCAGACCAGCAAAGTGATCAACATGAGGTTAATGTCCAACCGCTCCCCGCTGAGGAAGGGCCGGGCAATGAACCAGAGAAACAGTGCTACCGCGATGACACGCCCCGACCACCCTGCGGCGATAGTCCCCTTGTCCTGGCTTCCGGTGGCCTTCCACACGGCTGACTCGACGAGGCGTCCCCCGTCCAAAGGGGTTCCGGGCAAGACGTTGAAGATGCCGATCAGGAAGTTGGCCCACATGAGAATGTTCGCAAGCATCTCAACGACACCGTGGAAGGCATGGCCGAACACAAACGGAGCCAACGCCCCGGCCAGGATGAAGTTTGACGCGGGGCCGGCCATGGCCACCACCACCGCACGGCCGGGCGATGCCGTGAAGTTCTGGAATTGCGTGTGCCCTCCCCAAAGATTGAGAACAATCTTCTCCGTTGGCCACTTAAACGCCTTGGCACTCAAAGCGTGCGCGAGCTCGTGAACCAACACGGACACGGCCAGCAACAGTGCGTAACCAAAGGCCACGAAGTATGCGCCAAGACCCAATCCAGGAAATTGAACCAACACGGCCGGACCGTAAACGATCACCGTAAACCCGGCGATCACGAACCACGAGTAAGCCAGGTACACGGGGATTCCGGCGATTTTGCCCAGGGGTATGCCGTCCCGCTTCGTGGCGGCATGGTGTGGCGCGGAGGGACTGCTCACTTAGTTGGCCCCTTCAAGCAGGTTTGCTGCTGCGAAGCGGTCAAGGACGAGGCCGGAGACGTCGGCGGCGGACCTGCCCACCAAGGTGTCCCACAGGACCATGCGGGGATCGTCCGGAAGGGGCACTTGGTGGGGAACACCGATGGTGACGACTCCCGATGCCATGGCCGCGGTGGCTCCCGGAACCGAATCCTCGAGCGCCACGCAGTGATCGATGGTCAGCGTTGGATCGTCCAGCCGCAGGCGGTCGACTGCCGTCAGGTAGGCCTCGGGATGGGGTTTGCCGTTAGTCACGGTGTCGCCGGTGACGAGGAACTCGAAGTACGGCTTGGGCAGGCTTTCCACCACCACGCCGGCCAAGGGGCCCTCGGACATGGTGACCAGGGCGCAGCGGACGCCGGCCTGGTGGAGATCCTCCAGGAGCTCGCGGGCCCCGGGCCGCCAGGGAACTTCGTTGCGGACCTGCTGGATCACCTGGGAGCTGAGGGTGTCAATGATTTCGCGCGCCTCGAGCCGGACGCCTGCCGCTTGCAGAATCGCAGCCGAGTGGAGCAAGGATTGGCCTACCAGCTGCATGGCCTGTTGGTGGGACCAGGAACCGCCGTGGGCCTCCACGAGGGCACGCTCAGCAGCAATCCAATAGGGTTCGGTGTCCACGAGGGTGCCATCCATATCCCAGAGCACGGCTTTGAGGAAGGGCTGGCTGGGTGAGGAATGCATGGCTTCAAGTCTACGTGGAACACGGAGCCAACCTTGCCGTGCTTGCGCTGTGGGCGAAGACCGGGGACGCGCCCCGGTGAAATGCCATGCATCCACGCGGGTCTTGGACGTAGGGTGAGTGGATGAACAGTGTGGACGGGACCCCCGAAGGACAGGACACCGTTGCGGAGCCCGAGCGTTTCCTCAAGGAACCCGCGGAAGGCCAACGTGTCACCGTAATGATCGCCGCGTTTGAAGGCTGGAACGACGCCGGAGAGGCCGCCAGCGACGCCTTGCACTATGTGAACAAGTTGTGGGATGGCAAGAAGGTGGGCACGGTGGATGCCGAGGAGTATTACGACTTCCAGTTCACCCGCCCCACCGTGCGGCGTACCTCGTCCGGCGCCCGCAAGGTGAAATGGCCGTCCACCCGGATCTACAAGGCATCCATACCGGACAGCAATGTTGACGTGGTGTTCGTCCTCGGCACGGAACCGTCGTACCGTTGGCGCGCCTACACCACTGAGTTGCTGGTCCACGCCGAAGCACTCAAGGTTGACTCCGTGATCCTGGTCGGGGCCTTGCTGGCCGACGTTCCGCACAGCCGCCCCATCCCCGTAAGCACCACCACTGAGGACAACTCCCTGCGCGAGCGGCTCAACCTCGAGGCCTCCCAGTACGAGGGACCCGTGGGCATTGTGGGCGTGCTGGCAGAGTTCGCCATGCTCGCCGGACTACCCACCGTTTCGCTGTGGGCCGCAGTCCCCCACTACGTTGCCCAGCCACCGTCGCCCAAAGCGCAGCTGGCGATCCTCCACAAGATCGAGGACCTGCTGCAGGTTCCCTTGGACAGCCGCACGCTGGCCGAAGAGTCAGAGGCCTGGGAACGAGGCGTGGATGAACTCGCCACGGAAGATCCGGAGATCGCGGCCTACGTTCGCCAACTCGAAGAAGCCAAGGACACGGCGGACCTTCCCGAGGCCTCCGGAGAGTCCATTGCCCGGGAATTCGAACGCTATCTCAAACGGCGGGGTAAGGAACGCCCCTAGGCGGACCGCTGGTACAGCTGCTGCCGGCAACGAAGCGGCCCTGACGGATATCCGTCAGGGCCGCTTCGTTTTACTGCACTTCGGTTCAGAGTTCGACGCCGAGCAAGGCGTTCAGGGCGTCCTTCACCAGGGCGCCGTCCACGGGTGAGGCTTCGGCGGCGCCTGCAGTGCGCGCCGATTCTGCCCAGTGGTCGACGGCGGCGATGGCACCTGGGGCGTTCAGGTCGTTGGCCAGCTCAGTGCGCATGGCTGCAATGAGCGGCATGGCCGATTCCGCAGGTGCCTTCAGGGCTGCCTCGCGCCACGTGGCCAGCCGCTGCTTGGCCTCAGCAAAACCCTCCGCAGTCCAGGACCAATCGGAACGGTAGTGGTGGGCAAGGATGGCCAGGCGGATGGCCGCAGGCTCTTCGCCGGCGGCGCGAAGCTTGGAAACGAGGACGAGGTTGCCCTTGGACTTGCTCATTTTTTCGCCGTCAAGGCCCACCATGCCGGCGTGGGCGTAGTGCCGTGCGAGGGGAACATGGGCCAAGGAGTAGGCGTGGCCGGCTCCCATTTCGTGGTGCGGGAAGATGAGGTCTGAGCCACCACCCTGGACGGTGAACGGTGCCGGGAGGTACTTCTGGGCGATCACCGTACACTCAATGTGCCAGCCGGGCCGGCCGTCACCGAGGCTGGCGCCCGGCCAGCTCGGCTCGCCCTCGCGGGCTACGCGCCACAGCAGTGGGTCGAGGGCCTGGCGCTTTCCCGGGCGGGCCGGATCGCCGCCACGCTCGGCGAACAGCTCCAGCATTTCCGCTTCGCCCAGACCGGAGACGTCACCGAGGGTCCAGGCATCGGTGGCGTCCGAGCGTTTGCCGGCCGTTTCGACGTCGTAATAGACGTCGCCGTCAGGTTCGCCATCCGCACCCTGGACCCGGTAAGCGACGCCGTCAGCGATCAAGCGCTCCACCGCAGGCACAATGTCCGGGATGGCCTCCACTGCACCGATGTAGTGGTCCGGAGCCAGGACATTGAGGGCATCCATGTCAGTGTGGAACAGCTCGATCTGGCTCGCTGCCAGCTCCCGCCAGTCCACGCCGGTGGCATTGGCCCGCTCCAGGAGGGGATCGTCAATGTCCGTCACGTTCTGGACGTAGGACACTGTGGTTCCGGCGTCACGCCACGCACGGTTGAGGAGGTCGAAGGCCACATAGCTGGCGGCGTGGCCCATGTGCGTAGCGTCATACGGGGTGATGCCGCACACGTACATGGACTGGTCCGCTTTGTGGCCGACCTCCACCACCTGCCCCAGGGCAGTATCGAAAAGGCGCAGGGACGCCGGGCTGCCGGGCAGCTCAGGAACAGGGCGGGAGATCCACGATTTCACGAGTCAACCTTAGTGCTAGGCGCTGATCACACCGAAACCGAGCAGGACATACAACGCCAAGCCCAGCAGGATCCTGTACCAAACGAACAACCGGTAGCTCCTGGTCGAAACGAACTTGAGGAACCAGCCAATGATGACGTAGCCCACCACGAAGGCGATCACGGTGGCCAGGGCAGTCTCGGGGAGACCGTAGGGGCCGGCGAGCCCTTCCTTGGAGACGGTCTTGTACAACTGGTAGAAGCCACTGCCGAACACCGCGGGGATCGCAAGGAGGAAGGAGTAGCGGGCGGCCGCCTCACGCGTGTAGCCCATCAGGAGGCCGGCAGTGATGGTGCCCCCGGAGCGGGAGACGCCTGGGATCAACGCCATGGCCTGGGCGAAGCCGTACAGGATGCCGTGCTTGTAGCTGAGCTGGGAAAGGTCCCTTTCCTGCTTGCCTATGGCATCCGCCACCGCCAGGATCATGCCGAAGACGATCAGCATGGTGGCAACGATCCACATGCTGCGGAACACGGATTCGATCTGGTCCTGGAACAAAAGGCCCAAAATGACGATGGGCAGGCTGCCGAGGATCACCAGCCACCCCATCCGCGCGTCGGGGTTGTTCCTGGCGACTTTGCCGGTCAGGGAACCGAACCAGGCGCGAATGATCCTGACGATATCCCGCCAGAAATACACAATGACGGCGGTTTCCGTGCCGAGCTGCGTAATCGCCGTAAACGCGGCGCCGGGATCGGAGGCATTCGGGAGGAACGAGCCCACAATCCGCAGGTGCGCGCTCGAAGAGATCGGGAGGAATTCGGTGAGGCCCTGCACCAGGCCCAGCAAGGCAGCTTCTATCCAGTTCACGTGAATAGACCCTACGTCATGAAGTATGGGAACTCCCCGTAAGCTATCAGCATGCAGCAGCGTTATGTCGGAAACAGTGGGTTCCGGGTGTCCTCTTTGTCGCTTGGAACCATGTCCTGGGCACAAGAGACGGACGAACAGGAAGCCGCCGCCCTCCTGCATGCCTTCGTGGACGGTGGCGGGACCGTGATCGACACCGCCGCGTCCTACGCCCAGGGTCAGGCCGAAGCGATGCTCGGCTCCATGCTGGGAGACGTGGTTGCCCGTTCCGAAGTGGTCCTTTCCACGAAAGCCGGCGTGTCCAGTTCCGAATCCCGTCGCAGCATCAACGCTTCGCGGGGTGCCATGCTGGCTGCGCTGGACGCCAGCCTGGCGCGGCTGGGGACGGATTACATTGACATCTGGTTCGCCCACGAGTGGGATCCGAACGTTCCCCTCGAAGAGACCCTGTCTGCGCTGGAACTGGCCCAGCGGACCGGTCGGGCACGCTATGTGGGAATTTCGAACTACAACGGCTGGCAAACAGCCAAAGCTGCGGCGATTGCCGGCTTCACCCTCGTGGCCAACCAATCCGAGTACTCGCTCCTCCAGCGCCGGCCGGAAGATGAACTTGTCCCGGCCATTGAAGATGCCGGCCTGGGACTCATGGCCTGGGCTCCACTGGGCCGCGGAGTGCTGAGCGGCAAGTACCGCGGACAGATCCCCACGGATTCACGGGCAGCCCAGGGCCGGTTGACCGCGTACGTGGAAAGGTACCTTGACCCTCAGGCCTCCCGGGTGGTGGAAGCCGTGGCCATGGCAGCGCGGGGTCTGGGACGCTCGCCGCTGGATGTGTCACTGAGCTGGCTGCTCTCCCGCCCGGGCGTCTCTACCGCCATCGTCGGACCGCGCAACGCAGTCCAGCTCAAGGAACTCCTCGACGCGCAACTGGGTGTCCTGCCGGCGGAAATTTCGCGGGCCCTGGAAGACGTTTCCTAGCGCCTGTCCAGGATGTCCAGGAGATAGCTCCCGTAGCCGCTCTTGGCCAGTTTGGCCGCCTGCCGGCGCAGTTCGTCATCGCTCAGGTAGCCCATGCGCCATGCCACTTCTTCCGGCGAGCCGATTTTCAGCCCCTGCCGGTTTTCCGTGGTGCGGACATAGTTCGAGGCGTCATTAAGGTCGCCGAAGGTACCGGTATCCAGCCACGCGGTGCCGCGTGGGAACTTCTGGACGTGGAGTTTGCCAAGCTCCATGTACTTCCTGTTGATGTCCGTGATCTCCAGTTCGCCACGGGGCGAGGGCGCCAGGTCCTTGGCCATGGAAACGACGTCGTTGTCGTAGAAGTAGAGTCCCGGTACGGCGTAGTTGCTCTTTGGTTGCGCGGGCTTTTCCTCGATCGAGATGGCGAGGCCGTCGTCGTCGAACTCCACCACGCCGTACGCCGTCGGGTCCTTGACCCAGTAGCCGAAGATGGCGCCGCCGTCGACGTCGTTGTAATGCCGGAGCTGGGCACCCATGCCGGGACCGTTGAAGATGTTGTCCCCGAGGATGAGCGCCACCTTGCCGCCGCCGATGTGTTCCTCGCCCAGGATGAAGGCCTGTGCCAGGCCGTCCGGGGTGGGCTGCTGGGCGTACGTGAGGGAAATGCCGAAGTGGGAGCCATCGCCCAGGAGGTTCTCGAATTGGGGGGCGTCCTTGGGGGTGGTGATCACCAGGATGTCGCGGATTCCCGCCAGCATGAGGGTGCAGAGCGGGTAGTAGATCATGGGCTTGTCAAACACCGGAACCAATTGTTTGCTGATTCCGAGCGTGATGGGATGAAGCCGTGAGCCCGTTCCACCTGCCAGAATAATTCCGCGCATTTTGCGCTCCTCTCCCCTGCCCGTGACCGGTGCTGGCGGTTACGCTATCGCCATGCAGAGAATCCTTGTCACCGGCGGGGCCGGATTCATCGGATGCAACTTTGTCCACTACATCATGGAACACGGCAGCGTTCATGTCACTGTCCTGGACAAATTGACCTATGCGGGAAATGAATCATCCCTGGCCGGGCTGCCACCGGAAAGATTCGAATTCATCAAGGGCGATATTTGCGACTCCGTGCTTGTTGACCGGCTTACGGCCAGTGTTGATGCGGTGGTGCATTTCGCGGCGGAATCCCACAATGACAATTCCCTGCAGGATCCCAGGCCATTCATGGACACCAATCTCTTGGGGACCTACACCCTCATTGAGGCTGCCCGGAAGCACGGGACGCGATTCCATCACATCTCAACCGATGAGGTATATGGAGACCTCGCCCTGGATGAGCCCACCCGTTTCACCGAGCATTCGGTGTACCGGCCCACGAGCCCCTACTCCGCAACGAAAGCCGGTTCGGACCTGCTGGTGCGGGCCTGGGTCCGTTCTTTCGGGTTGCAGGCCACCATCAGCAATTGCTCCAACAATTACGGGCCATACCAGCACGTGGAGAAATTCATTCCCCGCCAGATCACGAATCTCCTGGATGGACACCGGCCACGGCTCTACGGACAAGGCCTGAATGTCCGGGACTGGATCCATGTGGAAGACCATTCCTCGGCGGTGGCGGCCATCCTGGAACGCGGCCGCATTGGTGAGACGTACTTGATCGGCGCCGACGGGGAACAGTCCAACCGCACGGTGGTGGAGAAACTGCTCCACCTGATGGGCCAACCATCCGATGCCTACGACCTCGTCACGGACCGCCCAGGCCACGACCTGCGCTACGCCATAGACTCCACCAAGTTGCGACGCGAGCTCGGGTGGCGGCCGCTGTTCGAAGATTTCGACGCCGGACTGGCGGCTACAGTGCAGTGGTACCAGGAGAACGAGGACTGGTGGCGGCCGCAAAAAGCCGAAACTGAAGTGAAGTACGCAGGGCAAGGTCACTAGCGCCGATGCCGACACCCAAAGAGTTGACGTCCCGGTCCACCCCGATCCGCGGTTTACTGCTCTTCGACCTGCCGGTGCACGCAGACGAAAGAGGCTGGTTCAAGGAGAACTGGAACCGCAGGACAATGGGCGCCCTGGGCCTGCCCGACTTCGGGCCCGTGCAAAACAACATCTCATTCAATGCCCGACGCGGTACGACGCGGGGAATCCATGCCGAGCCGTGGGACAAGTTCATTTCGGTAGCTTCCGGCAGGATCTTCGGAGCGTGGGTGGACCTGAGGAGCGGTCCGGGATTCGGCACGGTGTTTTTCACCGAAATGGGTCCCGGCGAGGCCGTCTTCGTCCCGCGGGGCGTGGGCAACGCCTTCCAAACCCTTGACGACAACACGGCGTACACGTATCTGGTCAACGACCACTGGAGCTCCGAAGCCCAGGCCGACTACACGTTCCTGAACCTGGCCGACGCCACCGCTGCTGTGCCGTGGCCGATCCCCTTGGCCGAAGCCACCATGTCCACCCAGGACCAACAGCACCCATCCTTGGCCCAGGTTGCTCCCATGAAGCCGCTCCGGACCATGGTTCTGGGCGCCAACGGCCAACTGGGGTCCGCCTTGCGGAAGGTCTTCGCGCATCTGGACACCGTGGACTTCTTTGACCGGGCGGACTTTGATGTCACGGATGGCAGCTCCTTTGACCGGGCCGATTGGCGGAAGTACGCCACGGTCATCAACGCCGCCGCCTACACCGCCGTCGACGCCGCCGAAACCCCGGCGGGCCGGACTGCGGCCTGGCAGGTCAATGCCGGTGCGGTGTCGAACCTGGCGAGGACCGCCGTCGACCATTCACTGACCTTGGTGCACGTCTCCAGCGACTACGTCTTCGACGGCACGGCGGAGATCCACGGCGAGGACGAGCAACCCAGTCCCCTCGGCGTCTACGGGCAGAGCAAGGCCGCGGGCGATGCGGCCGCTGCTGTGGCACCGAAGCACTACATCCTCCGGAGCAGCTGGGTGGTAGGCGATGGAAAGAACTTCGTGCGCACCATGGCCGCGCTGGCCGGACGCGGTGCAGGACCGTCCGTCGTCGACGATCAGTGGGGGCGCCTGACGTTTGCCGAGGACATCGCGGCGGCGATCAGGCACTTGCTGGGCACCGGCGCTCCGTATGGAACGTACAACGTCAGCAACGACGGGCCGGTGCAATCGTGGGCGGACATCGCGCGGGACGTCTACCGCCTCAGCGGCGTGGATCCCGGGCTGGTGACCCCGGTGAGCGCCGAAGAGTACGCCAAACCCGGCATGGCGGCCCGTCCGCGACGAAGCGTGCTGGATCTTGGCAGGATCAAGGCGGCCGGATTCGTGCCCCCGGAGGCACACGTCCGGCTCAAGGAGTACCTGCAGGACCTGAAACCCTAGCCCTGCGGCACAAAACGTCCTACAGTGGCCGTACGGCAACCTCGATCAGACGGGGCCGGGAGACAACTCAAGCAAGTACGGGCAGCACCAGTTGCCCGCGGCGATCCAAGGCAGTGCAGCGGCCAGGGATCGCCGGTCAATTGTCCATGCCTTGAGTTGGACCCGAGCGAGACCTTGCGTCTGGAGAGCCGATAATGCTGCAGTCAAAGACCTTCCCCATCGGGGGCCTTTTCCACGACCTCGCCGGACGGCTGAGTTACCACCCTCCAGCAGCGCCACAGGCGGCCCAAGCCAAGGAGCTTTGTCTCGGCGGCTCCTCGGTCCGGCTCATGGAGTTCCCGGAGGCCGTCCGCTTCATCATGGACCGCGCCACACACCTGGGAACACCGCCCCTCGGTGTGTGCTCAGCGAACCTGGACCACATCCGGCACTTCGGCACGGGAAGCCGTTGGGCAGGAACGATGGCCGGCCCCGCGATTGAGTGGCTCACCCTCATCGATGGCGCTCCCCTTGCCGTGGAAGCGGAGCGCCTCACCGGCAAGCCGTGGCCACGGCTGGCGGGCAGCGACCTGGTTGGACCCCTCCTCGACGAAGCAGAGAGACGCGGATTGCGCGTGGGCTTCCTCGGTGGGTCAGGGCAGGCCCAGCAGCTGATCCGCCAGCGGTTCGCCGCGGATCGTCCGGGACTGGCCATCGCTGGCTGGTGGTCCCCGGAACGGTCCGAGATCAGCGATCCGCAGGCATCGAGGCGACTGGCCGGTGAGATAGCTGCCAGCGACGCAGACCTCCTGGTGGTGGGATTGGGCAAACCCCGCCAGGAACTGTGGATCACCGAGTACGGCCATCTGACAGGAGCCAAGGTCCTTCTGGCGTTCGGCGCCGTGGTGGACTTCCTTGCCGGCCGCATCACGAGGGCACCGGCCTGGGTGGCCGGACATGGCTTCGAATGGGCATGGCGCCTCATGCTCGAGCCCCGCCGGCTGGCCCACCGCTACCTCGTGGACGGCCCCGAGGCCTACCTCCACCTGCGGCGGGACAGTGGACTGTCCGCCGCGTCCGGGATGACCCGCGCGGTGGGACAACCTGCGCACGCGCCACTCCAGGCGCCGGGCACCTTCGCTTCGGCGGAAGACCAAGCGGACATCACCGTCGTGGTGGTGACCTACAACAACGCCGATGATATTGGCCCGCTCATCGAAAGCCTCCGGGCCGAAACGGCAACCCAGACGCTCAAGGTAGTGGTGGCGGACAACTCACCAAACGGCGACACCATGGCAGCCCTGGCGGACCATCCCGATGTGATTGCCAAGAGCACGGGCGGCAACCTGGGGTATGCCGGTGGAATCAACGTGGGGCTCCGGGCCGCTGGTCCGGCTGGTGCCTTCCTCATTCTCAACCCCGACCTGCGCGTGGAACGGGGCGCGGTGGCTGCGCTGCGGCGCCGCATGACGGCATCGGGCGCCGGTGCGGTGGTACCTGTTCTCCTCGATGACGACGGTAGCGTCTATCCCTCTTTGCGGCGCGAACCCAGCATCCTGCGAGCGCTGGGCGACGCGGCCATGGGAAGCCGTCTGCCCGGACGGCCCGGATGGTTGTCCGAGATGGACTTTGATGCAGAGAGCTACAAGTATGCCCACGCTGTGGAGTGGGCAACGGGTGCGGCCTTGCTGATCGATGCGAGGGTGGCCGAGGCCGTGGGCGAGTGGGACGAACAGTTCTTCCTCTACTCGGAGGAAACAGACTTTTGCCGGCGGGTCAGGGAGTTGGGCTTCCCGATTTGGTTTGAGCCGTCTGCCAGGATGTGGCACGAGCGTGGCGGGTCGGGTTCGTCTGCGCAGTTGTCGGCCCTGATGTCGGTCAACCGGGTGCGGTATGCGGAGAAGCATCTGGGCCGTGGGCGTTCGGGGGCTTTCCGGCTGGCGGTGCTGGGCTCGGAGATTGCGCGCCTCGGGAAACCCGGTCACCGGGAGGCCGCTGTGGCGTTGCTGAGCCGCAGGCGTTGGGCCTCTTTGCCCCATGCGGGAGCCTACCCGAAGCCGGGACCGGTTGTTCGCCCGGTGGGCTCGGTGATTATTCCGGCGCACAATGAGGCCGCGGTGATTGGGCGGACGCTGGATTCGTTGCGGGAGGTGCTGGCTTGGGGCACCGTGGAGGTGATTGTTGCCTGCAATGGGTGTACGGATGGGACGGAGGCCATTGCGGCGACTTACGACGGCGTGCGTGTCATCGAGGTGGAGGCAGCTTCGAAGGTGGCGGCTTTGAATACCGCTGATGGGGCTGCGCAGCTGTGGCCACGGCTGTACCTGGATGCCGACATAGAAGTGACGGCCGGTGCCCTGGCTGCGGTGTTCTCGGCGCTGACGGAGGGTAGTCTCCTTGCCGGGCGCCCCGCCTACCGGTACGACACCACGGGTGCAACGTTCCTTGTCCGCGCCTATTACCGGGCCAGGACCAGGATCCCCGGGAACTCGGAGGGCTTGTGGGGTGCGGGGGCCTATGCGCTCAGCGAGGCGGGACACGCCCGCTTGGGGACCTTTCCGCCGCTGAGTGGCGACGACTACTACGTTGACAGGTTGTTCACGGCAGAGGAGAAGGCCGTCCTGGACACGGAACCGGTGGTGGTTCGGACCCCCCGTTCCCCGTCTGCCTTGATGGCCGTCCTGCGGCGTACGTCCTCGGGTAACGCCCAGCAGGATGCGGTTTCCGGTGATGCCTCGGCTTCCAGGACGCTGCGGCAGTTGGTGGAATCGGTCCGTGGTCCGCTGACGGCCTTCGACGCGTTGGTGTATGCGGCCTTCGCAGGTGCGGGCCGCCGTCGTGCACTACGCCCGGGCACCCCGGCGGTGGCCTGGGAGAGGGACAACAGCAGCCGCTAGGTCACCAGCCGCAGCTGGTGCCTCCTTCAATGCGGTAGAGGTGGACCGCGTTGCCGTCGGCGAAACTGTCGGTGAACGTTCCGTCAGTGACGGGAAGGGTGCGGTTTTCATCGATCACGACGGCGGTGCTGCCGCCGCAGGCGAGGTGGAAGGTGGCTTGGCCTGCGGCCTGGGTGTTGGCACCGGAGAAGACGTAGACCTGCCCGTTGTGGAGTTTCGTCGCGACATCCACGGGACCGGATGCGGTGGCGGCACCATCCAGGAACGGGGCGTTCAGCACGGGGGCGAGCTGCTTGATCTGGTGGTTCACTGCCGTGACCGCAGGCCGGACGTCGCCGGGGCAGTCACGAAGCACGTGCTGGGTCACACAGTCCCCGCCAAAGCTGTGGTTGAAGTACACGATTCCGCGGGCACCGTGGATGAGGCTGCTCCATACGGCCGCACGCAGTTGGGGACCAGTAATGGTGGCAGCGGCTGGTGAGTCCTCGAACGGGTGGCCTGCCTCGACGAAAGCCCATACGGGTTGGTTGCCTCCCGTGAGTTGGCGGATGCGCTCCACCGTCCACCCGTAATTGGCCGCGAGCCGGCATTCTGCGGGGGTGAGGTCCCGGAGGTAGCCGTTGATGGCGCCGCCTTCGGTCTTGGCGCAGATGTTGGGGTCCGTGAACCAGTAGTTGTCTGCCGAGACGAGGTCCTGGTACTGCCGGATGAACCGTTGGGATTGTTCGTCGGACAGCCAGAAAGTGACGCCCTTGCCATAGTTGGCGTAGACCATGGTGCCTGGCGGCGCGGCGGCGCGCAGTTGGCCCTGGACCGTGTAGCCGCATTTGGCTTGTTCGGGAACGCAGATGGTGCCCTCCCCTGGGTATTTGCCGCTCCACGCGCCGTCACCGCCGCCGGCCCACATGTCCACTTCGTCACCCAACGCGAAGCCTGAGGCTGTCCCGGCCGGGTAGGTGGGTATGGCGTACATTCCGGAGGACTTGATGAGTTCCATGTCGGAGTCCGGTGTGAGCACGACGTACGTGTTGAGTCCCGCCGCGAGGTCCTTGGCCACATAGTCCTTTTCCAAGGCACTTTCGAACCAGACACCCACGGGAAAGTAGCCCGGATCGGTAGGCAATGGGTTGCGGAATTGTCCGTAGAAGCCCGGTCCGCCGTCGACAGGGCGCAGTGCAGTGCCCGCCGGGTGTGTTGGTTCAGGTTGTGGCGCCGTGCCCGCGAGGGGTGCTCCCCCGCTGATGGTGGCACCTGCCAGGAGGCAGAGCAGTGCCAGCGCTCCGAGTATTGCCGCGGACCTGCGGTTCATGGTTCCCCGATTCCCGGTGGTCAGTGTGGAGTGGGTTCGAGGGCTGCGTCCGTGCGGGCCAGCCGCCACAGCGCTCCGGAGATTCCGAGCATGAAGAACAGTACGCTGGCGGACATGGCGAAGGACAATCCATCGAAGAAGGCGAAGGTGACCGCGATTGCTGCTACTGATGCCAGGACCGCTTGGGAGAGCTGTTGGGCGGCGGGATCCGTGGCGAGTTTCCTGGCCCGCCAGGTGGCGGCGAGCGCGCAGGCGATGACCCCAAGGAAGGCCAGGAGGCCGAGGACTCCAAGTTCCACGAGGGTGCCAAGGTACTGGTTATCCACGATCACGTAATCGGGCAGGAACGTTCCGAACCCCCGGCCGACGATTGGGTTGTTGGCCAGCATCCCGAACGCAGTGCTGTAGGCGCTGGTGCGGGAGCTGATGCTCGGGTCCTCGGTTCCCACCGTGAAGAGTCCGCGAAGGGTACCCAGCATGCCGGGAGTCAGGACGTACAGGGCGCCGGCCAGGACGACGGCCAGGAGGATCGCCCGGCGTCGGATCTTTTTGGGCCATGACGGAACCAGAGCGACGATAGCGACGGCGAAGGCTGTGAGCGCTGAACGGGACACCGAGAGGACGGCTGCGGCAGAGATGATCGCTGCCGGTGACCATCTGAGGAGCCATCCCCGGTGCCTGTCGGTCACGGCGAATGCGATGGCTACGGGGAGGGAGGCCACCAGGACGACGCCGTACTCCAGGGGGTGGCTGGCCATGCCGGCCGCGCGGACGAAGCCACCCCTGGACTGTACGCCGGTGAGCTCCGAGGCGGCGCTGAACCCGGGCAAGCTGATCCAGTCCACCAGCGACTGGCCTGTGGCAAACTGCAGGAGGCCCAGCAGTGCTGTTCCTGTTCCCACCAGGACCAGGGCGCGGAGGACCTTCATCAGGGTTCGGCGACTGGCCAGGCCATCGTTGATCAGCAAGAAGATGCCCGCCCAGCTCGTCAGGCGGATGATGCCGCTGTCGGCCGGGCTCGTTTCGGGTGCGGGGACTCCGTGGAGCATGGCCAGGGCGTAGCTGGCCAACGCCATGGCCAGGAAAACGGCCATGGCGTTGCGGACCATTTGCGTTCCAGCACGGCTTGGGGTGGTGCGCTGCAGTTGGTACAGCAACCACCACGCGAAGGCCAGGAGCCCGCACAGGGTGCTGGGCCTGCCCACGGACCCCAAGGCGGTGAGTGTCAGGTTGGAAGGGATGGCACAGGTGAGTAGCAGGTAGACGATGACGAACGATGAGACGTCCCTGCGTTCAGCGGGTTCGAGGGGTGTGGGGTTGGCAAGCAGCGTGTTCCGCTCAGACCCGGGCCTTGGCATCGGACACCTCCCTTGGTTGCATCTTGCTCTGGCGGCGGCGGACCATGATGCGGTCAATGTAGATGGTGGCCACGGACGTGACCGCCAGGCAGAGCGCCTCGAGCACCACCGCTCCTTTGAGCCGCGTGACCGGAGTTCCACCGCCGAAGACCACCTCCGATTTGGACGGAGTGGTCTGGGTGGAGATGAGGTCCCCTTTGACCTTGGCTTCGGATTGCAGCGCGACGGTAGCGTCGTTGATCCGGTCAAGGACGTTCGCCAGCACCTGGTTCACCTTCTCCGCGCTCGAATCCACAACCTGCACTTTGAGCACGGGCTGGCTGAAGGTCTTGTTCCACTGGCCACCATTGTTGGGCAAGGTAACGGAGTAGCCCTGCTGGACTCCTGCGCCGTACAGTGTTCCGCTCGTCAGGACCAGGTCCACGGCAGCAGAATCCTGGTTGACCCGGCGCTTGACCATGTCCGCGAACTCCACCAACGTCATGGCGCTGCCCCCTGAGATCCAATAGGCAGGTTCCCGTTCCGGGGCGAGGAAGGTGACATCTGCCTCGGTCCAGAAAACGGGCTCGGAGGATCTGATGGCGCCCAATGCAGCCAGGCCCAGCACCAGGCCTATGGCTACTACGTACCAACGGCGCAGGAGGATCCCGAGGAATGTAGCCGCCGTCATGGCTAACTTGGTCCGGAAGACAAGGGCAGGACGCCGTCAGCTTCAGGTTCCGTGGTGGCCTGGGTCTTGTTCCGGTTACGGGATCTCACCGGCGAGGCGGCCAAGGGGTCCACGGTGATTTCCTGCTCTGCTGCGAGCTTGCGGCGGCGCCGGGTCAGGAGCAACCCGTCCAGGAGGACGGCGATCACCAGGGTCACGGCGACGCCACCGGCGCCTGCTACCAACACCAGCTGGGTCCGGGCTTTCACCTCCGGCACGGCCTGCCGGTCCACCAGCAGGTTCATGGTGGTGATCCTGGCCGGAACGGCGACATTGAGTGCTTCCTGCATCTCGTTGAGGGAGCGCGGGGTTTCCTCCATCACGGCCTTGAGGAGGGACATGGTCTGTTCCGGTGAGTCAGCATTTGCCGTGATGACCAGGATGGCGCCGTTGGTGCCGCGGTCCGGTTCGGCCGTGTACGTGGCCGTGCCGAAGTTCGCCAGGACGCGCTCCTTGACCGGCTGCGAGGAGAGTTTGCGGATCAGGATGTCCAGTGCCTCGCTCATGCCTCCCAGGTAGAGGTAGGGGTTGCCCGCGCTGCCGATGCTTTGGCTGGAGGGCATCAGCACCAGGCTGGCTTGGGCTTTGAACTTGTCCGGGGCGTTCATCTGGATGGCCACGCACAACAGCCCGGTGACCAGGATGCCGGCGACCAGCACGTACCACCGCCGGATTATGCTCGCTATGACGGTACGAAATTGCATCATTTGCTCCCAACATGACGGGATCCGCGTGTGCTGCCCGACTCCGTGGTTTGATGCTTGCCCACAAGGGAAAGCAGCTGTTCTGCCCTGACATCCCACGTGTGCGCGAGGGCCGAGTCCTGGATCGCCAGCCGCCGCACAGGGCCGGGCGGGTCAACGATCCTGGAACGCACAAGATCCACGAATTCCCTTGGTGTCCCGGCGATGGCGACGGACAATCCCCCAACCCACCGTGTGGCGGGCAGGTCCGTCGCAACCACGGGAACACCTGATGCAAGGTATTCGAGGGTCTTCAAGGGAAAACTTGACGTATTGAACTCCGAAACGCTGTACGGGGTCAGGCCCACCGCGACTGTTTGGAGGATCCGGGCCACCTCTTCGGCGGGGACTGCACCGCGCCAATCCACCGACGGCAGGGCCAGGAAGCCATCCAGGAACCGTGCCATCCCCGGATCACGTTCGGTCCGGGGTCCCACCACCACCAGGGGCACTGCGGCATGGCCCAGTTCGGTGAGGATGTCCTTGTCCAGCCGTTCGTTCAGTTGCCCCACCAGGGCGGCAACGGGCCGCACCACGGCGTCCGGGTCCCCTGCCGCCGGGGTTCGGCAACCATTGGGCAGCAGTTCCACTGTGCGGCCAGCGAGCGCGGTCATTTTTTCGGCCAGGCCTGGCGAGACCGCGGTGACCACATCTGCCATGGCGCAGTTGGCCCGCAGGACCCGTTCCACATGGCGGCGCGACAAGCCAAGGAGGTCCGCTGCCGCCAGCCAGTCGTCAGTGAGGTGGAGAAGCCGGGGAGCCCTGATGGTTGCAGGGAACGGCACCACCGGGGAGGAATTGACGACGACGGCGATGTCCGCCTTCTGCGCGGCGGACGCCAGCGCCCTTATGGCCAGTGCTTCGGTGCTTCGCCGGACCAGGGGGCGGCTGAAGCCGGGAAGTGCAGGGAGGCGGAGCCGGTTGATGGACGGTGCCACCTGTTCGGGAACACCGTTGAGGCTCCTGAACGCGTGGCGGCGGACGTCGGCGTAGCGGTGGACGGAGACTGGCTGGTCCGCCCACAACACATCGCCTCGTGCTGCGAGCGCCTCGGCGAGGAGCCGGTCCGTGCCGGCGATGCCGTCCCAGCGACCTCCGGAAATGTACATGATGGTCTGCGTCATGGCCGGACCTCAGCGGGGTTCCAGGCCGGACGTGGCGAGGACGCCACGGGGCGGGAATTGAAATCATCCAGGGCGGCCCTGCCGCGGAGCCGGAGCCAGCGGCGTCGCGCAATGTAGGCGGCATATCGTGCCAGGGCCGTCGCCTCGGCCGGTGCCAGCGCAGGCGGCCGCTGCGGTGACCCGGTAACTTCCGTGTAGAGGTCAAGTTGCCGTTGTGCGGAGTGCTCCAGGGAGAAACGTTCCACAACCAGGCGCCGGCCGTAGCTTCCCAGGGCGATGCGCAGCCCCTGGTCATCAAGCAGGCGGGCCAGGATGGCGGTGAGTGCCCCGCTTCCCTGCCCGGAACTCCCGGGCCCTGCGCCGTACCAGCCCTGCCACAGGAAGGTTGGCAGCGATTCCGGCGTGAGGAGCTCCCAAAAGCCCTCTTCGCCCTGGACCACCAGGGGTTTGGCGAACGCCATGCCCCGCAAGGCTGAGCCGCCCATTCCCAAGACCACGTCGGCTATGCCGTAGGCGGGACGTGGGTCCTCGATTTCCCCGGTCAGGACAACCACAGTGCGTCCGGCCCCGGCATTGATCCGTTCGGCCCGTGCGCGGACGGTTGCCTCGGCAGGCCCGGATCCCACAACTACCAGACGCACGTCTCCTGCGCGGGAAAGATCCGCCACGGCGTCCATGGCCGCGAGAATTCCCTCCAGCTTCAGTTCGTGGGCCAGGCGCGAAACACAGACAACGTGCATGGCCGCGTCCGCCAGCCCCCACCTTGCCCGGAATTCGTCTGTGGCAGCGCCCGTATCCGGAACGTTGGCTGCAGTATCCACAGGTGGTTCCATCAGGCGGACCATTCCCCGGCCAGCCTTCTCTTCATGGCGGCGGATCTGCTCTGTTCCCACCATCAGGGGCATGGAATACGGGATGAAGGGTGCAACCGCCATGGACATGACGGTGGCGACGGCGGAACCGCCCGCGATTTTGCTGGCGGCGAGGCATTCCAAGGCGGGGGGCCATTCATAGCCGTGGATGATGTCGACGCCGCGCTCGCGGACCAGGCGTCCCAGTGCCCGGACCACGGCCGGAGAGGGACGTTTCCCCGGTACTGGAGCCTGGATGTACTCGAGGCCCAGTTCCCTGGCCCTGCGAACCAAGGGGCCGGGCTGTCCGAACAGCATCACTTCGTGTCCCAGCGCCTGGACGGCGGCGCCCAGTTCGATGGCGTTCAGTTGGCTGCCGCCGAGGCCAAGGTCGTGGGGGTAGACAACGATCCTCATGGGGCCACCTCCTCGCGGCCACGGCCCCAGCGCCGGATTTCGGCGACGTCGGAGCGCCTCAGGGCGAGGGCGGCCCCCATGGCCACGAGTCCAATGCCGGTGGAAGCAAGGACAGCCGGCAAGGGTGAGTGCAGCGCCTGGGACACGAGCCACGATGCGTAACCGGTGACGGCGGCCAGCGCGAGCGGAACGGCAACACGGGCCGCCAGGTCCTTCATGGCGACGTTCGCCCGGCGCAGGGTCCTCAGATACATGGGAGTGGTCACCAGCAGGGCCACCCCTGCCGGAGCCATGGCCAGGCCGGGCATCCCGCCAAGCGCGGCCCCGGCAATCAGTCCTGGAACCAATGCCAGCAGCGCCACCAGTTGGACACTGAAGATCGACATGGAGAGGCCAACCACCACGAGGTAGTCATAGAGCAGCTCGTGAAGGATGCGCAGTGCCGTCAACGGTGCAAGCCATACCAGGGCCAGGCCCGCCAAGGACCAGGCATCCCCGTAGACCAAGGTCACCAACGCGACAGCGCAGCCCATCATCACCGCGCAGACCGGAAGGAGCACCGCGGACAATGCACCGAGCAAGGAAAGCAGCGCGGCCCGCATATCTTCCGGATTGTCCTGCAAGCGGGCAAACATGGCCGGGGCGACGCTCCTGAGGGGCTGTGACAACAATGCCGCGGGCCAACCGGCCATGTTGAACGCCATCACGTAGAGTCCCAGCGTCACGGGTCCCAGCATCTTGCCTGCCACCAGCTGGTCCACGTAGCCGACGCTGAAAACCACCAGGCTCGCCCCTGCCAGCGGCAGCCCGAACGACAACAGCTCGCGGGCCGCCTTACGGGAAAAACCGAAGCGGTAAGGCAACGGCGAAAAAACGACGAAGAGCACGGCAGACACAATGCTTGCTGCCACCCGGCCGACGGCAAGGCTCATGGCCCCCATGCCGGCTATGACCAGGACCAGCGAAACACCCGCACCGAGCCACACGTTCACCTGGTCGATGGCCATCCGCTGCCCTTGACGGAAGTTTCTTTGCAGGAGGGCAGCGGGGGTGGCCACGAGGCCATTGAAGACGATGCAGGTGGCAAGCAGCCGGACAACATCCGTGGCGGCCTCGTTGCCCATGGCAGCAGCAAAGTACGGGGCAGCCACATAGGACGCAGCGAAGAGAACAACACTGCACGCCGTGGAAATCGTGGTCACCGTAGCAGCGATATGCTTTGGGTCCCCGGGCCACCGGACAATGGCCAGGCTCACCCCCAACTCGTTGAAGCTCAACACGGCGATCAGGGCGACGAACGCCACCGCGTACGTACCGAACTCCTCCGGTCCCAGCAAACGGGCCAGGGCAATGCCAATCCCAATGGTCCCCAGGCGCGTGACGAACGCATTGATGACGCTCAGCGCAAAGGCCCTTGAAGGCGTTGGCCGGCGTTGGGTCGCCACGTGCTTCTGGAGAGTCACAGGATGCCCTCCAGCGCGGGGTAGTTGCCGCGCCGGATGATCCGTGCAGGAACACCCGCCCACGTCTCATCCTCGGGAACGTCGCTCAGAACGGCGGCACCCATGCCAATGGTGGCACCGGCGCCAACCGTGCGGCGCTCGCGGACGCTGGCGTTCATTCCGATGTACGCTGACCTGCCGATGTGGACGTTCCCGCCCAGGGACACGCCCGCGGCGAACGTCGCGAAGTCGCTCACAACATCATCGTGCGTGAACGTCACTCCGGGCATGGCCACGACGTGGCTGCCGAGGGTCACCGAAGCAGTCATCGTGACGTGCGCCAGGATGATGCTGCCGGGGCCAATGCGGCACCCTTCCGGAACATGGGCGGAGGGATCGACGGCGGTCGCGTAACGGTCCTCGGACAGCCCAAGCGCCCGAAGCCGCATGACGACGCTTTCCCTGCCGCTGCCCGATCCGATGCAGACCAGCAGTAGTGCATGCGGGAATTTCAGGGCGTCGCGGATGGGACCGAGTACGTGGGCTCCATCCACAACACGTCCGAGCTTGTCTTCGTCGTCGTCAAGTATGCCGATGACGTCGAACGGCCCGCTGGTGCGGACCATGGCCAGGACTTCCCGGGCCAGGCCGCTTGCAGCGATCAGGAGCAACTCGCTCATCGTCCCCGCCCTGCCGCCCTGAGCACGGAATCAATGACGCGGACCTGGTCGGCGAGCGTGAGCTGATGGTACAGGGGCAGGATCAACGTGTGGTCCGTGAGCCATTCCGTGGCGTCGAGGGCTGCGCTGCCGGTATCCCTCCCGGCATAGGCGGGCTGGCGGTGCGCGGCCATGATGCCGCGGCGGGCCGAAATTCCGTCCTCCGCCAGGCGGACCATCAGCTGGTCGCGTCCCAACGGGAAAGCGTCACCGATTTCCAGCCAGCACGACTGGTAATTGCCCGCCCCGTACACGGGATCCTCCACGAGCCGCAGTCCTTCCACACCGGCAAACGCTTCAGCGTAATTGGCGGCCATTTCACGACGCCGCCGTACGGCTTGGGCCAGCCGGCCCAACTGCACGAGTCCGACGGCGGCCTGAAGGTCTGTCATGCGGTAATTGAAGCCAACTTCGAGGTACTCCTCGGCCGGGGCCAGGACGCTTGCATGCCGGTCGGCGGCAGAAACGCTCATGGCATGTTCGCGGAGCCTGCGGGCACGGTCGCCGAAGTCCTTCCGGGACGTCGAGAGCATGCCACCCTCTCCTGTGGTGAGGATCTTGCGGGGGTGGAAGGACCATGCAGCCACGTCCGCACCGGCACCCACCGGCCGCCCGCGGTAGCGCGACCCGATGGCGCACGCCGCATCTTCCACCACCGCGATGCCCAAAGGATCACACAGCTCACGGATGGGTTCCAGGTCCACCGGCACACCACCCTGGTCCACGGCGATCACGGCCCGGGTGGCAGGAGTAAGCGCGGCGGCCACGGTTTCGGCCGTCACGCAGCCGGTGACGCGGTCGACGTCGGCGAACACCGGCCGTGCGCCCACGTACGTGGGCGCGTTCGCAGTGGCGATGAAGGAAAAGGACGGCACAACCACGTCATCGCCGGGACCAACACCGGCAACGGCCAAAGCCAGATGCAGGGCGGACGTGCAGCTCGAGACGGCAACGGCATAAGCCGCCTGCTGTTCCACAGCGAAAGCTTCCTCGAACTGGCGCACCTTCGGTCCCTGGGCAACCCAGCCCGATGCGATGACCTCCGCCACGGCCTGGGCCTCTTCGGCTCCAAGCCACGGCTTCATGACGTCGATACGCGCCAGCGAGGTCTCTGACAGGGTCATAGTGCACCTGCCGCAGGCACTGCCGGCCGGGTGGCGGACCTGGCTGCGGCGATTTCCTCCCGGAGGGGCCTCCACCAATCAACGAGGGAACGCAATCCGTCCTCCAATCCCACCGCGGCCTCAAAGCCCAGATCCCGCCGGGCAAGGGTGGTGTCAGCCAGCCGGCGGACAACTCCGTTCACTGCCCGTTCCGGCCCATGCTCCAGGTGCAAAGGCGAATCCATGACGTGCAGCAGGGTACGGGCGAGGTCAGCGAGGCTGGTCTCCGTACCGCTGGCCACGTTGTACACGCCCTCATTCACGGGGCTCGCAGCTGCAAGGACATTGGCCCGGGCCACATCTGCCGTGTGCACGAAGTCCATGGTCTGCTCACCGTTTCCGAAGATCAGCGGAGGAAGACCATCAACGATCCTCTCCATCCAGCGGACCAGCACCTCGGTATAGAGTCCGTGGACGTCCATGCGGGGACCATAGACGTTGAAGTAGCGCAGCAGCACGTAGTCCAGGCCGGACATGGCCCGGAAACTCCTGGCCATGCCTTCGTTGAACGACTTGGCAGCGCCGTAGAAGGTGTCGTTGTTGTGGTGGTGGTGGCGTTCCGTCGTGGGAAATTCCTCTGCCATGCCGTAAACCGACGCACTGGAAGCCGCGATGAGCTTTCCTACTTTGTGCTGGACGGCCGCTTCAAGGACAGTGAACGTCCCGTCCACCAGTACTTCCAGCGCGAGCCGTGGTTCTTCCGCGCACTGGGTGATGCGGATGGCCGCCTGATGAAACACCAGGTCCTTGCCGATCGTCACATCGTGGACCAGGTCGCGCTCGCGGATATCCCCCTCGATCAAACGGACACGTCCTGAGGCCATGGCATCGTCAAGGTTGGCTTTGCGGCCGCGTACCAGGTTGTCCAGGATGTCCACGTGGGCCACTCCGGCGTCGAGCAACTGATCCACGAGGGTGGACCCGATGGTGCCGGCCCCGCCCGTGACCAGGACGGTGGCGCCGAGGAGGGCGTTCATTGGGCAACCTGGAGGGAAACTTCGTTCCCCGCCACAACGGCCGCATGACCGTCGGTGCCGAGGCTTTGGGTGACGGCTTCCAGGACTGACAGGACGCGCAGTCCGGACTCGCCGCTGGTTCGCGGAGTCGAGTGGTTGCGGATGGACGAGGCCAGCTCGGCCACTACCTGGGTCAAGGGTTCCCGTTCCTGGAGGGCCGGGGACCATGTGTCTCCCAGGCGGTAGGAAATGGCGGTCGCTTTCTTGTCCGCGGCAGAGCGGGGCTGGTGTTCCAGGCTGACGCCGCGGTCGTAGACGCTGAGCCGCTGCTGGGGATTCAGGTCATCCCATACCAGCGTCCTCTTCGAACCGCCGATGATCATTTGCCTGATCTTCGTGGGACTGAGCCAGTTCACATGGATGTGGACCATGGCGTCGTTGGGCAACCCGAAGGTGAGGTGGCCTACGCAGTCACGCCCGGTTCCGAGTGGATCGGCTCCGTGCGCGGAGATCTCCGTCGGGTGCAGTCCGCCGGGGAGGATGAAATCCAGGATGGACAGATCGTGCGGGGCAAGGTCCCAGAACACGTTCACATCGGGCTGGACCAGGCCAAGGTTGATACGCACCGAGTCGACGTACAGGATGTCGCCCAAAGCGCCGCTGCTGACCAGCTCCTGGATTTTCAGGACCGCCGGGGTAAAGCAGTAGGTGTGGTCGGCCATCAGGACCAAGCCGCGGGCTTTGGCTTCCTCGACCATTTCGAGGCCTTTTGCCCTGCTGTCTGCCAGCGGTTTCTCCACCAGTACATGCTTGCCTGCCCGCAGGGCGGTCATCACCACTCCGTGGTGGGTGTGGGCCGGCGTCGCCACGGCTACGGCGTCGAGGTTGTAGGTGTCCAACAGTTCGTCGAGGGATTCGACGACGGCCACCCCACCCACCGTTTCCGCCAGGCGGAGTCCCCGCTCCACGTCAAGGTCGCAGATGGCCACGAGTTCCCAGTCCGGGCTCGCTTTGAGGTTCCTTGCCAGGTTGGGTCCCCAATAGCCCGCGCCCACCACGGCGATCCGCAGTTTCGGGCGCAGCCCGTGGCCATTCAGTTGGCCTGATGGAATGGTTCCTATGCTCATTTTCCACTCGGATTCTGTGAGGGTGACTGGGTTGAAAGGGTTTAGTAGGCTCCGGCGGGCCGGGTCATGGCCCGGAAGGTCCGCCACATGATCATGAGGTCCCCCGCGATGGACCAGTTCTCGACGTAATAGAGGTCCAGGCGGACAGCTTCGTCCCATGGGAGGTCGGACCGTCCATTGATTTGCCACAGGCCGGTGATGCCCGGCTTGATCAGTAGCCTGCGGTGGGTGTGCTGCTCATAGCCGTTAACTTCGCGGAGCAAGGGCGGGCGGGGGCCCACCAGGCTCATGGTGCCCATCAGGACGTTCCAGAACTGCGGCAGTTCGTCCAGGGAGTACTTCCGCATCCAGCGTCCGCATTTGGTGATCCTGGGGTCGCCCTTGATCTTGAACAGCACGCCGGCTCCTTGGTCCTTGGTGCTGAGTTCTTCCAACCGGGCCTCGGCGTCCACCACCATGGACCGGAACTTGAGCATCTGGAAGGTGGTTCCGCGCTTTCCGATCCGTTCCTGCTTGAACAGGACGGGACCGGGGCTGTCGGACCGGACTATGAGGGCCAGTGCCAGCAGCACGGGCGCCAGGACCAGGAGGGCTGCGCCCGCGACGGCGATGTCCATGACCCGCTTGAGGGTGTGCTTGCCACCGGAATAGTGCGGGATGTCGACGTGCATCAGGGGGAGGCCTTCGACCGGCCGCCAGTGGATGCGGGGACCGGCGACGTTGGTCAGTGTTGCCGCGAGCACCAGTTCGGCAGCGTCTTCCTCGAGCCGCCACCCCAACTCGCGGATGAACTGGTTGCCGCCCGGAACTGGGCCTGCCACGATCACTGCGTTGGCTCCGGTCTGCCGGACGGTGCGGGCCACCCCGTAGATCGAAGAGAGAACAGGGACACGGCGTTCGTCCACCACGAGGGTTGTTCCCCGGCGTGCGCCCGGAAGGCAGGCTCCCACAATGTCGTAAGGGGCTCCGGACTTCCTGTTGATTTGCTTGATGACGTACCTGACGTCCTCCGGCTCACCCACCACGATGGCTCGGGAGAGGCACAGGCCATGGGCCTTCTGCCGGCCCAGCCAGCGCCTGAAAGCCCACCGGTTCACCGCAAGGGCAGCAACGCCGATGGGCAGCGAAACAAGGACGAAGGTGCTGACGGACTCGATCCTGAACACCACCGCGGCGACGCCCAGGAAGCCGAAGACCCGCAGGCTGGCCGAGAGGACGCGCTTGTATTCCTCCGGGCCGACGCCAAGGACCTTCGAATCCCGCGTGCGGTAGACCTCCAGTGCGCCAATCCACGCCAACCCGATGAGCAGTCCCAGGATGGCTTGCCGTGTGTATCCGGTTCCCTCCGCGGCCGTAGCGAAGCCATCGGTGTTCAGCAGGTATCCGGCAAAAACCGCGACCGCCACCAAAACACTGTCGGAAAGGCGGAGGGCATTCCTCAGCAACCGGATCCACGTTGAACGGTCGGGCCGCGGCAGCACCGCGTGTGCGGGCCGGCGGGTGACTGGCGGCATGAGGTCCAGGGTGACATCTGCCCCCAGTGCCGCCAGTCCCGCCTTTTCAGTCCGTTGTGCAGCAACGGACTTGTCAATCCAGGGAGACACCGGCGGATTGACGGTGGCAACGGCCGGTTGCAGGGGGAATGCCGCGACGGTGTGGGTTGCACGCTTGGGTGCTGTTGCCTTGCCTTGGCGCAAGAGCGGAACTCGTACCATGTCAGCCTTCTTTTGCAGACCTGCCATTGCCTACAACCCAGTGAAGCCGGGGGGAAATGGGGGCGCACCAGTAGTCGGTACTCAACTTTGCGCAGGTTTACCCCTTGCGCATACTCGCGAGTACCTAGCTGCGCTACTTGGGACTACGTGCCTTGGCTCGTGGTTCGACGCCGGAGATCAGCGCCAATCCGGGCCCAAGGCAGCACAAAGAAGGCCAAAACCGGCACAAAAAAACCGGCCACCCGTTGGGTGGCCGGTGACAGTTGCTCAGTCCTCCAGGCTTTCGAGGTCCTCGTCGAGGACCTCTTCACCGTCCTCGTCATCCTCGTCGAACACTTGAAGGGGAGTAACCTCGGAATAGGCCTCGTAGAGTGCGTCCTCGTAAACCTCGAACGCATCGGCGACGGCGAAGAAGGCCGCCTCGACGGTGGGATCACCCTCCCCGCGCCGGGCGGAGGCAGCGGCCAGATGCTCTTCGAAGGCAGCAGTCAGTGACTGCAGCGCGACACGCGGATCGATGCTCATGCCTTCACGTTAGCCGGAAAAGGACCAAAATGGAGAGGGATGAAGGAACAATTTCAAGGCGGCTCCGTTGAGCGCCAACGAGACTATGCGCGTCAGTACGAGTACCTCGTCCTGACGGTTGGACCTGAGGATTCGCTGCCGGAGGCCCGCCGTCGGCTGGCTGAGCACTCCGAGTACGGCAAGTGGGAGTTGGAGCGCAGCCGGCTGTATATGGGCGGCGGCCGCCGTTTCTGGCTTCGCCGGAAGGTGTACTCCGTCCAACGAACGGTGTAGTCCCACCGACTAGTTTTCCAAGGGTCCCAACCAGGCGCTGGCCACTGTATTGTGCGCCGATTCGTCGTTGGACGGGTGGAAGATGCCGGCCAGCACGTCACGGTAGAGCCGCTCGAGCTCCGAGCCACGGAAATAGCTCCCTCCCCCGGACACCCTGATGGCCACGTCAACCACGTAGCGGGCATTCTCCGTCGCCCGTGATTTCAGGCCCACCAGCTTCGGGAACCATTGCGGACCGTGGTCCACCAACCCGTCCACGTCCCGGGCCAGGCCGGCCAGCTGTGGGTAGATGCCGTCCAGGGCCATGGCGGCATCGGCGATCTTCCAGCGGATGTCCGGATCCTGGGCAAAACTGCGTCCCCCGTACTTCGAGGAGACGCGCCGTTTCACGGCGTCCACGCCCAGGACGAAGGCACGGTCCGCAAGCCCGGTGTAGACGGCGGCGAGCAACGTTTCGAAGCAGGCGAAAATCGCGAAGATCAGCAGATCCCGGTTCGGTCCTGCCGGGAGCTTCCGGAAGATCCGTTCCGGCGGCACCACAGCACCCTCCAGCAAGGTGCTGTTGGACGCACTGGCACGCATGCCCAACGTGTTCCAATCATCAAGGGTCCGGTGCCCGGGATCCTCGCGGCGCAGGAATCCGAACACCAGTTCGCCCTCGCCATCACGGGCATCGGAGTCCTTGCCGAAGGTACCCAGCCGTGTCCAGCCGTGGGACAGGCTGGTGAAGATCTTGCGGCCGGTAAACCGGTAGCCGCCATCAGGCAACGGCTCGGCCACAGTTCCGGAATCGAAGAGCATGGAGTCATTGCCCGCTTCGGAAATCCCGAAGGCAAAGACCTCCCCTTCTCCGGCTTCTTTGAGGACAAAGGCCAGGGAATCGTCTCCCCTTGCGTTCATGACATGCGCGACGCCGGTCCAGACCAGGTGCATGTTCACGCCCAACGCTGTGGCCGGCGCGGCCGTGGCGAGCCGGCGCTGAAGCGCAGCCACCGCTTCGAGGCCAAGGCCCAGGCCGCCGTCGGACGCCGGGACAAAAGCCTTGAGGTAACCGGCGTCGGCAAGGTCCGCGAGGTCTTCGTGGAAGAACGCATTGTCCCTGTCGTAGCCCGCAGCCCGCCCCCGGAGCCGCTCGAGCAGTTCGTCGGGCAGGATTTCCTCGGGAACCATTGCCTCAGCCTTCCTAGTAGTTGGTGAGCAGCCTGTTCAGGACGCGGGCGCCGAACTTCAACGATTCGGCGGGAACCCTCTCATCGACGCCGTGGAACATGCCGGTGAAATCGAGCTCCTCCGGGAGCATGAGCGGGGCAAAGCCGTAGCCCGTGATGCCGATTTTGCTTAACGACTTGTTGTCCGTTCCACCGGAAAGCGTATAGGGCAGTACTTTCGCTCCAGGGTCCTCCGAGTGGAGGGCATCGATCATGGAGTCCACCAGGTTCCCCGCAAACGGGACTTCCAAGGACACGTCCTTGTTCACGTAGCTGATGTCAATGCCTTCACCGGCGAGCTCCTTGATGGTCTGGAACACCAACTCCTGCTGACCCGGCAGCGTGCGGCAATCGACGAAAGCTTCGGCGGACTCCGGAATGACATTGTGCTTGTAACCCGAGCGCAAGTACGTGGGGTTGGAAGTGTTCTGCAGGGTCGCACCAACGAACCGCGCCACGGTCCCCAGTTCCTTGAGGAGGATGTCCGGGTTGTCGGGGTCGAACTCCACTCCGGTGAGTTCGGTGACGCCGTCCAGGAACTGCCGCGTGGTGGGAGTCAGCTCGATGGGCCACGTGTACTCGCCGATCCTGGTGACGGCAGCCGCGAGACGGGTCACTGCGTTGTCCGTGTTGATCTGGGAGCCGTGGCCGGCGCGGCCGTGGGCTACCAGCCGCAGCCAGGAGATACCCTTCTCGGCTGTTTGCAGGAGGTAGGTCCGCTGGCCACCGATTGTTGCCGAGAAACCGCCCACTTCGGAGATGGCTTCAGTTGCACCGTCGAACAGTTCACGGCGGTGCTCCACGGCATAGCGCGCTCCGTACGTTCCGCCCGCTTCCTCGTCGGCGAAAAAGGCGAAAATGATGTCCCTCTTGGGCTTGCGGCCAGTCCTGGCGAAATCACGCAGCACGGACAGGATCATGGCGTCCATGTCCTTCATGTCCACCGCTCCACGGCCCCAGATCAGGCCGTCCTTAAGTTCACCGCTGAAAGGATCCACGCTCCACTGGTCCTTCAGTGCCGGAACCACGTCCAGGTGGCCATGGACCACCAACGCGTCCGCGGATGGATTCTCGCCGGCCATGCGGGTGACCACGCTTGCCCGCCCAGGCTCGGATTCGAAGATCTCGACGTCGAGGCCGACTTCGCTGATGAGGCCTGCGGTGTACTCAGCGGCAGCACGTTCCCCCGGTCCGCTGCCATCGCCGAAGTTGGACGAGTCGATGCGAATGAGCTCCTGGCAGATCCGGACTACTTCGTCTTCGGGACGGATGACAGACATGGAAGTTCTCCTTGCGTGGCTGGGCTGCAGGTTCCGGTGACGCGCAGCGCGGACTCCGCCGCTGTGCTGTCCCGTGTCCCCTCAGCCTACTCATCGGATGGGCCAGGGTGCAGACATTCGGGCCACCCGTTGGAGCGGGCTCTACCGCACCACCGCGCACCGGCTGCCCGATTTCTGTGTTCCCCCAAAGCATGTTAGAGTTTTTCTCGCTGCTTCGAAGGAAAGTAAAGTGCCGCACGGCGCAAACAGTTACTTCGGACACCACCTGCGCGGGTGGCGGAATGGCAGACGCGCTAGCTTGAGGTGCTAGTCCTCGAAAGGGGGTGGGGGTTCAAGTCCCCCTCCGCGCACCAATTCAAGGCCTGGAATTTTCGAATTCCGGGCCTTGATTGTTTAAGGCATTGTCGCAAAAATACCCGCTTGCGAGCTTGCTCACATTTATTGCCACCGGCGTCATGTGCCGAAATCCCGCTTTGTCATATACACGACGACGGCGGCAGTCACCATTGCTGACTGCCGCCGTCGTCGTGCCCTGGGGCCTAGCCCGGCGCAGCAACGCTGCCGATGAAATGGCGGCGTCCGCTGCGCGGATTCCAGGCGACGTACTCCGAGCGTTCCCAAGCCCCGGATGCCGCCTGGGTCGTGGAGATATCCAAAGCCACCCGCGCCGGCAGGAACACGGGGGCCTCGAAGGCTACGTCCCAGGTGAACGCTTCGGCCTTGACGGCGCCCACATCGGCCAACGCCCTGGACGCCAGGTACATGCCGTGGGCAATCGATCCGCGCAGCCCCAGGGCCTTGGCGGAAAGACCGCTCAAATGGATCGGGTTGAAGTCACCTGATACCGCGGCATAGCTGCGTCCCGTATCCACCCCGAGTTGCCAGAGAGCGGTGGGAAACGGGGGCTTGAAGTCCGTCTTTGCCGCACTGTTGGACGTCCCGGCCTTGTCGATTCCGGGCAGGAAGACGCCTTTGGCCAGGTAAGTGGAAACGCCACGCCACAGCAACACTCCCGAAGCGTGGGAACGGACTTCGGCCACCACATCCACTTGGGTACCTGCGCGGTGACCGTGGAGGTTTTCCGCCCAGGCCCTGATATCCAGCGCCTGGGTGAACTGGATAGGGCTGTACTGCTCCACATGGTTCCTGAGATGGATCATCCCCAGCAGTGGCAACGGAAAGTCGTCACGGTTCATCACGCTCATGGCCACCGGGAAAGCCAGCGCGTGGACGAACCCGGCAGGAAGGATGTCGCTTGCCGTTTCACCCAGGAAATGCTGATAGGACGTGAGGTTTTCAACGTCCGCCGTCACGTCCCGGACCTCATGGCTCACGGCCGGAAGCTTCCTGCGCGGCGGGGTCCCCAGGACGCGCCTCCGGGCCGCGTTGGCGGCGGCATTGACGTAGAGCTTGGACAGCGACGGCAACTCCCCGAGGATGACGGGCTGGGCCTGGATCATGCGCCCACCAGTTGCTGTCCGCAGACTCGAAGGACCTCCCCGGAAATGCCCCCGGCAGAGTCGCTCGCGAGGAAGGCGATGGCTTCGGCCACATCCGTCGGCTGGCCGCCCTGCTTGAGGGAGTTCAGCCGGCGGGCCGCCTCCCTGATGGCCAGGGGCATCCGGGCGGTCATCTCCGTTTCGATGAAGCCCGGAGCAACAGCGTTGATGGTCCCGCCAAAGGAGGCCATCAACGGCGCGGTTGACCGCACCATGCCGATCACACCGGCCTTGGAGGCACCGTAGTTCGTCTGGCCCCGGTTGCCGGCGATGCCGCTGGTAGAGGCCACCGAGACAATGCGCGGGGCATCCTTGAAATGCCCGGACGCCAGGAGTGCCTCATTGATCCGCAATTGCGCGGCGATGTTCACGGCAATGACCGACTGCCACCGGCCCTGGTCCATGTTGGCGAGGAGGCGGTCCCGGGTGATGCCGGCATTATGCACCACGATGTCCAGCCTGCCGTGTCGCTCCACGGCGTGCTCGATGATCCGCTGCCCCGCATCGCTGCGGCTTATGTCCAGTTGCAACGCCGTCCCGTGCACCTGGTTGGCCACCTCGGCCAGGTGGTCTCCGGCCGCCGGGATGTCCACCAACACCACTTTCGCGCCATCCCGGTGCAGGGTGCGGGCGATCGCGGCACCGATCCCCCGCGCAGCGCCGGTGACCACGGCGACTTTACCTGCAAGGGGCTTGTCCGCCACGGCCGGCAGCCGACCGGCCGCCGAGGTCACCGAAAGGAATTGTCCGTCGACGTAGGCCGAGCGACCGGACAGGAAGAACCGGACGGCCCCGAGGGCGGAGGGGCTGGTGGTGGCCAGGTCCTCCGCAAGCACGACGCCGTTGGCCGTAGCCCCCGACCGGAGCTCCTTCGCCAGGGAACGCAGCAGGCCGTCGATGCCTTGACGGGCGGCGGCGGTTGCCGGCGACGAGGTTCCCTGGGGTGCCCGGGACACCGTGACGACCCGGCCGCTGGGTGCAAGGTCCCGGAGGGAAGCACCCACGGCAAGGACAGGCTTGCCCAGGTCCTCAGGGTGCTGCACTGAATCGAGGACCAAAATGATGGCGCCCAACTTTTCTTTGGGCAAGGCATTCCGGCGGACGTCCAGGCCCCAACCCAGCAAGGTGGTGGCGAGATCGTCGGCGCCCGCACTGTCCCCGTTGACCAACACCGGACCGGAGATCAACGGGGCACCGGGCTGGTAGCGACGCAACAGGACGGGCTGGGGCAGGCCAAGCTTCCTGGCCACGTCCCGGCCCAGCCCACCGCTGACGATTTGGGTGTATTTGTCCGTCATCGGGTCCCCTATGCAGCTTCCAGGATGGCGACGACGCCCTGGCCGCCCGCGGCGCAAACGGAGATGAGGCCGCGGGCCGGACGACCGTCCACCGTGCCCTTTCCGTGCAGCATTTTGGCCAGCGAGGCAACAATCCTGCCCCCGGTCGCCGCGAAGGGATGGCCTGCCGCGAGGGACGATCCATTCACGTTGAGCTTTGCGCGGTCCACCTTGCCCAGCGCGCCGTCCAGGCCGAGTCGGGTGCGGCCAAAGTCTTCGTCCTCCCACGCCGCCAGGGTGCTGAGCACGGTCCCGGCAAAGGCCTCGTGGATTTCGAAGAAGTCGATGTCCTCCAAGGTGAGTCCTTGGCGTGCCAGAAGCCGCGGGACGGCAAATACCGGCGCCATGAGCAGCCCGTCCTTGCCATGGACAAAGTCGACGGCGGCGGCTTCACCGTCCACGACGGTGGCCAGCTTGGGCAGGCCACGGCTTTCCGCCCACTCCGCGCTGGCGAGCAGCACCGTCGAAGCGCCGTCCGTGAGCGGCGTCGAGTTGCCGGCGGTCATGGTGGCCTGGGATCCAAGGTTCTTGCCGAACACCGGTTTGAGCGCAGCGAGCTTCTCAAGGGACGTGTCCGGTCGCAGGTTCGAGTCGCGGTTGAGGCCACGGTAAGGGGTGATGAGGTCATCGAAGAAGCCGTGGTCGTAGGCGGAGGCGAGATTGTGGTGGCTGTTGAAGGCGAGTTCGTCCTGGGCCTCGCGGGAGATCTTCCACTGTGCCGTAGTCAGGGCCTGGTGTTCCCCCATGGACAGTCCGGTACGCGGTTCGCCGGTGTTGGGTGCGTCCGGGGCCAGGTCTTTGGGCCTGATCTTTCCAAGGATGCGCAATTTCTGGACCGGGGTCTTGGCGCGGTTAAGGTCCAGGAGGATCTCCCGCAACCCCTCGCTGACTGCAATGGGGGCATCCGAGGCAGAGTCCACGCCGCCGGCAATGGCGGAATCGATCTGGCCCAGTTTGATCTTGTTGGCCAGGCCAAGGACCGTTTCAAGGCCGGTGGCGCAAGCCTGCTGCAGGTCGTACGCCGGAGTCTCCGGAGACAACGCCGAGCCGAGGACCGCCTCACGGGTGAGGTTGAAATCCCGGGAATGCTTCAGCACGGCCCCTGCCGCGACTTCGCCGATGCGTTCATCCTGCAACCCAAAGCGTGCGATCAGCCCGTCCAGTGCTGCGGTGAGCATGTCCTGGTTGGACGACTTCACGTACGCACCGCCGGTGCGCGCAAACGGAATCCGGTTTCCGCCCACGATGACTGCCGAACGTGCTTGGAGCGGTTGCGGGCTTGCACCCGTGGTTACGTCTGTTGCAGCCATGCTTGTCTCCTCCTGAAAAGATACCGGTTACTGATACCCAGCGTACCTGATACGCTGGGTATCGTGAACAGCGGTCCCGCAGATTTCCCACCTGCCCACCAAGGCGTCGGCCGAACCGGCGTCGAGCACTCCCCTGCAGCCGTCGCCGGGGCCGAAACTGCCATGGATGGCCGCACGGCCCGCTGGCAGTCCCACCGCGAAGAACGGCGGCGGGCCTTGATCAAGACGGCGAGGAAGGCCGTCCACGCGCTCGGCAGCGACGCTTCCATGGAGGACATCGCGGGCGCGGCCGGAACCTCCAAATCGGTCTACTACCGGTACTTCGGAGATAAAGCCGGGCTGCAACAGGCCATGGGCGAAGTGGTTCTTGGGCAGATGCAACGCCGCATGAAGGACGCAGCCCAGTCGGCGCAGACTCCGCGTGAGGGGCTGTATGCCATGGTCTCCGCCTACCTCCAGATGGCCGAATCCAGCCCGAATGTCTATGCCTTCATTACCAGGCTGACCCCGGGCGAGGCCTCGGCGCAGGATGCCATTGCCGCATCCGGCGCCCTGGGCAACTTTTTCGAGCAGATCACCGGCATGATCGCCACTCCCATGCGCCAATACCTCGGGCCGGACAACGAGGCCCTCATCGAATATTGGAGTACGGCTGCGATCGGCCTGGTCCGGAACGCAGGCGAAATGTGGCTCGGAAGTGCCGCCACGCCCGCCAAGCCGGACCAGGCCACCATGGCCGCGAACATCACCGACTGGCTGTGCCTGGGCATCGCCCCACAGCTCAAGACCACCTGACACCAGCAAAGACGCAGCAGTTGTCCGGAACCAGAGAAAGAAGAAGCATGACCGACGTAGTGGATCGCGAATCATCAGCCCGGCAGGCGACCGCGGGCAACCCTGCACCCGGTGTCGAAGCCGTGCCCGCCGTGGACGTCGCGGCATTGGGCGAGCAACTCCTCGGCACGTGGGCCGGCGTCCGGCGCCAGGCCCGTGAACTCGCCGGCCGCCCCGAAGTCCGGAAGATCGAGGGCCTCACTCATACAGACCACCGCCACCGCGTCTTCGACCAGCTGAAGTACCTCGTGGACAACAACGCCGTCCACCGGGCTTTTCCGGTGCGCCTGGGCGGATCGGACGATCACGGCGGAAATATTGCCGGGTTCGAGGAGCTGGTCACCGCCGACCCTTCGCTTCAAATCAAGGCGGGCGTGCAATGGGGGCTTTTCGGCTCCGCAGTGATGCACCTGGGCACGCAGGAACATCACGACAAATGGCTTCCAGGAATCATGAGCCTGGACATCCCCGGGTGCTTTGCCATGACGGAAACCGGTCACGGTTCCGACGTGGCAAGTATCGCCACCACAGCCACCTATGACGCCGGCAGCCAGGAATTCGTCATCAACACTCCGTTCCGGGCGGCCTGGAAGGACTACATCGGCAACGCCGCCAACGACGGCCTGGCTGCGGTGGTCTTCGCCCAACTCGTCACACGCAACGTCAACCACGGCGTCCACGCGTTCTACGTTGAGTTGCGCGATCCGGACACCAAGGAGTTCCTCCCGGGTATCGGGGGCGAGGACGATGGCATCAAGGGTGGACTTAACGGCATCGACAACGGTCGGCTGCACTTCACCGATGTCAGGGTTCCGCGGACCAACCTGCTGAACCGCTACGGCGACGTCGCCGCCGACGGCACCTACAGCTCCACCATCGAAAGCCCGGGCCGCCGGTTCTTCACCATGCTGGGCACGTTGGTCCAGGGGCGGGTTTCCCTTGACGGCGCCGCAGTGGCGGCCAGCAAGGTGGCCCTGAAGGCCGCCATCCACTACGCGGCAGAGCGCCGCCAGTTCAACGCGTCATCGCCCACGGACGAGGAAGTGCTGCTGGACTACCAGCGACACCAGCGCCGCCTGTTCACGCGGCTGGCCACCACCTACGCGGCAAGCTTTGCGCACGAACAGTTGCTCACGAAGTTCGACGACGTTTTCTCCGGAGCCCACGACACCGACGCCGACCGCCAGGATCTGGAAACCCTCGCCGCTGCCTTGAAGCCGCTCAGCACCTGGCACGCCCTGGACACCTTGCAGGAGTGCCGCGAAGCCTGTGGTGGGGCGGGCTTCCTCATCGAGAACCGATTCGCCTCCCTGCGGGCCGACCTGGATGTGTACGTGACCTTCGAAGGCGACAATACGGTTCTCCTTCAGTTGGTGGCCAAGCGGCTGCTGGCCGATTACGCCAAGGAATTCCGCAGTGCCGATTTCGGAGTGCTGGCCCGCTACGTTGTGGACCAGGCTGCGGATGTGGCGTTCCACCGGACCGGCCTTCGCCAAGTAGCACAGTTCGTGGCTGATTCCGGATCCGTCCAGAAAGCCGCACTGGCCTTGCGGGATGAGGCCGGCCAGCGCACCCTGCTGACAGACAGGGTCCAGTCAATGGTGGCGGAGGTCGGGGCCGCGTTGAAGGGCGCCAACAAGCTTCCCCAACACCAGGCGGCAGCGCTGTTCAACCAGCACCAGCATGAGCTCATCGAAGCCGCCCAGGCCCACGCTGAACTGCTTCAGTGGGAGGCGTTCACCGAAGCCCTGGAATCGGTATCCGATGCCGGAACCAAGCAAGTGCTGACGTGGTTGCGTGATCTCTTTGGACTGTCCCTGATTGAGAAACACCTCTCGTGGTACCTCATGAACGGCCGCCTCTCCATGCAGCGTGGCCGCACGGTGGGCACCTACATCAACCGGCTGCTGGTGAAGATCCGCCCGCATGCCCTGGACCTCGTGGATGCCTTCGGCTACGGCCCGGAGCACTTGCGGGCTGCGGTAGCCACGGGTGCCGAGGCCACGCGCCAGGAGGAAGCCCGTACCTACTTCCGGCACGAGCGGGCCAGCGGCAGCGCCCCAGCCGACGAAAAGGCCCTGATGGCGCTGAAAGCGGGCCGGCAACAGTGATTTTCGGGGTCTAGCAGTCCGGGCTGGCCAAGGGGTGAACAATTGCTGAAGCTTGGAAACCACGACGGCGCCGTCCCCACCTGAGGGGGCGGCGCCGTCGTGGTTTCGGCTGCTTCAGCGACGCTTAGGCGAGCACCGAGCGGTAGACCTCAAGGGTGGACTCAGTGATGGATTCCCACGAGAAATGTTCCTCGGCCCGGCGCCGTCCTGCCACACCCATGGCGCGTGCACGGTCCGGATCGGTCACCACCTCGTTGAGGGCAGCGGCGAAGTCACGGACGAACTTCTCCGGATCCAGCGGCGTACCCGTCCCGTCGGTGACCTGTTCCAACTCCACCAGGAGCCCGGTGTTTCCGTGGTCCACCACCTCCGGGATGCCGCCGGTGGCACTGGCCACCACCGCCGCGCCGCAGGCCATGGCTTCGAGATTGACGATGCCGAGGGGCTCGTAGATGGACGGGCAGGCGAACGCGGTGGCGTGGCTCAGGACCTGGATCAGCTCGCGCCGCGGCAGCATCCGTTCAATAAGGATGACGCCCTCACGCTGGCTCTGCAGTTCTTCGATGAGCTTGGCCGTTTCCGCGGCAAGTTCGGGGGTGTCAGCCGCGCCGAGGCAAAGAACCAGCTGCACGTCCCCGGGAAGGCTCGAGGCAGCGCGCAGCAGGTAGGGAACACCCTTCTGGCGCGTATTGCGGCCCACGAAGACCACACTGGGCTTGGCGGGATCGATGCCGAGCGCACGGATTGCGTCTTCTTCCTCGTCGCGCTCCCACAGGGACACGTCGATCCCGTTGTGGACCACGCGCACCTTGGCCGGATCGACGTTGGGATAGCTGCGGAGGATATCCTGGCGCATCCCTTCCGACACTGCGATGATCGCGGCCGCGGCCTCGTAAGCGGTCTTTTCCACCCACGACGAGAGCGCGTATCCGCCACCAAGTTGCTCGGCTTTCCATGGCCGCAACGGTTCAAGGCTGTGGGCACTGAGCACGTGGGGAATACCGTGCAGCAGCGACGCCAAGTGCCCTGCCATGTTCGCGTACCAGGTGTGCGAGTGGACGAGGTCCGCCCCCGCAACGTCCGGAACGATCCTCAGATCGACGCCGAGGGTCTGCACGGCAGCGTTGGCCCCGTCCAGATCCCCGGGTGTCTCATAGGAGTCAACCGTTGCACCGTGGTAGTCGGCTTCGCGCGCTGCGCCGAAGGCCCGCACATGGAGGTCAACGTGCTTCGCCAGCACGCGGCTGAGCTCGGCAACATGGACACCGGCACCGCCATAAATTTCCGGGGGGAATTCTTTAGTCACAATGTCTATTCGCACGCTAACCAACGTAGTCGTTCAGCCGTATGTGTTCTAGTGTGAAAGAGTCCGGAAAATCGGACTTTTGGGGGCTACGAAGACGTACGGGGAGCTGTGACCATGGCGTTGAAGAAAGTTTTGGCAATCGTGTTGGCCGGTGGAGAGGGCAACCGCCTGATGCCGCTGACAGCAGACCGTGCCAAGCCAGCTGTACCGTTTGCCGGCGGTTACCGGCTTATTGACTTTGCACTATCGAATCTGGTCAATTCGGGATATTTGCGAATTGTTGTGTTGACCCAATACAAATCGCACAGCCTGGACCGCCATATCTCCGAGACCTGGCGCATGTCCACCCAGCTGGGGCGCTACGTCGCTTCCGTTCCGGCGCAGCAGCGGGTGGGCAAGAGCTGGTTCCTCGGCAGCGCCAACGCCATCTACCAATCCTTGAACCTGATCCACGACGACGCCCCGGACATTGTGGTTGTTGTGGGTGCTGACCACGTCTACCGCATGGACTTCTCGCAGATGGTTGAGCAGCACATTGCCAGCGGCGCAAAGGCCACCGTTGCAGCCGTGCGGCAGCCGCTGAACATGGCCAACCAGTTCGGCGTGATCGAGGTCGACCAGAACGATCCCCAGAAGATCGCCGCCTTCGTCGAGAAGCCCGCCAGCACGCCTGGACTCGCGGCCGACCCCAGCCAGTTCCTGGCTTCCATGGGCAACTACGTCTTCAACGCCGACGCCCTGGTGGAAGCGTTGCATGTGGATGCCGAACGGCTGGACACCAAGCACGACATGGGCGGCGACATCATCCCGTATTTCGTGGACAAGGGTGAGGCAGGGGTCTACGACTTCACGCTCAATGACATCCCGGGCGCCACGGAGCGCGACCGCACGTACTGGCGCGATGTAGGAACCATCGATTCCTTCTACGACGCCCACATGGACCTGATCTCCCCCGTGCCCGTCTTCAACCTGTACAACTCCGAATGGCCGATCTACACCCGGCAGAGCATTTCCCCGCCGGCCAAGTTTGTCCGCGGCGAAAACAGCACGGTGGGAACAGCCCTGGATTCGATCGTTGCCAGCGGCGTGGTGATCTCCGGTGGCATTGTTGAGGGTTCGGTCCTGTCCAACGACGTCTTCGTCGAAGCCGGCAGCCGGGTCCAGGATTCCGTGCTCATGGACAAGGTTCGCGTTGGGGAGGGTGCCGTGATCAAACGGGCCATCCTTGACAAGAACGTCAAAGTCCCCGCCGGTGCTGCCATTGGCGTGGATGCGGCCTTGGACAAGGCCCGGGGGTACAAGGTCACCGAATCCGGCATCACGGTGCTGGCCAAGGGCCAGGTAGTCCCGGAACCCGGCGAAGAAGAGCTGGCGCTCTCCGCCGAGTACCGCCGCAGCCTTCCTGAAGCCCTCAAGGCAGCAACGCAGGGCGATCCCGACATTCGCGACTCTGCCGAGAAAGTAGCCGCCGGGATCCAGGCGCGCGTGGTGGACGCCGCTTCCCAAGGCGCCGCGCACTGACGAAGGCCGCACCACCAACCCGAGGCAGGCCCCGGGGTCCCAAGGCTGTAAAATCAGGTCAATGAGCTCCACCGACCTGACGCCTGAGGAGATCCAGGCCTGCCTCAAGGTTTTAACCACCATCCATGCCTACGACGAAGAGCATCCGGACTATATTGCCGTCCGTCGTGCGACTGGCAAGATGTTCAAGGCGGTCAAGCGTCACCGGCGGGTGACCAAGCGGGACCTGATCGCGGAAGCGGACCGCGCGGTGATCGCCCTTACCGCCACAGCGGCCCCGGACCGCATTGACGACGAAACCCGGGGCAACAAGCTGGCCCCCTCGGCAACCGGTGAGGTAGCCGGTCACCTCATCCGGTCCCGGCCCTGCTATATCTGCAAACAGCACTACACCCAGGTTGATGCCTTTTACCACCAGTTGTGCCCGGAGTGCGCCGCATTCAGCCACAGCAAGCGGGATGCGCGCACGGACCTCACCGGGCGCAGGGCGCTGTTGACCGGCGGGCGGGCCAAGATCGGCATGTATATCGCCCTGCGACTGCTCCGTGACGGCGCCCACACCACCATCACCACGCGCTTCCCCAAGGATGCCGCGCGCCGTTTCGCGGCCATGGAGGACAGTTCCGAATGGCTGCACCGCCTGAAGATCGTGGGAATTGACCTCCGCGATCCGGCACAGGTCATGGCACTGACGGATTCGCTCAACAAGGCCGGTCCGTTGGACATCATCATCAACAACGCGGCTCAGACGGTGCGCAGGTCAGGCAATGCCTACAAGCCATTGGTGGACGCGGAGGACGAGCCGTTGCCCGCCGCTCTCGAAACGGCCAACGGTGGGCCCGAGTTGGTCACCTTCGGCCACGCCCACGACAAGCACCCCCTGGCCCTGGCGAGCAGCGTGACCGAGCACCCGGTCCTCGCCGGCGACGCCATTACCTCGTTGGCGCTGTCCACGGGGTCCGCTTCCCTGGAACGGATCGAATCCGGAACGGCGATCGATGCCGGTGGCTTGGTTCCGGACCTCGCCACGATCAACAGCTGGACGCAAGTGGTGGATGAGGTGGATCCGCTCGAGATGCTGGAGGTCCAACTGTGCAATGTCACGGCACCGTTCCTGCTGGTCAGCCGTCTTCGCGGCGCGATGAAGCGCTCCACGGCACGGCGGAAGTACATCGTGAATGTGTCCGCCATGGAGGGGCAGTTCTCCCGCGCCTACAAGGGGCCGGGCCATCCGCATACCAACATGGCCAAGGCAGCCTTGAACATGATGACGCGGACCAGTGCCCAGGAAATGCTGGACGCCGACGGTATCCTGATGACCGCCGTCGATACCGGATGGATCACCGACGAGCGGCCGCACTACACCAAGATCCGGCTCATGGAGGAAGGCTTCCATGCTCCCTTGGACCTGGTGGACGGCGCCGCCCGGGTTTACGATCCGATCGTGATGGGCGAGCAGGGCGAGGACCAGTACGGCGTCTTCCTCAAGGATTACAAGTCCTCGCCCTGGTGAGCACTACGCCAGGCGGGTAATCTCCACCGACACCGACAAACCGGAGCCGCCGCCGCCCGAAAGGATTCCCTTCAGCGGCGGCACATCCCGGTAGTCGCGCCCCTTGGCAACTGTCACGTGGTAGTCCCCCGCCGGCTTGTGGTTGGTGGGGTCCCAGCTGCGCCATTCGCCATCCCACCACTCCAGCCATGCGTGGGACTGGCCCGCCACGGTTTCGCCGATGTCCGCCGAGGACCTCGGGTGGATGTAGCCGGAGACGTACCGCGCCGGGATGCCGCAACTGCGCAGCGAGCCGATGGCCAGGTGTGCGAGGTCCTGGCAAACACCCTGACGCTGGGTCCAGGCCTGCTCGGCGTTGGTGGTGACTCCCGTGGTGCCCTTCATGTACGTCATCTCACCGGCCATCCAGGAGAAGACTGCAAGTGCCGCCTCATGCGGGTTCTTGCCCTCGACGACGCCGGGAACCAGGCTGAGGACTTCCTCCCCCGGACCGCTGAGCCGTGACTGCGGCAACCAGTCGCTGAATTCGTCCTGGATCTTCGCGGAACGGATGACGTCCCAGCCAACAATATCGTCGTCTGTCGCCACCCGTTCAGTGCGGTGGACCTCCACAGTGGCAGTCGCCAGAACCTCAAGGTTCTCGTGCGGCATCTGCATGTCGAAGGCGGTAACGCGGGTACCCCAATAGTCGCGGTAGGTACTCACCGAGGCCTGGCTGGGGCTCACCTTCAGCGAGGACTCAAGGACCACTTGCTGGCCGTCCGTCAACGGCGTCATGCGGGCCTCGTTGTAGCTGAGGGTCACACGGCGGTTGTATTTGTAGGCGGTCTTGTGGACGATGCTCAACCGGGTCATGAAACTTCTCCCACCCAGGCGTGCTCATCAGCCTGATTGAAGTACTTACGGGAAATCGCGTCCGAGGCCTGCGTCACGGCCTTCTGCACACGTTCCATGTGCTCGGGAAGCTCGGACATCAGGTCATCGGTCCGGTGGAACTCAAGGAAGGTGCGGGCTTGGCCCACGATCCTGCGGGCATCGTTGATGAAGCCAACGCGCTGGGCCGAGGGATCCAGTTTGGCCAAGGACTCGTCGGCATCGCGCAGTGCGTAGACGATGGACCGTGGGAAGAGCCGGTCCAGGAGCAGGAACTCGGCGGCATGCTGGTCACCGAAAGCGGCCCTGCGGGTCCGGATGAACGACTCGTACGCACCGGCGCACCGCAGCATGTTGACCCAGGACATTCCGGCCGACTGGACGTCGCGGGTGGAGAGCATGCGTGCGGTCATGTCTGCCCGTTCCAGGGAGCGGCCAAGCACCATGAACAGCCAGCTTTCGTCGTGGCTCACCGTAGTGTCTGCGAGGCCGCGGACCATGGCGGTCCGTTCCAGAACCCAGTTGCAGAACCGGTAGGTGCCCACCACGTCCTTGCGGTGCTGGTTAAGGCCGTAGTAGGTGGTGTTGAGGCTCTCCCAGAGCGACTGGGACACGGTCTCGCGCGCACGGCGTGCGTTTTCGCGGGCGGCCCCGAGGGAACCGGCGATCGAGGACGCACTTTGCTTGTCGTAGGCCAGGGCATGCAGGAGTTCGGGCAGGCCGAAGTCCTCGTTTTGGGGCTTGGCTCCCATCACGGCCAACAGGTCCCTGGCCACAGTGCGCTGTTCCTCGAGGGGCAAGTGGTTGAGGCGTTCCAAGTGGACGTCCAGGATGCGGGCGGTGCCATCGGCGCGCTCAACATAGCGGCCGATCCAGAAGAGTGACTCGGCAATACGGCTCAGCATGCGGCTGTGCCTCCTTCGCGTGGTGCTTGTCGAAGTTCAAAGGTGTGGAGGAGCGAAACGGCGCTCACTGCTGTTGTTCCGTCTGCCGGTCCCGCCAGTTACTTTCCACCGGCCACACGGACACCTGTTCGCGAACGGTCACCGATTGCCGTGGAATGAATTCGGACGGCATCTGCGGCGAATTGGCCAGCACCCAAGTGTCCTTGGATCCGCCGCCCTGGCTGGAATTCACAATCAGCGACCCCTCCTTGAGCGCCACACGGGTGAGTCCGCCGGGCAGGACCCAGACGTCGTCGCCGTCGTTCACTGCGAACGGACGCAAGTCCACGTGCCGGGGGCCGAACTTGTCTCCGGACAACGTCGGAACAGTGGACAACTGCAGCACAGGCTGCGCGATCCAGCCGCGGGGATCGGCGATCACGCGCTTGCGCAAAGCATCGAGCTCGTCCTTGGAAGCATCGGGGCCAATGACCAGGCCCTTTCCGCCGGAACCGTCCACGGGCTTGACCACCAACTCTTCGAGCCGGTCCAAAACATGCTCCCTGGCTTCCTTTTCCTCAAGCCGGAAAGTGTCGACGTTGGCAATGATCGGCTCTTCGTGAAGGTAGTAGCGGATCAGGTCAGGGACGTAACTGTACACGAGCTTGTCGTCTGCGACGCCGTTGCCCACGGCGTTGGCGATCGTCACGCCGCCGGCCCGCGCTGCATTGACCAATCCGGGACAACCCAGCATGGAGTCGGAACGGAACTGCAACGGATCAAGGAAGTCGTCATCGATCCTCTTGTAGATGACGTCCACGCGCTGCTCGCCGGCGGTGGTCCGCATATAGACGCGGTTGCCGCGGCAGATGAGGTCGCGGCCTTCCACCAGTTCCACGCCCATGAGGCCCGCAAGGAGTGTGTGCTCAAAGTAGGCGCTGTTGAAGACCCCGGGCGTCAGGACCACCACTGTGGGGTCGTCCACGCCCGCCGGAGCTGTCTTGCGAAGAGCCGAGAGAAGCCTGCGGGGGTACTCCTCCACGGGACGGATATGCTGCTGGCCGAACGCCTCGGGAAGGCCCTTGGCCATCGCCTGGCGGTTTTCCAGGACATAACTGACGCCCGACGGGACGCGGACGTTGTCCTCAAGGACCCGGAACGTGCCCGCCGCATCACGGACCACATCGATGCCCGAAACGTGGACGCGGACACCGCCGGACGGTTCGAAGCCATGCACGGCGCGGTGGAAGTGCGCACTGGTGGTCACCAGTTGGCGCGGGATCACGCCGTCCGCCACCACCGCCATGCGCCCGTAGACGTCGTTGAGGAAGGCTTCGAGGGCCTTGACGCGCTGGGCCACACCGCGTTCCAGCACATCCCATTCGTCAGCCGGGATGACCCTGGGAACAATGTCCAGCGGGAACGGCCGCTCCTCGCCCGCATAGTCGAAGGTGACGCCACGGTCGAGGAAGCTGCGGGCCATGGAGTCGGCCCGGGCGGTGACATCCGCCAGGGAAAGCTCCTGCAGGGCGCCGGCAACCTGACCGTAGGATTTTCTGGCGACGTGGCCGTTGGCAAACATTTCGTCATAGGCGCCGCTGCGCGCGGCGGCCTCTGAGTAATCCTGGAAGAGGTCAGACATGGGAAATAGACAATCACCTTTTTGGGTCGAGCGCATTTCGCGCTGATTGTGTCGCGGTTTCGCAGGCCTCCCGCGTCAGGCCGCCACCTGCCTCATGATTAGATGGCTGTGTGTCGAATCACAATTTGTCGCGCGAAGAAGCCGCTACCCGCTCAGCCCTGATCACCACCCATTCCTACGACGTCACCCTCGATGTCCGCAACGCGGCAGATCCCGCAGTCACCGGATACCCGAGCACCAGCACCATCGCCTTTTCCGCCGAGCCCGGCTCGGCCACTTTCCTTGATTTCATCGGCGGCACCGTTGAGTCCGTCGTCCTTAACGGCCGCGCCTTGGACGTCGCCCTGGCAGTAGACCAGGACCGGATCATCCTCGAAAGCCTTGCGGCAGAAAACGTGGTTACGGTCTCCGCGACGGCCCTCTACAGCCGTTCCGGCGAGGGCATGCACCGCTTCGTGGATCCCGCGGACGGCAAGTGCTACCTCTACACGCAGTACGAACCGGCGGACAGCAGGCGCGTCTTCGCCAACTTCGAACAGCCTGACTTGAAAGCCGAATTCACCTTCCACGTGATCGCGCCCACCGGATGGGAAGTTGCCTCCAACGGTGTTGAGGTGGCGCGGACGCCACTGCGCGACGATCCGTCCGCGGCCCTGTGGGACTTCGCCACAACGGCCCGGATGTCCACCTACATCACCACCGTTTTGGCTGGCCCGTACTTCAAGGCGACGGACCACTGGGGAGCAACGCTCGACGGCGGAACCCGCCTTGATGTTCCGCTGGCCCTTTACTGCCGCGCGTCCTTGGCTGGGTCCTTTGATGCCGGTGAGCTCTTCAAACTCACCAAGAAGGGCCTCGCGTTCTTCAATGAACTCTTCGATTACCCGTACCCGTGGGGGAAGTACGACCAAGCCTTCGTTCCCGAGTACAACCTTGGAGCCATGGAGAACCCCGGGCTGGTGACGTTCACCGAAAAGTACGTCTACTCGTCACGGGCAACGGACGCCCAGTACCAGGCACGTGCCAACACGCTCATGCACGAGATGGCCCACATGTGGTTTGGCGACTTGGTGACCATGACCTGGTGGGACGATTTGTGGTTGAAGGAGTCTTTCGCCGACTACATGGGCACGTTGGGCGTAGACCGGGCCACGGACTGGGACACCGCGTGGGTGAACTTCGCGAGCAAGCGCAAGGCCTGGGCCTATGTCCAGGACCAACTGCCCACCACGCACCCGATCGTTGCCGACATCCCCGACCTGGAGGCGGCCAAACAGAATTTCGACGGCATCACCTATGCCAAGGGCGCCTCGGTGCTCAAGCAATTGGTTGCCTACGTTGGATTCGACGCCTTCATTGCCGGATCCAGGCAGTACTTCCGCAACCACGAATATGGCAACACCTCCCTCCACGACCTCCTGCGCGCACTCAGCGAGGCGTCCGGGCGGGACCTTGCCGTGTGGGCCCGCCAATGGCTTCAGACATCCGGCATCTCCACGATCGGTGCCGAGATCGTCGAGGACAACGGCATCCTTGGGGCCGTGATACTGACGCAGGATGCGGTGGACCCGCTGACCGGAGACCAGGAATTGCGTCCCCACCGGATGCGGATCGGGCTGTACGACCCGGACCAGGACGGCGCTTTGGTCCGCGTGGACAGCATTGAGGTGGATGTGGCCGGCCCGCGGACCTTGGTGGACGGGCTTTCCGGAAAATCCCGCCCGGCCCTGCTCCTGGTCAATGATGACGATCTCAGCTATGCCAAGGTCAGGCTGGACACGGTTTCAGAGCAGACCGTCCGTACGTCCCTGCACCGCATCCAGGACCCCATGGCGCGCGCGTTGTGCTGGACAGCCCTATGGGACGCTGCGCGGGACGGCGTGACGCCATCGGCGCAGTACGTGTCCGCCGTAGAACAGTTCGCTCCTGCGGAAACCGGCATCGGCGTGCTCCTCAACGTGCTGGCCAATGCATCCTTTGCTGCCGGGCGGTACGTACCGGCTCCCCAGCGGGACAAGGTCAGGTCCGGGTTCCTGTCCGTGGCAGCGCGCCAACTTCGCGCTGCACTGCCTGGCTCGGACCAGCAACTGGCTTGGGCGCGCACCCTGGCAGATGTGTCACGGCATTCGGACCGGGAACTTCCGCTGGTGATGGGCCTGTTGGAGGGCGGCGTGGTGATCGATGGCCTGACGGTGGATGCGGAGCTTCGGTGGAGCCTCTGGCAGGCGCTGGCGGCGCATGGGCAGGCTTCCCAGGAGCAATTGGACGCAGAGCTGGCGGGTGACCGAACGGCTTCGGGCCATGAAGGACACGCGCTGGCCATGGCGGCCCGGCCGGACGATGCTGTCAAGGCGTCCGCCTGGAAAGCCGCCGTTCTTGGCTCGGAGCTCTCCAACGAAATCCTGTCGGCCACCATCAACGGCTTCATGGTGGCGCCCACCGCGCTGCTCGACCCCTATATCGAACCGTACTTCCAGGCCCTTGAGACGGTGTGGGCAGAGCGTTCCATCGAGATCGCCGGCCGGATTGTCCGGGGCCTGTTCCCCGCTTCCCAGGACCTCCCGGAGGGGACCGACCCCGTCGCCCACCCCGTGGTGCTACGGACCGACCAGTGGTTGCAGGAGCACGCAGACGCGCCCCGCGCCCTGCGCCGGATCATCATCGAGCAGCGCAGCCACCTGCTGCGCGCCCTGACAGCGCAGGCAGCAGGCTGACATCCGCCCTTGCAGAAGAGGCAGCCGGGGTCAGGGAACGCGGTTGAGCCATTCGGCGGTGCCGAACTTGGTGTCCACCCGTTTCCTGGCTTCGGCCAACTCGTCATCCGTCAGGCGCGACACGACGGCGCCGTAGCGCTCCGTGAAGACCTCCTGCATGGCGTCGATAATGGCCGCCCGGGCGAGGCCTGTTTGCCTCCTCAAGGGGTCCACCCGTTTCTTCGCACTGCGGGTTCCCTTGTCGGAGAGCTTCTCCTTGCCGATCCGCAGGACGTCCACCATCTTGTCCGCATCGATGTCATAGCTCATGGTCACGTGGTGCAGCATGCCGCCGTTCGCCAGCCGCTTCTGGGCCGCGCCACCGATCTTGCCTTGGTCCGTGGCGATGTCATTGAGTGGCACATAGAAAGCACTGATGCCGAGCTTCTCCAGGGCGGCCATGACCCAGGAGTCAAGGAAGGCGTAGGAGTCGGCGAAGCTGATCCCGTCAACCAGGGTCTGCGGCAGGTAGAGGGAGTAGGTGATGCAGTTGCCCGCCTCCATGAACATGGCCCCTCCCCCGCTGATGCGGCGGACCACTGTCACCCCGTGCCTCGCGACACCCTCCGGATCCACCTCGTTGCGGACGGACTGGAAGCTCCCGATCACCACCGAGGGTTCCGCCCAGTCCCAAAAACGCAGGGTTGGATTCCGGAGTCCAGCGCCCACCTCCTCGGTCAGGACTTCGTCGAGGGCCACGTTGACAGGTGTCGGAAGGACTGACGGAGGGATGACGTCCCAATGGTGGTCCGCCCATCCCGTGGCCTTGGACAAGGCCCTCCGGACGGTGACGGACACGGCCTCCGCCGAGAAGCCAAACAGCACTGCCCCCTCCGGAAGCCGCGTGTTGACGGCGGACGCGATCTCCGCAGCCGAAGATTCAGCGGGGAGCCCGGTGAGGGCCGTGTTGATGTCCAGGAGTGCTTCGTCGGGTTCAAGGAAGAAGTCTCCGCTCACGGAGACATTCGCAAACCGGCCCTCGACGACGTCCAGATCAACCACCACCAGCTTCCCGCCGGGAACTTTGTACTCCCCGTGAAGGTGCGTGCCGTCGTCGTTCATTTCCTGTGCGGGGAGGGAAGTCATGGTTTCCATCTTGCCGGAAAACGCAAAAGCCCGCATCGCCGGAAACCGGTGATGCGGGCCCTCGAGAAGACTTGGGGTGAAGTGGGTTACTTCTTGCCGCCGAAGCCCTTGAAGCGAGCATTGAAGCGCTCGACGCGGCCAGCGGAGTCCATGATGCGCTGCTTGCCCGTGTAGAACGGGTGGGACTCCGAGGAGATTTCGACGTCGATGACCGGGTAGGTGTTGCCGTCTTCCCACTCGATGGTCTTCGAGGAAGACACGGTGGACTTGGTCAGGAACTTGACGCCGGAAGCCAGGTCGTTGAAGACAACAGCTTCGTACTTCGGGTGAATATCAGACTTCATAATTGGACCTTTGTTCGCGCAGCTGGATTTTGCCAGCTGCCAGGTATGAATGGAGGTGGTCCGTAGATGCCATAACTCATTTCAACGTCCGGACCAACAAACAATCCTACCTGATGCTTGCCATCTGCACGAACCAGTGGGCGGCCCCGCGTCAATCGCGGGGACGCAGCTCCCAGAAAGCCACCGCCGAGGCAGCGGCGACGTTGAGGGAGTCGACGCCGGCTCGCATGGGAATCTTCACTGCAAGGTCGACGGCGGCGAGCGTCCCGGCGCTCATGCCGGCTCCTTCGGTGCCGAGCACCAGCGCAAGTTTGGGGATCTCCCGGGCTGCCAGTTCGTCAAGGTCCAGGGCGTCATCCGTTAGTTCCATGGCCGCGACAGTAAAGCCTTGCTCCTGCAGCAGCGCCAGATCCCCGGGCCAGTTTTCCAACCGGGCCCAAGGAACTTGAAATACGGTCCCCATGCTGACGCGGACGCTGCGCCGGTACAGCGGGTCACCGCAGCGCGGCGAGACAAGCACTGCATCCACGCCGAGGGCCGCCGCGGAGCGGAAGATGGCACCCACATTCGTGTGGTCCACGATGTCCTCGAGCACCGCCACGCGCTGGGCGCCCGCGAGCAGTTCCGGCAGGGCTACCGGGGCCGGCCGGTGCATGGCAGCCATCGCGCCTCGGTGCAGGTGGAAGCCGGTGATCTCTTCCAACAGGGAGGCTTTGCCAATGAAGACCGGAACTTCGGGGTACGCCTCGAAGACGTCCGCGAGGTCCTCGATCCACTTCTCCGCCAGGAAGAAGGACCGTGGCTGGTGCCCGGCAGCCAGTGCACGGCGAAGCACGCGGGACGACTCTGCGATGTACATTCCCTCTTCCGGCTCACGCAGCTTGCGCAGATGGACATCTGTCAGCGTCGTGTAGTCGGAGACGCGGGGGTCGTCCGCAGCTTCGAGATAGTGGAAGGTCATGATGCGTTTACTTCAGGAGATTGGCGATCATGAAACCGAGGGCCACAATGCCGAGGGTGAAAATAACGCTGCGGAGGACCTTCGGCGAGAGTTTGCGGCCCACCTTCGAGCCAACCAGGCCGCCAATGGTGGAGCTCACGGCAATGAGGAGGACCACCAGCCAGTCGATCCGGTCGAAGGCGAAGATCAGGTAGGAGATGGCCGCCACCATGTTGACCGTGAGCGTCAGGATGTTCTTCATGGCATTGGCGTTTTGCATGGTGCCGGACATGAACACGCCAAGGATGCCTACCAGGAGGATTCCCTGGGCTGCAACGAAGTAGCCGCCGTAAACGCCGGCGAGGTAGATGAGGACCACCAGGAGGATGCCGTGGCTCTTGTCCTTGAGGGCGTGCTCCGGGTTCTGCTCGCGGTTTTTTATCCAGCCCTGCAGCTTCGGCTGGAACAGCACCATCAGCAAGGCCGCAACCAGCAGCACCGGTGCGACATAGCCAAAGACTTTCTCCGGCAAATGAAGGAGGAGCCAGGCGCCGGTAATGCCGCCAAGGAGGGAGGCCGGCATCAACTTCATCAGCTGCCTGCCCCGGCCCTTCAGCTCGCGCCGGTAGCCCCAGGCGCCGGCTGCGGTGCCTGCGACGAGGCCCATGGCATTGCTCATGGAGGCCACCACGGGAACCACACCGAGTGCGATAAGTACCGGGAAGGTGACCAGGGTGCCGGATCCAACGACGGCGTTGATGGTGCCCGCCCAGAGGCCAGCGAAAAAGACCAGGATGCTGCTAAGAATTTCCATAGTGAATATGCGTTTCCGGCCTAGCGGCGGGCAGTGGCCGTGTAGCGGCCAGCGTTTTCGGTGACGTCCAGCTCAAGGCCGAAGGTGCTGCTGAGGTGTTCATTGGTCAGGACGTCGTTGATGGGCCCCGCGGCCACCACTTCGCCTTCGCGCAGCAACATGGCATGGGTGAAGCCCGGCGGCACTTCCTCAAGGTGGTGCGTCACGAGGACCATTGCCGGGGAGGCTTCGTCCTGGGCAAGTTCGCCCAGCTTGTGGACCAGTTCCTCGCGTCCGCCAAGGTCCAGCCCGGCCGCGGGCTCGTCGAGGAGCAGGAGTTCGGGGTCGGTCATGAGTGCCCTGGCGATCTGGACGCGCTTGCGCTCTCCCTCGGACAGCGTGGCGAATGTCCTGTTCAGCAGCGGCCCCATCCCCCAGTCGTTCAAGAGACCAAAGGCGCGGCGTTCGTCGTCGCGCTCGTAGCCTTCGCGCCAGCGGCCCGTGACACCGTAGGCCGCGGTGACAACGACGTTAAGCACGTTCTCGTGCTCGGGGATCTGGGTGGCAAGGGCAGCCGAAGAGAGGCCGATCCTGGGGCGGAGTTCGAAGACATCGACACGGCCCAGGGTTTCGTCGAGGATGCCGGCCTTGCCGCTGCTGGGATGCAGACGTGCGGCAGCAATCTGCAGAAGCGTGGTCTTGCCCGCGCCGTTGGGTCCCAGGATGACCCAGCGTTCGCCCTCGTTGACCTGCCAGTCCACTTTGTCCAGCAGGGTTTTTTTGCCTCGGACAACGCTGACGGAAGCCAATTCCAGAACATCACTCATAGCAGTAGACACTAGGACAAAAATGAACATGACTGATAACCGGCACTTGTCCTTGTTTATCAGGCGAAACCAATTCGGGTACATATAGCCGCCTCGCTAGGATTGAGGGCATGACTTCGAACTTGGCTGCGGTCAGCTATGGCATGACTTTGTCCCCCGAATCCCTTGATGGCGTGCGCAAGGCGCTCACGGGCGCCGGCGTCACAGTGTCAGCAGAATCACAGTCCGGTGACGGGCGTTACGCAGTGCATACCGCTGAACTCAACGTCGCCGCAGCCACGGCAGAAGACGTGGCTGCGTTGCGCCGCACCGTTGCCGGGGTGGATGCTCCAGGCATGGATACGGCGCTGGTACCCGAAAGCCTCCGGAAGGCGTCGCGGAAGCTGCTCATCATGGACGTCGACTCCACGCTCATCCAGCAGGAAGTCATTGAACTGCTTGCTGCCTACGCCGGCAAGCGGGAGGAAGTCGCAGCCGTCACCGAAGCGGCGATGCGCGGCGAACTCGACTTTGCCCAAAGCCTTCACGCCCGCGTCGCAGTACTGGCAGGCTTGCCGGTCGACGTCGTGAATTCCGTGCGTGCCGAGGTGCGCCTCAGCCTGGGCGCGGCAGAGCTCGTTGCCGCGTTCAAGGCGGCCGGCCATGTGGTGGCTGTTGTTTCCGGCGGTTTCAACCAGATTCTTGGTCCGCTTGCCGGGGAACTCGGCCTCGATTACTGGATTGCCAACGAGCTTGAAATCGTCGACGGCGCGCTGACGGGCAAGGTGCTGGGCGCTGTCATTGACCGCGCCGCAAAGGAAAAGTACCTGCGGGAGTGGGCTGCGGCCGAAGGCATCGACCTTGAGCACACCATCGCCGTCGGCGACGGTGCCAATGACCTCGACATGCTGGGGGCCGCTGGGATCGGCGTGGCCTTTAACGCGAAGCCGGCCGTACGGGCCGTGGCGGACGCGGCCATCAACATGCCTTACCTCGACGCGGTCAGGCATATCGCCAACGTCTGAGCCGGATTTCCTCGCCGCCGTGGTCGAGGAGAACGGTTCCGCGGATCCAGCGATGCCTGTGTCCGTTTCTCCGTGGATGAATCGTCGTCACGAACCGGGCTTCCCGACACTTAACTGTTGTGTCCGGCTGCCATGGTCCGGCGACTCGTTGACAGAGGTTCCTTCGATGAGGTGCTGCCTGGCGTCCCATCGTTGACCCAGGAGCATCATGAACCATATCTTCACGTCTGCAACGCACCATGTGGCCGTCAGGACCACATGGACGCCAGGACGGTAAGTGGAAGGTTCACAGCGCACCTGGAAATGGTGGAGACGCCTCACCGAAGGTCCCCTTGCCGATGGGTCCCCTGACCCGACAACAGGTTCTGCCTCCTTCCTGGACGAGGTACTCAAGGAAGAAGACCCTGGCACGGGCACGCCCCATGGGAAGGCGGTGGTTGGGGAGCCGGGTTTCCTGGAGGTCCCGTTCCGGGAATCCACCACCGATTACTTCCCGCAACCCTCCACCAAGGAAACAGAACAGGAAGATCGGAATATGAGTTCACTTGACGAAGCCGTAAAGCAACTACTGTCCATTGAAGGCGCCACCGGTGCCGCCGTGGTTGACTACACCAGCGGTATGGCTTTGGCCCAGGGCGGAAGCCCCGGCTTCGATCTCGGCGTCGCGGCAGCAGGCAATTCGAATGTGGTCAGCGCAAAACTGCGCACCATGTCCGACCTGAACCTGGAGAGCGACATCGAAGACATTCTCATGACATTGGATACCCAGTACCACTTGATCAACGTGTTGAACTCGGCCGGCTCCAAGGGCTTGTTTGTCTACCTGGTATTGGACCGCACCTACGCGAACCTTGCCTTGGCCCGCCACAAGCTCAAGAACCTGGCCAAGGGCATCACCATCTAGTGTCACCGAATGAAGAAGGGGTGGTCCTCCTGAGGACCACCCCTTCTTCATCTCCCAACGAACTAACTCTTTTGGCGCCGGGGATCCCGGGATGCTGCCTCGAATTTCTCGCCCAACATGTGGTGGACCAAGACATCCTCGTTGGTATTTGCGTTCGCTTCGATGGAAACCATTTCGCCGTCCCGCATCACGCCAATCCTGTGGCACCAGCCAACCAATTCAGACAAGTCAGATGACAGCAGGATAATGGCCACTCCCGTTTGGCTGAGTTCGTGGAGCATCTTGTAAACGATTTCCTTGGCGCCGATGTCGATGCCCCGGCTGGGGTGGCTGAGGATCAGGATGTCGCAATCGGTGGTCATCCACTTGGCGAGCTGCACCTTCTGCCGGTCACCGCCGGACAATGTTGCGATGGTTCCGTGGATGTTCGTGGTGTTGATCCGCATGCGCCTGACAAGCTCAATGACCCCTCGGAGCTGCATCACCTCGTCCTGGAGGCTCACCTCATGGTCGTCCGCCACCTGTTGAAGCCCGTCGACGACGGTGGCACTCGCCTCAAAGTTGTCGTCCGTCTCTGACAGGAACCCGATCTTCAAACGCTTGGCATCCGGATGTTCCCTGATTTCCACCTTGTCGCCGTGCATGAAGATCTCCCCGGAGGTGCTGGGGTTCGTCCCTACAAGGGCACCGATCAAAGGGTAGATCCCGGAGCGGTGCGTACCCACGAGGCCAAAGATCTCGCCCTTGGCCACGTGGAACGTGACGTCGCGGACCACGTCACCTACACCCAGGTTCACCACCCGCAGCGCCTCTTCACCGGTAGCCAGTTCCACGGGACGGGCGTTTGGCTCCAGTTTTTGCTGCAACAGCATGAAAGCCAGTTCGGCGATGTCTGTCTGACTCGCGTCCACCACACGATGAACCCGCCCGTCACGCAGAATCGCGATGCGGTGGGCTATGGACCGCACTTCATCGAGCCGGTGGGTGATGTAGATGATCGCCCTGCCCTGCTGGTTCAGCATTCGCAGGACTTTGTGCAGCACGGCAACGTCGTGGTCCGGCAAGGAGGCCGCAACTTCGTCCATGATGACAAGCTGGGCTTCCTCCGCAACCATCCGGAGAACTTCCACCAAAGTTTGCTCGGCACGGATCAGGGCTCCGACTTTCATGTCCGGATCAAGGTCAATCCCGGCGTCCAGAATCAATTTCGCTGCTTGTTCCCTTAATTCCCCGTGGGCTTTCCCCGCTTGGAACGTCCCGCGGAATATGGCTTCGGCAACCGTTAATTCAGGATCCACCCGGAAGTTTTGCGGAATGAGGCCGACACCGCAGGCTTGGGCTTCTTCCAGGGAGTCGGGTGCGAACTTTTCTCCGGCGAGATTCATGCGGCCACCGTCGTGTTTGTGGGCTCCAGCCAGGACGCCCATCAATGTGGTTTTGCCGGCACCGTTGGTTCCGATCAATCCCAGGATTTCACCCCGGTGCAATGAGAAGCTGACGCCTTTGAGGATGCGCCGCTGGTCATAGGACGCGCGGATATCGTCGGCGTGCAGTAGCAGGTCCAATAAAGCTCCTTGTTCGCAGAATCGCGGAGGGACTGGCAGGAAAAGCCCGTTGATGCGCGCTGCCCAAGGCACAATATTGCACGCGACTACGGACGCAGGCGTATTGCCGAGTCAATCAGATGGCGAACTTTAATGCAAAATTAGAATCTGGAAACAAGTTAATGAAATTCGTGACGAAAGAATGGCAATAATTTATGAAATCGTCATGAAGTGTTGAGCCAGGGATGAAGGTCCGTTTAACGTGAAAGAGGCCCGGGATGCCATCCCGGGCCTCTTCCTCGTGTGCCGCTACTGCTCGCTCTTACCGAAGTAATCGGCGCCACCAACGTACTCGGTGTGGCCCGATTCGACGTCGGCCGTGACCATCTTGGCCACCTCGGCCGCAAACTCTTCCACGGAGTACAGTTTGCCGGCCTCTGCACGGCGTGCCTCGATGGCACCGGGGTTGGAACGGTCAAGGAGAGTAGCCGTCACCGTTCCCTCGATCATGTCGCCGGAGACGACCACCAGCGAAATGCCCTTGTTGGCAAGATCGGGCAACAGGGCGCGGAGCGCATCCTCGCCGGCCCTCTTGCTCTTTGCTACGGGCTCGTACTCAGGCATCGTGGGTACGGTCTCGACGAAGTGGGCCTGGTGGCTGGTCACGAAGACAACCCGCGAACCTTCGGGCATGAGCGGCACGGCCGCGTTCAGCATATTGATCTGGGCATCGCGGTTGAGCTTCAATGCGTAGCCCTCTTCCATGCCCGTTTCCATGCCACCGGAGGCGTTCAGCACCAGGACGTCGAGTGATCCGAACTCCTCCATGGCGGCACTGGCCAGGGCATGGACGCCTTCATCCGTGGTGAGGTCTGCGCCGACGGCGGCTGCGCGTCCACCGGCGGCCTGGATCCCAGCCACCACCTTATTGGCCCGCGGGGCCTTCTGTCGGTAGTTAACGACGACGGCGGCACCCTCGCCCGCGAGGATCTTGGCAACTTCGGCACCGATACCGCGGGATGATCCCGTGACGATGGCAGTCTTGTTATCCAGCGTTCCCATACGTGCTCCTTTTGTTCACTTCATCCAAAAACTGTGGGCTCGGATTCCATCTTGCCAGCGCGTGCCGGAAAGATGCTTGTGGAGCGCCAACAAAAACTGCCTGATCGGCTAGTGCGGCAGCGGCTAGTGCGGCAGCGGCTAGTGGCCCATGCCCAGTCCGCCGTCGACGGGGATGACCGCACCGGAGATGTAGGCGGCTTCATCACTGGCAACCCAGCGCACCACGTTGGCTACCTCGGAAGCCTCGGCAAAGCGGCCGGCCGGGACGTTGGCCAGGTAGGACTTCTGAGTCTCCTCGGGGAGCTCGGCCGTCATGTCGGTGTTGATGAATCCTGGCGCCACCACATTCGCGGTAATGCCGCGGCTGCCGAGTTCACGGGTGAGCGATCGGGCGATGCCAACCATGCCGGCCTTTGAGGCCGAATAGTTGATCTGTCCCGGCGCACCGTACAGGCCGGATACCGAAGAGATCAGGATGACGCGGCCCTTCCGAAGGCGGATCATGCCTTTGGACGCCCGCTTGATGACGCGGAACGCGCCGGTGAGGTTCGTGTCCAAAACCGAGGTGAAGTCGTCTTCGCTCATCCGGAGCAACAGGGTGTCCTTGGTGATGCCGGCGTTCGCCACCAGCACCTCCACGGGCCCGTGGGCTTCCTCGACCGCCTTGAATGCGGCATCGATCGATCCTTCATCGGTGACGTCGGCCTTCACTCCCAGAATCCCTTCAGGGAGTTCTGATTCGCTACGGTAGGTCACCGCAACCTTGTCGCCATTGGCCAGGAAGGACTCAGCGATCGCCAGGCCGATTCCTCGGTTGCCACCCGTAACCAGGACGCTCCGGCCGGTGGATACTGCTTCAGACATTCATTCGCTCCAGGTTCTGCGGCAGGGGTGTGCCACGGTGAAGAGGGGTTTTTACCTGCCTCGATCTTAGCCGCCGGACCCAGCAACGCGCGGGTAACCGGTGTGGCCAGCGGTTTGGGCCAGTACCGCGATGGTGAGAGAATTGATAGGAGCCTTTGGAGCGTGATGATTCAGCTGTGACACGAGAGAACAGTCCCATGCAGCAGGTGCCCGGGGACCCGGACGCTGTTTCCAGCGACCCCGAAGTGCACAGCATCACGGACGCCGCCACCGCCCACTCCGAGGACATGCGTCAACGGATGATCAAGTACTCACTGGCCATGGGTATCCGCATGGTCTGCATCATCCTGATCTTCGTGGTGGATGGCTGGTTCAAGATCGTCGCGGTGGCCGGTGCCGTCTTCCTGCCGTGGATCGCGGTTGTCATCGCCAATGGCAGCGACATGGCAGAGGACCACAGTGAGTCCTTGCTGGACTATGTTGCCACGCCCGAAATCGAGGGGTCGCAGCAACCAGCCGAAGAAACGGTCACCGTCCTCCAGGGGGAGCTGGTGGACGAGGATCCGGACCAGGACAGCACTCCGCCCCAAGGCACCACCGACGACACTCCATCTACGAAGGCCGGGAACGCCGGCGACGAACGGGCGGCTTCATGAACATCTTCACCCTCGGCGGCCTTGGTCAAGGCGACCAGGAAGCGGTACCGGAAAAGGCGCTGTGCTCCCGCAAAGGCTGCCGTGATGGCGCGGATTGGCAACTCCTGTGGAACAACCCACGCATCCACACCCCTGAGCGCCGGAAGGTGTGGCTGGCATGTGGCGAACACCGCGCGTGGCTCGAAGACTACTTGCAGACGCGCGGACTATGGAAAGAAACGGTGCCGTTCGAGTCGGACGAGGCGTCCGTAGGCGGGGCCCGCTGAATGTACCGCTTCCTGTTTTCCAGCAAGTGGCTGGGCTATTTTGTCCTGGCCGTTATCTTCGCTACGGCTTGTGTGTTCCTGGGACGCTGGCAAATGGACCGGCGCGCGGAAACACTGGCCGAAATCAACCGCGTGGTCAGCAACTATTCGGCCACCCCGGTGCCCTTCGCCGCCATCAAGGACGAGTTCCGCCAACTCGATCCCGAGCGCGAATGGACCCAGGTGGAACTGCGCGGAACCTACGATCTTGACGGGCAGCGAGTGGTCCGGAACCGGCCGTTGAACGGTCAGCCGGGCTACGACGTCGTGGTTCCTTTCCGCCTCACCACCGGTGAGGCAGTGGTGATCGACCGTGGCTGGTTGCCGATCGGCAACAACACCCCGGGACGGCCCGACGTCGTTCCGTCCCCGCCCACGGGTGAGGTCACCGTGGTGGCCCGCCTCAAGCCATCGGAACCGAAGCTGGACCGCGGGGCGGTGGAGGGGCAACTGGCGTCCATCGATCTGCCGGGGTTCGCTGGTGAGTTGCCCTATACGATCGAAACGGGCGCGTACGGCCAATTGGCGAGCGAAGCACCGGCCGTGCAACCCATGCCTACCCCGTTCCCGAAACCGGCAACGGAAGAAGGCACCCATCTGTCCTACTCGCTGCAGTGGTTTGCCTTCGGCGTCCTGATGTTCATCGGGTTCGGCTACGCCGCCCGGCAGCAGGCGCGCAACGCAGCGATTGATGCCGAAGATGAGGACGACGAGGAAACCATGTCCGCCGTTGGTCCCCGCAAGCGGCTTGCCCCGGCCCCACGAAAGAACAAGCGCCGTACGTCCGAAGAAGAGGAAGACGCCATCCTGGATGCCCAAGGCTACTGAGAGTCTCCGCGATCCTGTCCAAACCGTCAGGAAAACCCTCCTAGCGCTCGGGGCCAAGGATACGGTCCGTATCTTCGAGGAGAAGGTCCCGACGGCGGCGGCAGCAGCTTCCGTACTGGGCTGTGAGGTCGCTGCCATTACCAACAGCCTTGTTTTCGAAGTGGACGGCGCTCCCCTGCTGATCCTCGCCAGCGGCGCCGCAAAGGTGGACACGGCCCTGGTGGCCCGCCAACTGGGGACGGGCAAGATCCGGCGTGCCATGCCTGACTTCGTCCTGGAACACACAGGACAAGAAGTGGGCGGAGTGGCGCCCATAGGCCACCCCCAGCCGATAAGGACCATCCTGGACAGCTCGTTGCAGGATCACGGAGAACTGTGGGCCGGCGCGGGAGACCACAATTCAATGTTCTCCATCACCTACGTGGACCTGCTGCGCATAACCGGCGCGGCCGAGCTCCCAGTACGCTAGCAGCCGCGAGCGAAGCGACGCGGTTGATTTGCGTAGCGGGCGTCTAAGCGAGGAACGAGCGAGCATGCGGCAAATCAACCGCGCCGCGCAGCGGAACCGGCCCCGAGCCGGCCTTAGCCGCGCCGCAGAGCCCGCCTTACGCCAGCGTGATCAGGTCCAGGTAATCCTCGTTCCAGTGGTCCTCGACGCCGTCGGGCAGCAGCACTACGCGCTCGGGGTTCAGGGCGGCGACTGCGCCCTCGTCGTGGCTCACCATCACCACGGCACCGGTGTAGTTCTTCAAGGCCCCGAGGATTTCCGCGCGGCTGGCTGGGTCCAGGTTGTTGGTGGGTTCGTCGAGGAGCAGAACGTTGGCGCTGGAAGCCACGATGGCTGCCAGGGCCAAGCGGGTCTTCTCACCACCGGAGAGCACTCCGGCCGGCTTATCCACGTCGTCGCCGGAGAACAGGAACGAGCCCAGGATGCCGCGGACCTCGGCGTCCTTCATGTCCGGCGCCGAGGAACGCATGTTCTCCAGCACGGTGCGGTCGTGGTCCAGGGTTTCATGTTCCTGGGCGTAGTAACCGACTTTGAGGCCATGTCCCGGGATGATGTCACCGGTATCCGGCGCGTCCACTCCTGCGAGCATGCGCAGCAGCGTGGTCTTGCCGGCACCGTTGAGGCCCAGGATGACCACCTTGGAGCCGCGATCAATCGCAAGGTCGACGTCAGTGAAGATCTCCAGGGATCCGTAGGACTTGCTGAGGCCCTCCGCCGTCAACGGCGTCTTGCCGCAAGGCGAGGGCTCGGGGAAGCGCAACGCGGCCACCCGGTCCTGCTCACGGACAGCCTCGAGCCCGCTGAGGAGCCGCTCGGCACGCTTGGCCATGTTTTGCGCGGCAACGGCCTTGGTGGCCTTGGCACGCATCTTGTTGGCCTGGTCCAGGAGGACCTGGGCTTTCTTCTCGGCGTTGGCGCGTTCACGGCGGCGCGCGCGCTCGTCGGTTTCCCGCTGCTGGAGGTAGCGCTTCCAGCCCATGTTGTAGTAATCGATCTGGGCGCGGTTGGCATCAAGGTGGTAGACCTTGTTCACCGTTGCTTCGAGCAGTTCCACGTCGTGGCTGATAACAATGAGCCCGCCCTGATGGTTCTTCAGGAAGTCGCGCAACCAGGTGATGGAATCAGCATCCAGGTGGTTGGTGGGTTCATCCAACAGCAGGGTTTCTGCGGACGAGTACAGGATCCTGGCCAGCTCCACGCGGCGACGCTGGCCGCCGGAGAGCGTCTTGAGCGGCTGGTTGAGGATGCGCTCGGGCAAGGCGAGGTTGGACGAAATGGCGGCCGCTTCCGCCTCTGCTGCGTACCCTCCGCCTGCGAGGAATTCGGCCTCCAGGCGGTCGTAGCGGTTCATGGCCTTGCGCTGGACAGCTGCGTCCTCACTGGACATCTCCGCCTGGGCCTTCTTCAGCTTGCCGAGGACTACATCCAGGCCACGGGCGGAGAGGATGCGGTCCCGTGCCAACTGCTCCATGTCCGGGGTGCGGGGATCCTGCGGAAGGTACCCGATCTCGCCGCTCCGCGTCACCTTGCCGCCTGCCGGAAGTCCCTCCCCCGCGAGGACGCGGGTCAGGGTGGTCTTGCCGGCGCCGTTGCGGCCAACAAGGCCAATCTTGTCCCCTTTGTCCACCCTGAAGTTGACCTGGTCCATCAGCAGGCGTGCGCCGGCGCGGAGTTCGAGTTCCTGGACGGTAATCAATTCGGGTGATGCCTTTCAACGGGGAACGCCTGCGGGGCCGGTGGGCCGGTGGTTGCGGCAGGGACGGCCATGAGAACGGCCTGTCCAAGTCTACCGGCAGCCTGGCCGGGACCGGACATCGGCGGAAACTGTGCCACCCACCAAAGATTGCTCCCATGCATTTGTGGAGAGACTCCAAAATAGGAGGTCCCGCGCCTCCGTATTCTCGAAAGGTGGGCCCCAACCCACCATCACTGCAGCTAACAAGGACCCCCCAATGACTCAAACCAATCCGGCTCCACCAGCGCGCACTGTCGCCCGCAAGAGGTGGACAGCAACGGACCTTGGCCTCATCGCCGTCTTTGCGGCGCTCGTGGCCGCTTCATCGCTCGTCCCAGGCATCCCGGTGGGTGCCCTTGGCGTGCCGATCACCCTGGTGACCCTGACCGTCATGCTCAGCGGCCTGGTGCTGGGCGCCGGGCGCGGTTTTGCCGCCGTCGGGCTTTATGTCCTGTTGGGGCTGGCAGGATTGCCGATCTTCAGCGGGGGACGCAGCGGACTCGGCATCCTGGCGACTCCCTCCGCGGGCTACATCATCGCGTTCCCCCTGGCTGCCGCTGCGACAGGCGCCTTGGCTGCCGTGATCATCCGGAAGACGGTGCGCTTCCGTGCCCTCCTGCTGTTCGTCGCCACCATGGTCAGCAGCGTGGTCATCATCCACGGGCTCGGCGTCCTGGGCATGATGGTCAACGGCAAACTCGACTTCACCAAGGCATTCATCGCGGACCTCCCCTACTATCCGGGCGATATCCTGAAGAACGTCCTCGCGGTCCTCATCGCGGTGGCACTCCATAAGGCATTTCCGGACGTGCTGGTGCGCCGGGTCAAACAGGCAGGCTAATGACTTCCATCAACTTCAGCGGGGTCTCCGTCCGTGTTGCCGTGGACGGTGCGGCGACGGACAAGACCCTGCTGCAGGATGTGTCCCTCGGCCTGGCCGAACAGCGCATCGGTGTCATCGGCGCCAACGGTTCCGGCAAGTCCACCTTGCTGCGCCTGGTCAACGGCCTGGTGGAACCCACTTCCGGGTCGGTAACGGTCCATGGAGAGGACACCGTGGCTGCCGTGCGGCGGGTCCGCGCCAATGTGGGCTTCGTGTTCACCGATCCGTTGTCGCAGTTGGTGATGCCCACCGGACGCGAAGACGTGGAATTGTCCTTGCGCCGTTCGGTGAAGAACGGGCGCGAGCGTGCCCTCCGGGCCGAGGCGGTCCTGAACAGATTCGGCATCCTGCACCTGGCCGACCAAAGCATCTACGAACTCTCCGGCGGCGAGCGGCAATTGCTGGCCCTGGCCGCCGTCCTCGCTGTGAATCCCAAGGTGTTGGTCCTCGACGAACCGTCAACCTTGCTGGACCTGCGGAACCGCGAACTGCTTCGACGCACCATCGCCGGGCTCGAACAGCAGGTCATCATGTCCACCCATGACCTGGAACTCGCCCAGGACATGGACCGTGTCCTTGTGGTCGAGTCTGGCCGGATCGTCTTCGACGGCATCCCCGCCGCGGCCATTGCCCATTACCGGGAGCTTTGTGCGGCCAGCATTAACGGGACCACGCCGTGAGGGGCCATGGGTTCCTCATCGCGAACTACGTCCAGGGGAACTCGCTGATGCACAGGACTCCCTTGTGGCTGAAGTTCCTGGTGGTGGCGGTCTGCGGGGCCGCGTCCTTCCTCATAGTCGACTGGGCTGTTTCGCTGGCGGTCTTCGGGGCCATGTGCGCCTTGTTCCTGCTGAGCGGTGCGGGTCCCCGCCGCCTTGCGCGGGTCATCTGGATGGTCACGCCGATTGTGGCAGTCATCGGATTGTTCCAATGGTGGCAGCTCGGCGGCCCCACTGCGGCCAGGATCGTGCTGAATGTCCTGGTGTGCGTCGTCGCTGCCTCTGTCCTGACGGCCACTACGCCGGTACAAAAGCTGCTCGACGGTGTGGTTTCGCTGGCCCGGCCCTTTCAACGCTGGGGCGCGGATCCCGAGCGTTTCGCGCTGACCATCGCCATCATGCTCCGAAGCATCCCCTTCATTGCCGGCGCGTTCTCCGATGTCCGGGACGCCGCAAGGGCCCGCGGACTTGAGCGCAGCCCGCGCGCGCTGGTGATTCCTGTCTTCATCACCACCGTGGCCTATGCCCGCCACACCGGGGACGCACTTGCTGCCAGGGGTCTTGGCGAACCCGACGAGGAACCGGAGCGCCGCTAGAGCCTCGCGTACCGCAGAAGGGCTGACGTCCCCATGCCCCCGGCAATGCTGATCATCGCCAGCCCCAGGGACTCGGCGCCGTCGGAGTGGTAGCGGTCCCTGGCCTGGGCCATCAATCGCGTCACCAGCACTGCACCGGACGCGCCGTAAGCGTGACCCAGAGCCAGCGCTCCACCCTCCAGGTTCGCTGCCGCCGGGTCGATCCCCAGCTGGTCCAGGCAGGCGATGGTCTGGGAGGCAAACGCCTCGTTGAATTCCACCAGGTCCACGTCCCTGGCCGAAAGGCCTGCGCGGCCCAGGAGCCGTCGGGCTGCATGGGCGGCGCCAATGCCCAATAACTCCGGGTCCACCCCTGCTGTATCGCAGTCCAGGACAAGCAAGGCGTCCTGCGCACCCATCGACCGGGCCCGGTCGAGCGAGGTAACAACGACGGCGGAAGCAGCGTCAGCGTCAAAGCACGAGTTCGCGGCGGTAACGCTTCCACCAGGAACGAACGCTGCCGGGAACCGCGCCATCAGGGTCGGGTTGAGCGACTTCCTGGGTCCGTCGTCCTGGGCGACAGTCGTTCCAGCGCTGGCCAGCGGCACTGTTTCGGCCTCGAAGCGGCCAGCCGCGGAAGCTGCGACGGCACGGCGGTGGCTTTCCAGCGCGTAGGCATCCTGCCGTTCCCGATCAATTCCGAAATGCCGGGCCACATTTTCGGCGGCCACCCCCATGTCCGGGTCACCAAAGTCCTTTGGCACGAAGCTGGCCCTGGAGTAGAAGTCCAGGCCGCCGTCGTCGTTCCGGTTGGCGCGTGCGGGCGCCGTACTGACGCTTTCCACTCCGCCGGCGATGAACAGGGGGCTGTCCCCGGCAGCAACCAGTCGAGCCGCCACTGCTATCGCATCAAGTCCCGAACCACATTGCCGGTCGATCGTCATGCCGGGAACGCTGACGGGGAAACCTGCCTGGAGCGCAGCGAACCGGGCCACGTTGCCGCCACCGCCCACTGCGTTGCCGATGATGACGTCGTCCACCACAGCCGGGTCCACGTGGGCATCCTCCACCAGGGCTGCCAGCACCGGAGCCAGCAGATCCTCGGCCCGCAAGTGCTGGAGCCGGCCGTTGGCACGGCACACGGGCGTCCGCAACGCCCCAAGGATGACGGCCTGTCGGGACGGATCGGACGTCACCCGGCTGCCCGCCTTAGCCAAGGGGCTGGACCCGCGGATCGTGGTTCTTGATCCAATCCAGGAGAACCTTGCGGCTCACCTTGCCCCGGTCCGTCATGGGCAGCTCGGCCATGACGAAGTACTGCAGAGGCCATTTGTCCCGTGGCAGTAATCCGTCCAGGCCCGTGCGAAGCTGGGTGGCTGTGACAGCCCCGTATGCGGGAACGATTCCCGCGACCACCCTTTGGCCCCTGATGTCGTCCGGGGCCCCGGCCGCAACAGCGGATTCAATGCCCGGCACGGAAGCAAGGGCGAGCTCCACCTCGTGCGGGTAAACGTTCTTGCCTGCGGTGATGATCATGTCCGCCCGGCGGCCGAGGATATGCAAGGTGCCATGATCCAGGTAGCCCTGGTCCCCTACCGTGTACCAGCCGTCGAGGCAGCGAAGCGCCTGGCCATCATCGCCCCAAAGGTAGCCGTTGCTGACCATCCCGCTGCGGACGCTGATATTTCCGTGCTGACCGTGCTCAAGCTCGTTCCCTGCGTCATCAAGGATCCGTACGTCCACGCCAGGAAACGGGCGTCCAATGCCGGTCCCGCCAATGTCCAACGGCTCCCCGGCGGCCAGCCGGGTGCCGGACACGAAGCTCAGTTCGGAGGCTCCGTAGTACTCGTAAATCACCGCATTGGGAGCCCAGCGGCGGGCTGCCTCCAACGTGCGGGCATCGAGCTTGGAACCGGCGGAGACGATGCTGCGGATCCCCGAGGCGTCCACATCGCCGGCCAGGCCGCGTTCGCTGAGGAGGCGGAGCATGGTGGGGGCCAGCACGAGCCTGGTGATGCCGTCGTGGCTGATGGCCGCGTGGGCGTCGCCAACATCGAAGGTGTCCAGGGTATGGAACGAGGCTCCCGCGTAAAGGCACTCGGACAATGCGTAGAGGTTCAGGGATGCCGAAAGCGGCCCGGGAGCGAGTGTACGGTCGTCCTGTTCCAAGCCGAAAAATTCGATGGAGGCATCGAAGGAGACCTGCCAGGAGCGGCGCGAACGGGCGAAGGCCTTGGGAATGGAGGTAGTGCCGGAGGTCAGTCCAATGAGGAACGTGCTGGCGGGATCGCCGTCCAGCAGTTGACTATCGGTAACCGTCGTCGAGTCCTGGACCCTCGCGGCGACCTCCTCAACCATGGGCCCGGGCCAAGCCGGGTCGAGGACGGCGCAGCGGCGGGTCCCGGCCACCGCGGCAACGTAGCGTTCAATGAAGGGAACCGAGTTCTGTTCGGCCAGCACCGTTGTAGCCCGGGCGTCCAAAAGGTCCGTGGCGGCGTCGCGGAGTTCCGCCCAAGTGAGCCGGCTGCTGCCCACAACCACGGCCGTGTGGTGCGGGCGTTCATCGGCCCAGAGTTTAAGTTTGTCCAGGAAAGGCATCCCCGCAATTTTACGGCAGTGTCCGCCGTCAGGCACCAAAGGTGACGTCTATTCTGGCTGTATGAGTTTCAATGACGGCGCACAGCTCGATCCCTCGCAGGTTGAAGACCGACGCGGCAGCGGCATCGGACGCGGAACGAAGATCGGCGGCGGAATCGGGGGCGGCATTGTTGCCCTCCTGCTCGTGCTCTTGGGAGTAAATCCCAACATTCTCGGTGACATCACCGGCAGCGGCCAGCCACCCGCCGTCGAGAGCGGAACCGGGACAGGCGGCGTCCAGGAATGCCAGACAGGTGCGGATGCCGACAAGCGGCTGGATTGCCGCATCACCGGGACGGTCAACAGCCTGAACGCCTTTTGGCCCGCGTACCTGGCCGACTACAACGTGAAGTATTCGCGCCCGGGAACGGTCATCTTCGACCAAGTCACCACTACGGGGTGCGGGCAGGCGACCACTGCCGTAGGGCCCTTCTACTGCCCTGCCGACGTCAAGGCCTACTTCGACCCTGGTTTCTTTGACGAGTTGGTGACGCGGTTTGGCTCCTCGGGCGGACCCCTCGCGCAGGAGTACGTGGTGGCGCACGAAATCGGGCACCACATCCAGAACATCCTGGGCAACCTTGACCGGGCACAACAGGATCCGCAGGGCCCCCAATCAGGCGGAGTACGGGTGGAACTGCAGGCCGACTGCTACGCCGGCCTGTGGGTGCGTTACGCGTCAACGCAGGCCGACCCTGCAACAGGAAAGCCCTTCCTGGACCCGATCACCCAGCAGGACCTTCAGGATGCGCTCTCCGCTGCATCGGCAGTGGGCGACGACCGCATCCAGGAAGCGGCCACCGGCAGGGTCTCACCCGAGTCCTGGACGCATGGTTCCAGCGAACAGCGGCAGAAGTGGTTCTCCCAGGGCTACTCCACCGGAGACATCAACAAGTGCGACACGTTCGGCGTCGCCACACCATAGCCGGGGATTAAACGGAAATGGTTCCGGGCACAAGCCCGGAACCATTTCTGTTGTCCGCATACAGCGGGACAGCCAGGTGATCAGATGTTGAAACCGAGGGCCCGCATCTGGTCCTTGCCGTCGTCGGTGATCCGCTCCGGACCCCATGGCGGCATCCAAACCCAGTTCAGGCGCCAGTCATCGACGATGCCGTCCAAGGACTTGCCAACCTGCTCTTCAAGCACGTCCGTCAGCGGGCAAGCCGCCGTGGTGAGTGTCATGTCGATCAGGAGGGCGCCGTCGTCGTCCGAGTACTTCAGGCCGTAAAGCAGGCCCAAGTCAACGACGTTGACCCCCAGTTCGGGGTCGATGACGTCCTTGAGCGCCTCCTCGACGTCCTCGAGGCTGGTGCGCGCAGCGTTGATTTCGGTCATAAGGTGATCCTAACTAGGCCTGTGCGGCAGGAGCAACAGCGACGCCGGCACCGGCGGCGTAGCGGTCGTAGCCTTCTTCTTCGAGGCGGTCGGCGAGCTCGGGGCCGCCTTCTTCGACTACCTTGCCGTCAACGAAGACGTGCACGAAGTCCGGCTTGATGTAGCGGAGGATACGGGTGTAGTGCGTGATGAGCAGAGTGCCCATGTTGCCCTGGGCGTGTGCCCGGTTGACGCCTTCGGAAACCACCTTGAGGGCGTCGACGTCCAGGCCGGAGTCGGTCTCGTCAAGCACGGCAAACTTGGGCTTGAAGAGCTCGAGCTGCAGGATCTCGACGCGCTTCTTCTCGCCGCCGGAGAAGCCTTCGTTGACGTTGCGCTGGGCGAAGTCTGCGTCGATGCGCAGCTGCTGCATGGCTGCCTTGACGTCCTTGGTCCACGTGCGGAGCGCGGGCGCTTCGCCGTCGATGGCGGTCTTTGCCGTCCGCAGGAAGTTGGTCATGGTGACACCCGGAACCTCTACCGGGTACTGCATGGCGAGGAAGACGCCAGCACGGGCGCGCTCGTCAACGCTCATCTCCAGGACATCTTCGCCGTCCAGGGTGATGCTGCCGCTGGTCACCGTGTAACGCGGGTGGCCGGCGATGGTGGAAGCAAGGGTGGACTTGCCGGAACCGTTGGGGCCCATGATGGCGTGGGTTTCGCCGGTCCTGATGGTCAGGCTGACGCCCTTCAGGATCTCCTTGGTGCCCTGCTCCGTCTCGATGCTGACGTGCAGGTCCTTGATCTCAAGAGTAGACATGCTCTTCTTTCTTTCCGTTCGTAAGTCTGGCGGTACTGGGCGCTCAGTAGTTGTTTACCGGAGCGCCGTTCACAACGTTGGTCACATCCACGTAGACGTCGTCGCCATCGATGGCGACGGCGAAAACCGGGACAGGATCGTAGGCAGGCAACTGCAGGGGCTGTCCGCTGCGCAGATCGAACTGGGAACCGTGTCCCCAGCACTCGATCGCGCAGCCTTCGACGTCGCCTTCGGACAACGAGATGTCAGCGTGCGAGCAGGTGTCTCCGACGGCGTGAATTTCGCCCATCGAGTCCTTCACGATGGCTACGGGGTAGTCATCGATCAGGACGCGCAGCGCCTGCTTGACCTTGATGTCGTTGGCGTTGCACACGAGTTCGCCCTTGATGTGATCACTCATGGTTGTCCTGTTGGCCTGTCCTGGTTGTCGGTGGACGTTAGTTGTCGGTTGCGGCGAGCTCGCGCTCGACGGCTTCGGTCAGACGGTCCTCGATGGCCGGAACCTTGATCTTCTGGATGATCTCGTTGAGGAAGCCACGGACCACGAGCCTGCGGGCAACGTCTTCCGGAATACCGCGCGCCATCAGGTAGAAAAGGTGCTCGTCGTCGAAACGGCCCGTGGCGCTGGCGTGGCCCGCGCCTTCGATCAGGCCCGTCTCGATTTCGAGGTTCGGCACGGAGTCCGCACGGCAGCCATCGGTCAGCACCAGGTTCTGGTTCTTCTCGTAGCTGTCAGTGCCTTCGGCGTTCTTCTGGATCAGGACATCGCCCACCCAAACGGTATGCGCGCCCTTGCCCTGCAGCGCGCCCTTGTACAGCACGTTGGAGACGCAGTTGGGCTGCCCGTGGTCAACGTACGTGCGGTGCTCAAGGTGCTGGCCGGCGTCGGCGAAGTACAGGCCGAAGAGTTCCACTTCACCACCGGGGGCTGCGAAGCGGGCGGTCGGCGTCACGCGGACGAGGTCGCCACCGAGGCTGACGACAATGTGCTTGAACTTGGCGTCACGGCCAATCCTTGCCTGCTGCGAGGAAGCGTGAACCGAATCATCGTTCCATTCCTGCAGCGAAACGACGGTGAGTTCTGCGCCGTCTTCGAGGATGATCTCCACGTTCTCGGACACGACGGCAGTGCCTTCGTGACCCAGGACCAGGACGGCCTTGGAGAACTTCTCTGCAACGACCACCACGTGCTGGGCGGCGGCATCCGTGCCGGCACCGGCGAGGGTCACCGTGATCTCCGATTCGAGGGACGTTTCCGAGGGAACCGTGATGACGGTGGCTTCCTGGAAGTTCGCCCAGGCGTTCGCGGAGACGCGGTCCTCGGGAATGCCTGCCTGGCCGATGCGCTGGTCTTCGCGGCCCACGGTCTCAACCGTCACTCCGGCAGGGGCGTTGACGGACACGGCCGGCGCAGCCCCGGTCAGGGCTTCGCTGTGCAGCCCACGGAGGCGGCGCAGCGGGGTGAACCGCCAGTCCTCTTCAAGGCCCGTCAGTGCCTTGAAGTCCTCCACCTTGTAGGACGTCAGGCGACCGGCGCGCGAACTGTCGGGAACGCCGACGCCGCCGCCGTGCGAGTGACCCTTCGCCGACGCACCGGCGAGGGGTCCCGCAGAAGGCTGTTCCGTCGTCGAGCCGGCGTTGATCGGCGAGAGGTTCTCGCCTTCTTCGGTGAAGCCGTCGATAAAGGGCTGTGCTGAGGGCGCGCCGATGCGAGCCTTTTCAGTAGTGATATCAGTCATTGTTAACCGACGGATCCTTCCATCTGAAGTTCAATCAAGCGGTTGAGCTCGAGGGCGTATTCCATGGGCAGTTCACGGGCGATCGGCTCGATGAAGCCGCGCACGATCATGGCCATGGCCTCGTCCTCCGGCATGCCGCGGGACATCAGATAGAAGAGCTGCTCTTCGCTGACGCGGGAAACGGTTGCCTCGTGGCCCAGTACGACGTCGTCCTCGCGGATGTCGATGTACGGGTAGGTATCCGAACGGGAAATGGTGTCCACCAGTAGCGCATCGCAACGGACCGTGTTGGCCGAGTGCTTGGCGCCTTCACGGACCTGGACCAGGCCACGGTAGGCAGCACGGCCGCCACCACGGGCCACTGACTTGGAAATGATGGAGCTCTTGGTGTTCGGTGCGATGTGCACCATCTTGGAGCCGGTGTCCTGGTGCTGGCCCTCGCCTGCGAAGGCGATGGACAGGGTCTCGCCCTTGGCGTGCTCGCCAACGAGGTAGACGGCCGGGTACTTCATGGTGACCTTGGAACCGATGTTGCCATCGACCCATTCCATGGTGGCGCCCTCTTCGCAGATGGCGCGCTTGGTGACCAGGTTGTACACGTTGTTGGACCAGTTCTGGATGGTGGTGTAGCGGACGCGTGCGCCCTTCTTCACGATGATTTCCACCACTGCCGAGTGCAAGGAGTCCGAGGTGTAGATCGGAGCCGTGCAACCCTCGATGTAGTGCACGTACGAGTCTTCGTCGGCAATGATCAAGGTGCGCTCGAACTGGCCCATGTTCTCCGTGTTGATACGGAAGTAGGCCTGCAGCGGGATGTCCACGTGGACACCCTTGGGAACGTACACGAACGAGCCACCGGACCAGACCGCGGTGTTCAGCGAGGCGAACTTGTTGTCGCCCACGGGGATCACGGTGCCGAAGTACTCCTGGAAGATCTCCGGGTGTTCCTTCAACGCGGTGTCGGTGTCCAGGAAGATCACGCCCTGGGCTTCGAGGTCCTCGCGGATCTGGTGGTAGACAACCTCGGACTCGTACTGGGCCGCAACGCCCGAAACCAGGCGGCTGCGCTCAGCTTCCGGGATACCCAGCTTCTCGTAGGTGTTCCGGATGTCCTCGGGCAGGTCTTCCCACGTGGCTGCCTGCTTTTCGGTAGAGCGCACGAAGTACTTGATGTTGTCGAAGTCGATGCCCGAGAGGTCTGCACCCCAGGTGGGCATGGGCTTGCGGTCGAAGTACTTCAGGCCCTTGAGGCGTAGGTCGAGCATCCATTCGGGCTCGCTCTTCTTGTCGGAGATGTCACGGACAACCTCCTCATCGAGGCCACGGCGGGCGTTGGCGCCGACGTCGTTCTTGTCGGCCCAGCCGTACTCGTAGTTGCCGATGCCATGCAGCTCGGGATTCTTTTCCAGAATCTCCGAGATCACAGTGCCGTCAGCTACCGCCTTCTCTGCTGTTCCTTCAGCTAATTGACCCGTCATCACGGCCTTTCTTGCTGGTTGTTTGATTCCTTGGACAGGTTTCCGGACTGCTCTGCGATGCCGGGGAGCATCGTGGCAGCCGGTCGCCCGGTAGGTATGTGGGTGGTGCAGACGTGACCGCCTTGCGCCAGGGTGGACAAGCGGCGGACATCGACGCCCACCAAACGGGAGAACACCTTGGTTTCGGTGTCGCAGAACACGGGAAATTCCGCCGCGAGCTGCTGTATGGGGCAATGCCCCTGGCACAGTTGGACGCTGGAGAATTCGGCGGGCAAGGGAGCCTTGGCCTCGATGGAGTGGGCGGAGGCGACGTAGCCGTCCCGGCTCAGTGCCTTGGACAAAGCCACTGCGCGGGCTCCTATGTCCTCACCGGCAGCGGCCACCTCGGGCGCATAACGGCGTTCCAGCTCGGCGAACCGTTCTTCCGCATAGTCGCGTACCGCATCTTCTCCCGCGATATCCTGCAGGCGGCGCAGGGCAGAGGTTGCGATGTTCAGGTAGTCGTCGCCCAGCTTGGACTGGCCCTGTGAACTGAGGACGTACCGCCGTGCCGGGCGGCCTGCACCGGCTCCGGCCTTTGCGACCCGCTTGACTTCGATGACGCCGTTCCGTTCAAGGTGGTCCAAGTGCCGGCGTACGGCCGCAGGGGTGAATCCAAGCAGGTCGCCGAGTTCCGCGGCGCTGACAGGTCCGTTTTCCAGGACCGCGGCAAGGACGCGGTCGCGCGTACGGTCTTCAGCATCCGGCAGCGAAGGCACGGGCGCAACGGGCCCGTCCGCCGCAGCATGCCGCTTCGAGGGCATGGAAACTGGAGTGCTCATGGAATACACAACACAATCATGTCGTAATTTCATTCCGGCCTCCAGTAAGGCAAGACTGACCTTGCCTTACCCGCCGCATGTGACCGTACTACTTCGCGTAGAATACTTTGGTGCGATCCACCGACTCCCCTGTCCTTACCATAGACGGACTCATCAAGGATGTTGGCCCCCTGGCCTCCCTTGACGGCAAAATGCTCAGGGTTGTGAGTGGCGTTTCCCTGGTAGCGGAGCGCGGGCAAATCACCGCCCTCCTTGGCGCCAACGGTGCCGGCAAAACCACCACCCTCGAGTGCGCCCAAGGCCTGCAGAAACGGACAGGGGGCACCATCTCGCTCCTCGGCGAAGACCCGGACACCGCAGGGGCGGAACTGCGGTCCCGCGTTGGTGTGATGCTCCAGGACGGCGGCCTCCCGCCGTCGGCCCGCCCCCTTCCCTTGCTGCGCCATGTGGCCGGCATGTACGCGAACCCCATGGACCTTGACCTCCTGGTGGAACGGCTCGGCATCAACCAGTTCAGCAGGACCAGCGTCCGCCGGCTGTCCGGAGGGCAAAAACAGCGCCTCGCCCTGGCTGCCGCCCTGGTGGGCAATCCGGACATCCTCTTCCTGGACGAGCCCAGCGCAGGGCTTGATCCGCAATCGCGCCAGATCGTCTTCGACCTCATCGCCGAACTCCGCGACGCCGGCATGGGCATTGTGCTCACCACCCACCTGATGGACGACGCCGAGCGGCTCGCCGATTACGTCTACATCATCGACGGCGGGCACAACGTCGCCGAAGGAACCGTTGCCGAACTGTTGGCGAACGACCATTCGACGGACATCGCCGACAGGACCCTTTACTTCGACGCACCCGGCGGGCTGGACTTCAGCGCAGTTCTCCGCGCAGGCCTCCAGGTCACCGAAACAAGGTCAGGAAGCTACTCGGTCAGTGGCGCCTTGACTCCGGCGGACCTGGCAGTCTTGACCGCGTGGTGGGCAGAACGGAACATCATGCCCGCATCCCTCCGGCTTGAGGCACGCAGCCTGGAGGACGTATTCCTGGACCTTTCCGGAAGGGACCTTCGATGAGCAAGCTCCTGGCACCCAACGCAGGTCCGGCCTCCCTGTCCCGCCGCATCGTCCAACAGGGCAAGTACGAGACCATCACCATGCTCCGCAACGGAGAGCAACTCATCCTGGCCATCGTGTTGCCGCTCATGGCATTGGTGGGCCTGGCTGTTACTCCCCTGTTGGACGGCCTCGGCGGCTCCCGCGTTGATATCGCGACGCCGGGCATCCTGGCCCTCTGCGCCATGTCCACGGCCTTCACCGGCCAAGGCATCGCCACAGGATTCGACCGCCGCTACGGCGTCCTGCGCTTCCTGTCCACCACCCCGCTGGGCCGGGGTGGACTGATTGCCGGAAAGATCCTGGCCGTGCTGGTGGTGTTGTTCCTGCAGGTAGTGGTGGTCACCGTGGTTGCCGGTTTGCTGGGGTGGCGCCCCGAAGCGGCAGGCTGGCTGCCGGGGCTGGCTCTGTTGGTCCTCGGTGCTGCAGCGTTCACTGCCCTGGGGCTTCTGGTGGCGGGTACGGTGCGCCCGGAGGCCACGTTGGCCATCACCAACCTCCTGTGGATCCTCCTCGGCGCCCTGGGTGGCATTGTGGTTCCGGCCGAGAGACTCCCGGCGCTGGCCCAGAACATTGTGCATTTCCTGCCCTCCGGCGCCCTCGGACAAGCGTTGCGCGAGGCGTTCCTGCACGGAGCCATCGCCTGGCCCGCCGCCTTGGTCCTGCTGCTGTGGACACTGATTGCGGGCGCCGCCGCCATCCGCTGGTTCAAGTGGAACTGACCACCGAACGAGAACTGAGAAACGAGAAACCTGTGAGCACGGCATCACGCCTTCCCCAAACCTTTCAGCGGTTCACTTCCAAGCTCCCCACCGAGGTGAACCGGACCATCCGGCGCTTGGCCGTCCTGTCACTGATCGGCCAAACAGTGTTGGTTGTGACCGGCGGCGCCGTCCGCCTGACGGCCTCCGGCCTTGGCTGCCCCACGTGGCCACGATGCACCTCGGACTCCCTCGTCAACACTCCGGAAATGGGCATCCACGGATTCATCGAGTTCGGCAACCGCCTCCTGACGTTCGCACTGGCGGCCGTGGCCGCCCTCATGCTGGTCTACTTGTGGAACCTCCGCAAGGAACGGCGTGACCTCTTCCTTCTGGCGCTTGGACTTCTGGCCAGCATCCCCGCGCAGGCCGTCATCGGCGGCATCACGGTTCTTTCCGGCTTGAATCCCTGGGTCGTGGGGTTGCACTTCCTGGTGTCCATGGCCTTGGTGGTGTTTGCCACCCTCCTGGTCAACCGGGCCTACGGGCGCACAGGGCGGTTCATGAACCGCATCCTGGTTCCGCTCCCGGCTGTTCTGCGCCCGGCAATGCTCGCAGTGGCCGTGTTCTCTGCCATCGCGGTGATGCTCGGAGTAGTGGTGACGGGCGCCGGCCCGCACGCAGGCGATGCCGACGCACCGAGGAACGACCTCGACTGGGACCTCTTCTCGCACATCCACGCTGTTCCGGCCTACCTGATCACGGCAGGCTCGCTCTTTGCCGTCTACGTGGTGTTCCGGCACAAGATTGCCGGGCCCTTCCGCACGGCCGCCTACCTCATGGTGGCGGTCACCGTCTTGCAGGCCATCATCGGCTTTACCCAGTACTACAACGGCATCCCCGCCCTCCTGGTTGGCGCCCACATGCTCGGCGCGGCGCTCCTGATGAGCGCCTCAACCAACGCGGCAGACCTGGCGAAGGCGAGCCCGGTCAAGTAGGAGCACGGGAGGCTTGGCGCCCTGCCGCCAGCCGGATGGCCCGACGGCGTTACTCAGGTGAGTAACGCCGTCGGGCTTCTTCGTAGCCGGATCAAGACAGCAGTGAGGGGCTGCCGTGTGAGAACATCCGTCTGGCGAACGCTCGCTCACGAAACACCCCCGGCCCGACGACGCTCTCTCACTTTCCTGACGAAAGTGAGCGAGCGTCGGTCTGACGCGACGCATAGATGCGAGAGCGTTGGGCAGGACACCGGCGTTTCGTGAGAGAGCGATCCCAACGATGGGGGATTTGGTGACAGAGCGTGCGGCGGGTGATTAACGGAAAAAGTCCGACGTCGGCACTCGCGTGAGTGCCGACGTCGGACTGTGCGTACCTGGAGCCTTGGGGCGTTAGCCGCCGATCAGCGGCGCACCCACGAAGGGATCGACCGCGAGGGCGATGAACAGCAGCGTCAGGTAGCTGATGGAACCGTGGAAGACCTTCATGGCACCCTTGTTCGAAACGTCGCCACCCTGGGCCCGCTTGTACAAGGCGTGGCTCTCGTAGAGGAACCAGGCGCCGGCGGCGACCGCCGCGATGGTGTAGACCCAGCCCGCGCCGCCAACGGGGATCATCAGCAGCGAACATGCCACCATGGCCCATGCGTAAAGGACAACCTGCACCGAGACCACCTTGGCGCCGGCAATGGCACCCAGCATGGGCACTTTGGCATTGCGGTAGTCCTCGCCATAGCGCATGGAAAGGGGCCAGTAGTGCGGCGGGGTCCAGAGGAAGATCACCATGAAAAGGACGATCGCCGGCCATTCAACGGTGTTGGTCACTGCCGACCAGGCGATGAGTACCGGGAAGCAACCCGCTGCGCCGCCCCAGACAATGTTCTGCGCGGTGCGGCGCTTGAGGATCATCGTGTAGATGACGACGTAGAAGACGATTGCACCGAGGCCGAGCCACGCGGACAACGGGTTGGCACCGAACCAAAGGATCGCGATGGACGCGGCCCCGAGGATCCAAGCGAACACGAGCGCTTCGCGGGGAGTCACCTCTCCCGTCACCAGCGGACGCTTCTCGGTGCGGTGCATCAACTTGTCGATGTCCCGGTCGATGTAGCAGTTGAAGACGCCCGCGCTGCCGGCGGCAAAGGCTCCGCCCACCAGCGTTGCAAGGATCAGGCCAATGGAGGGGAAGCCTCGCTGGGCGAAGATCATGGTGGGCAGCGTGCTGACCAGGAGCAGCTCGATGACCCGGGGCTTGGTGAGGGCCAGATACGCCTTGAACTTACGGGAAATTCCGATGCCTCCCCGGGCCGGGGACGCGTTAAGGGGCGTATCAGTTGTGCTCACGGCGGCAGTCACTCTGTTCTATGCTCTGGGGTTCTCGCAGCGGCAGCGTCCGGTTGATGGTGGAACCGGGGGCCGGACACCGCTGGTGGCCTCCAGATATCATACCGTGGCCGGAAGTGGACCAATGTCCGCAAAATACGCCAATGTTTCCGAATCTTCACGTGTTCGGGGCGCCTTGGTGATTCATATAAGCGAATTTCTGTCCAGTTAGTGGGATTCCCTGAGTCCCACGCCACGTTTAGGGCTAAGCTGTGAAACAGATCAGCACACGTCGACTTTCCGGGAAACCGTATTCTCGGATTCTCCGTGCGACTGGATGAGAGATCAACGTTTCAATGGTGAACGGCTGGTAGACACATTGCAGCGGGCGCCATCCTGAGCTTCCTGCGCGCCGTGTTTCCAAAACCTGCCGTCAGCACAGAGAGGGGCTCGGTTTTCGTGCCACATTTGGAAGAGCAAGTACTGTCCTGGACCGATCTGGACCAGAAGGCTGTTGACACTGTTCGGGTGTTGGCTGCTGATGCTGTGGAGAAGGTCGGCAACGGCCACCCTGGTACGGCCATGAGCTTGGCTCCGGCGGCGTACCTGCTGTTCCAGAAGCTGATGCGCCACGACCCGAAGAACCCTGAGTGGATTGGCCGCGACCGCTTCATCCTCTCCCCGGGCCACACGTCCCTGACCCTGTACATCCAGCTCTTCCTTTCCGGTTACGGCCTGGAACTGAAGGACCTCGAGGCACTGCGTACCTGGGGTTCGCTGACTCCGGGCCACCCGGAGTACAAGCACACCGCCGGCGTGGAAATCACCACGGGCCCGCTGGGCCAGGGCCTGGCCTCCTCGGTTGGTTTCGCTTACTCCCAGCGCCGCCAGCGCGGCCTGTTCGACGCCGATGCTCCCGCCGGCGAATCGCCGTTCGACCACACCATCTGGGTTATCGCTTCCGACGGCGACCTGCAGGAAGGCGTCACGTCCGAGGCTTCCTCCCTCGCCGGCCACCAGGAACTGGGCAACCTCGTTGTTGTCTACGATGAGAACCACATCTCGATCGAAGATGACACGGACATTGCGTTCACCGAAGACGTCCTGAAGCGTTACGAATCCTACGGCTGGCACACCCAGCGCGTGGACTGGACCAAGACCGGCGAGTACGTCGAAGACGTCCAGGAACTGTACTCGGCGTTGCTGGCCGCGAAGGCTGAAACGTCCAAGCCGTCCATCATTTCGCTGCGCACCATCATCGGCTACCCGGCCCCGAAGAAGCAGAACACCGGTAAGATCCACGGCTCCGCACTCGGCGCCGAAGAAGTTGCCGCGCTGAAGTCGGTCCTCGGTTTCGACCCCGCCAAGTCCTTCGAGGTGGACCAGGAGGTCCTGGCCCACGCCCGCAAGGTTGTGGAGCGCGGCTCCGAAGAGCGCGCCGCGTGGCAGAGCAAGTTCGAGGCATGGCAGGCGTCCAACCCGGACGGCGCCGCGTTGCTCGAGCGCATCGAAGCCAAGAAGCTGCCCGTCGGCATCGACGCCGCCCTCCCGGTCTTCGAAGCCGGCAAGGACGTTTCCACCCGCGCAGCATCGGGCAAGGTCCTGAACGCGATCGGCCCGGTCCTTCCGGAACTCTGGGGCGGTTCGGCCGACCTCGCCGAGTCCAACAACACCACCATCGAAGGTTCGCCGTCCTTCATCCCGGCCTCCCGCTCCACGGAAGCCTGGAAGGGCAACCCGTACGGCCGTGTGCTGCACTTCGGTATCCGCGAGCACGCCGCCGCCTCGATCGTGAACGGCATCTCCCTGGCTGGCCGCACCCGCGCCTTCTCCGGCACGTTCCTGATCTTCAGTGACTACCAGCGCCCCGCCATCCGCCTCGGCGCACTGATGGGTGTTCCCTCCCTGTATGTCTGGACGCACGACTCCATCGGCCTGGGCGAAGACGGTCCGACGCACCAGCCTGTGGAGCAGCTCGCTACCCTGCGCGCCATCCCCGGCCTGGACGTTGTCCGCCCCGGTGACGCCAACGAGGTCTCCGCCGCATGGAAGGCCATGCTGGAGAACCACGAGAACCCGGCCGGTATTGTCCTGACCCGCCAGAACATCCCCACCTACGCCCGTGGCGAAGGTGCAGCCAACGGTGACACCTTTGCGTCCACCGCAGGTGTTGCCAAGGGCGGGTACGTCCTGGCCGAGGCTTCCAAGGACGGCGAAACAGCTGACGCGCAGGTCATCCTGATCGGCACCGGCTCCGAGGTCCAGCTCGCCGTCCAGGCCCGTGAAGCACTCCAGGCCGAGGGCATCGCCACCCGCGTTGTCTCCATGCCTTGCGTCGAGTGGTTCAAGAAGCAGGACGAGGCCTACCGCGAATCCGTCCTTCCCGGCTATGTCAAGGCACGTGTTTCCGTCGAAGCAGGCCTCGCGCTCGGCTGGCAGGAATTCGTCGGCGAGGCCGGCCGCTCCATCAGCCTCGAGCACTTCGGCGCTTCCGCCGACTACAAGCGCCTGTTCAACGAATTCGGCATCACCGCCGAAGCTGTTGCAGCCGCTGCCAAAGACTCCCTCGCAGACCTTTCTTAGTAATCGTCTGAAATCCCATCAAGGAGAAAACCAATGACCAGCACTCCCACGCAGCAGCTGTCTGACGCCGGCGTTTCCATCTGGCTCGACGACCTCTCCCGCAACCGCCTGGAAACGGGCACGCTGCAGAAGCTCATTGACGAGAAGAACGTGGTTGGCGTGACTACCAACCCGTCGATCTTCCACGCCGCCATCACCTCCGGAACGGACTACGACGCAACCATTGCAGCCAAGGCCGCAGAGGGTGCCAGCGTCGAAGAAACCATCTTCGAGATCACCACCACTGACGTAGCGGACGCTTGCGACCTGTTCGCCCCGCTCGCAGCGGCAACCAACGGCGTTGATGGCCGTGTATCCATCGAGGTCGACCCGCGCCTCGCCTGGGACACCGCAGGCACCATCGCCGAGGCCAAGCACCTCTACGCCAAGGTCAACAAGGACAACGTCCACATCAAGATTCCGGCAACCCTGGAAGGCCTCGAAGCCATCACGGCCACGCTGGCTGAGGGAATCAGCGTCAACGTGACCCTGATCTTCTCGCTGGAGCGGTACCGTGCAGTCATCAACGCTTTCCAGTCCGGCCTTGAGCAGGCCAAGGAGAACGGCCACGATCTGTCCACGATCCACTCGGTCGCCTCGTTCTTCGTTTCCCGCGTGGACTCCGAGATCGACAAGCGCCTTGACGGCATCGGCACCGACGAGGCCAAGGCCCTCAAGGGCAAGGCAGGCGTCGCCAACGCACGCCTTGCCTACCAGGTCTACGAAGAGCTGTTCTCCACGGAACGCTGGAACGTGCTTGCAGAAGCGGGCGCACTCCCCCAGCGTCCGCTGTGGGCTTCCACCGGCGTCAAGGACCCGGCCTACCCGGACACCCTCTACGTGACCGAACTGGTTGCCGCCGGCGTAGTGAACACCATGCCGGAGAAGACCCTGGATGCCACCTTCGACCACGGTGTGGTCACCGGCGACACCATCAGCGGCACGTACGAAGACGCCAACGCCGTCCTCAACGCCCTTGAAAACCTCGGTGTCTCCTACAACGACGTCGTTGCGCTCCTCGAGTCCGAAGGACTCGAGAAGTTCGTGGCCAGCTGGAAGGAACTGCTGGCCGACGTCGAAGGCGCACTTGCTACCGCACGGAAGGCTTCCTAACCAACAATGAGCACAATCAGCTTTGACGCCAGCGGTGCCGCACAGCAGGCAATCGCCCAGCACATTGACAGCCTGGTCGAAGACAGGATCGCTACGCGGATCTTCGCCAAGGACCACACGCTGTGGGGTCCGGACGCGGAGTCGGAATCCGCTATCCGCCTTGGATGGGTTGAGGCTCCGGCCATTTCCCAGCCATTGGTCGGCCAGATCCTCGAGTTGCGTGACGCGCTCCGCGCCGAAGGCGTTTCCCATATTGTCCTGTGTGGCATGGGTGGATCGTCTTTGGCACCGGAAGTCATTGCCGGCACCGCTGGCGTCGAGCTGACTGTTCTCGACAGCACCGATCCTGAACAGGTCAGTGCTGCCCTCGCGGACCGGCTGGCTGAAACGGCGATCGTCGTTTCGTCCAAGTCCGGTTCCACTGTTGAGACGGATTCCCAGCGCCGGGTGTTCGAGAAGGCGTTCAACGACGCCGGGATCGACGCCAAGAGCCGGATCATCATCGTGACCGATCCGGGCTCGCCCCTGGACAAGGCGTCCCGCGAAGCCGGTTACCGTGCCGTGTTCAACGCAGACCCGAACGTCGGCGGCCGTTTCTCGGCCCTGACGGCCTTCGGCCTGGTCCCGTGCGGCTTGGCCGGCGTGGATATCCAGGCGTTCCTTGATGAGGCCGAAGAAGCCGGAGAGGTCCTCAACGAGGACTCCTCGGACAACATTGGCCTGTCCCTCGGTGTTGCCCTGGGCGGGACCAACCCGCTGCGGAACAAGATCGTCATCGCAGAGGACGGATCCGGCATTGTTGGCTTCGCTGATTGGGCGGAACAGCTCATTGCCGAATCCACCGGCAAGCTCGGCACCGGTGTCCTGCCTGTTGTCGCTGGCCCGGACTCCCCCGAAGCCCGCGGCGGTGCAGACGACGTGCTGGTCATCCGCCTGGTCGGTGCGGATGACGACGTCGAACTTCGCGAGAACGAGGTGGCCATCGCCGGTGGCCTGGCCACGCAGATGTTCGTCTGGGAATTTGCTACCGCCGTCGCCGGTCGCCTCCTGGGTATCAACCCGTTCGACCAGCCCGACGTTGAAGCCGCCAAGGTTGCCGCTCGTGGCCTGCTCGATGCCCGTCCCGAACCGACGCCTGCTGCCTTCACCGACGGTGCCGTGGAAGTACGCGGCGGCGATTGGCTCGGCTCCTCGGCAACTGTTACGGATGCTGTGCAGGCGCTTCTAGGCCAGCTCGGCACCGATGGTTACCTCAGCGTCCAGGCGTACCTGGACCGCATCAGCCATGCACCCCTGGAGGGCATCCGCGATGAACTCGCAGCTGCCAGCGGGCGTCCGGTGACATTCGGTTGGGGGCCCCGCTTCCTGCACTCCACCGGGCAGTTCCACAAGGGCGGCCCCGCCATCGGTGTCTACCTGCAGGTCACTGCAGCGTCCTCCCTTGATCTTGAAATTCCTGAGCGGCCCTTCACCTTCGGTCAACTCATTGCGGCCCAGGCCTCGGGCGATGCCCAGGTCCTCGAAAGCCACGGCCGACCAGTTTTGCGCCTGCACCTCACCGAGCGTGCCGCAGGCGTAGCACAGCTCCAGGATGTCATCGCTGCGTTGGCCGGTCAGCCCAGCGCACTCGAAAGCTAAGGCACAAAACCTAAAATGCCAGATACTGAAAACGGCAGGAAGACTGCTGGTTTGCGGAATCCGTTGCGGGATCCGCGGGATCGTCGTTTGAGTCGTATTGCTGGGCCGTCGTCGTTGGTGTTCTTTGGGGTCACTGGTGATCTTGCCCGGAAGAAGTTGATGCCTGCGGTGTATGACCTGGCTAATCGTGGGTTGTTGCCGCCGAGTTTCGCGTTGGTGGGTTTCGGCCGGCGTGAGTGGGACAACGCCGATTTCGCCGCTGAGGTGAAAGAGAACGTCAAGGCGCACGCGCGGACGAAGTTTGATGAAGCGGTGTGGGAGCAGCTCGCGTCGGGGATCCGCTTTGTTCAGGGCGAGTTCGATGATGATGATGCGTTCGAGCGGCTCGGGGACGTGTTGGAGGAGTTGGATGAAACCCGCGGCACCCGCGGCAATCATGGTTTCTATCTCTCGATCCCGCCGAAGGCGTTTGAGCAGGTCTGCCGGCAGTTGTCCAAGCATGGGTTGGCGCAGGCCAAGACCGGGCAGTGGCGCCGGGTGGTGATCGAGAAGCCGTTCGGGCATGACCTGGACTCGGCCCGGGCGTTGAATGACATTGTGGAGTCGGTGTTCCCGCCGGATGCGGTGTTCCGGATTGACCATTATCTGGGCAAGGAAACGGTGCAGAACATCCTGGCGTTGCGGTTCGCGAACCAGTTGTTCGAGCCGTTGTGGAACGCGAACTACGTGGACCATGTGCAGATCACCATGGCCGAGGACATCGGTACCGGTGGCCGTGCCGGGTATTACGACGGTGTGGGTGCGGCCCGGGACGTGATCCAGAACCACCTGCTGCAGTTGCTCGCGCTCACGGCGATGGAAGAGCCGATCTCCTTCAACGCCGATGATTTGCGGGCGGAGAAGGAAAAGGTCCTCGCCGCGGTCAAACTCCCCGAGGATTTGTCCACGCATTCGGCGCGGGGTCAGTTCACCGGTGGCTGGCAGGGCGGTGAACAAGTCCAGGGGTACCTGGAGGAAGACGGCATCCCCGCCGATTCGAAGACCGAGACGTTCGCGGCGATCCGGGTGGACATCAACACGAGGCGTTGGGCCGGGGTGCCGTTCTACCTCCGCGCCGGTAAACGTTTGGGCCGGCGGGTCACGGAGATCGCGGTGGTATTCAAACGCGCCCCGAACCTGCTCTTCCGTGACCACGGCGAGGACGACTTCGGGCAGAACGCGGTAGTGATCAGGGTCCAGCCCGATGAGGGCGCCACGATCCGGTTCGGGTCCAAGGTCCCGGGCACCCAAATGGAAGTCCGGGACGTGACCATGGACTTCGGCTACGGTCACTCCTTCACCGAATCTTCCCCGGAAGCCTACGAGCGGCTGATCCTGGACGTGCTCCTGGGCGAGCCGCCGCTGTTCCCCCGCCACCAGGAAGTGGAACTGTCCTGGAAGATCCTTGACCCGTTCGAGGACTACTGGGCGTCCCTGGATGAACAACCGCAACCCTACGCACCGGGCAGTTGGGGGCCGGCTTCGGCCGATGAACTCCTCGCCCGTGACGGACGAACCTGGAGAAGGCCATGATTGTCGATCTGCCGGACACCACCACCTCGAAAATTTCCAAGAAAATCACCTCCCTGCGCGAGCAAGGCGGCGTGATCGCCCTGGGCCGGGTCCTGACCCTGGTGGTCGTGACCAAATCCGGGCAGGAAGAAGAAGCGATCGAAGCCGCGAACGAAGCCAGCCGGGAACACCCCTGCCGGATCATCGTCCTGGCCGACGCCGGCGCCGAAGCCCGGGACCGGCTCGACGCGCAAATCCGGGTCGGCGGGGACGCCGGCGCGTCCGAAGTGATCGTGCTGCGCGGCTACGGCCAAATGGCCCACGAAAGCGAATCCCTCGTCGCCGGACTCCTCCTCCCCGACGCACCCATCGTCGCCTGGTGGCCCCACGGCGCCCCCGCATCCGCCTGCGAAACCTCCATCGGAGCCATCGCCCACCGCCGCATCACCGACTCCGCCAACGAACCCGACCCCGCCCAAGCCCTCGACACCATCCGCAAAACCTACAAAGCCGGAGACACCGACCTCGCCTGGACCCGCCTCACCAACTGGCGCATCCAACTCGCCGCGGTGCTCGACCAGGTGGACAGTGATCCGGTGTCCGCCATTGCCGTCGAAGGTGCCTCGGACTCCCCCAGCACGCTTCTGCTTGCTGCGTGGTTGACGTTGGCACTTGAAGCGCCGGTGACCATCGTGGCCGATCCTGCCGGTACGGGCATCCGCCGTGTGCGGCTGACCCGCGCCAGCGGGGATGTGCAACTGTTCCGTCCAGGACTGTCCGTCGCCGAGCTGACCCAGCCAGGCCAGCCGGCGCAGCGCATCACCCTGCCGCGGCGCAGCCTCAAGGACTGCCTCGCCGAAGAACTCCGCCGGCTCGACCCCGACGAAGTCTTCGGAGAAGTGATTACGATGGGACTGCCACTTACCAGCCAGAGGAGAGTCCAGACCAGTGCACGCTGAGCCAAGAGTAAGCATCCACCCAGACTCCAAAGTGTTGATGGCCGCCATTGCGGCACGACTCATCACCAAGCTCGTGGACGTCCAGGACAAGCACGGCGAAGCCACGGTGGTCCTCACCGGCGGAACAGTGGGTATCGGTACCCTGCGGGCGGTCGCCGACTCGGCAGCCGCTCCCGCGGTGGACTGGTCGAGGGTGAACTTCTGGTGGGGCGACGAACGCTTCGTCTCCGCCGACAGCGGTGACCGGAACACACGGCAGGCCCGTGAGGCGCTTCTGGCGCACCTTCCGGTGGATCCTGAGCGCATCCATGAACCTGGCTCCTCGGATGACTTCGCAACGGCCGAGGAAGCTGCCGCAGACTATGCGGACCGTTTGAAGGCGGCCGCCGAAGCCGAACACGCGGCCGACATGTCTGATGACCGGCCCGAGGAACCGGGCACCTTGCCCCGCTTCGACGTCCTCCTGCTGGGCGTCGGCCCGGATGCCCACGTTGCTTCGTTGTTCCCGGAGCAGGCGGCCATCCGGGTCAAGGACCGTACTGTGGTGGGCGTTGAAAACTCACCCAAGCCGCCGCCGTCGCGGGTTTCCCTGACCTTGCCCACCATCAACACCGCCCAGGAAATCTGGATGGTAGTAGCCGGAGAAGACAAGGCAGGTGCTGTCGGACTTGCCTTGGCCGGCGCCAATCCCGTGCAGGTGCCTGCAGCCGGCCCGGTGGGCCGCTCAAGGACCCTGTGGCTGATCGACGAGAACGCCGCCTCACGTGTCCCGCAGCAGCTGGTCCGGAAGGACCCCGCGGGCGCGTAGCCTCTCAAGCGCTCCGGCCAGGACAATTTCTGCGTCCTGGCTGGAGCGTCTTTCTTTAACGTAGTCCAGGTGCGACTTGAAGATTTCGTCGTCCGGGCGTGCTGCTGCCGGATGCAGCGGGTCACGGGAGGCCGGAAGCCCACACTTAGGGCAGTCCCAGGTCTTGGGAATTTGCTCGTCCGGCAGCTTAAGAAAAACAAGCCGCGTTTCGTGTCCCTTGGCGCACCAATAGGGAACACGAATACGCGGCAATTGCTCTCCGTCACTGTGGTCGCTCTGATTTCTCGGTGCGGACCCTTGGGTTACTCCCACTCGGGTCCCCCGGTAACCGGGCGTGCCATGAACCATTTCGAACCCCTAGCGACTCGGTGGTCGGCCGTATGGCCCTTGGGCCTGACGGCCAACACCGACAGTCTAATGCCAGGTGCACGACGGCGGCACCAAACTTTGGTGCCGCCGTTCAGGATGGCGTGACGAACTTTCCGGAGAAGATCAGGAATCCCCGCCGGAGGTGAAACGCATGATGAGGCCGAGGCCGATGATGACCACTCCCCAGGTGATGCCAAGGATGATGGTGAACCTGTTGAGGTTCCGCTCTGCAACTCCGGACGAGCTCAAACCGGAGCTCATGCCACCACCGAACATATCGGACAAGCCGCCACCACGGCCCTTGTGCAGGAGAATGAGCAGCGTCAGCAGAAGGCTGGTAATGCCCAGCAGGATCTGCAGGATAACTTGAAGAACGTCCACGACGGCCTTTCGAAGAAGCGGAAAGCGGGAGCCGGACTAGTCCGTGACGAGGTGGCTCTCGAACCTGACAATGTTAGCAAACTCCGCCGGGTCAAGGCTGGCGCCACCCACCAGGAGACCGTCCACGTCCGGCTCGGCAAGGATCGCGGCGGCATTGTTGGCCTTGACCGATCCGCCGTACAGCAGGCGGGTCTTGGCAGCGACATCGGCATCGAACAGTTCTGTCAGCTCGGCGCGGATGGCGGCACACATTTCCTGTGCGTCCTCAGGTCCGGCGACTTCGCCGGTTCCGATGGCCCATACGGGTTCGTAGGCAACCACCAGATCAGCTGCCTGCTCCGCGGTGAGGCCTTCAACGTCGGTCCGAAGCTGTGCAAGCGTGTGCTCCACGTGCGTGCCGGCCTGGCGGACCTCGAGTCCCTCGCCAACACAGAGGACGGGGGTGACCTCGTGCCGGTAAGCGGCCTTGACTTTGGCGTTCAGGACCTCGTCGGATTCATGGTGGATAGTCCGGCGCTCACTGTGCCCCACCAGAACATACGAGCAGCCCAGCTTGTTGAGGAACTGGCCGGAAATGTCGCCCGTGTAGGCACCCGAGTCGAACTGGGACAGATCCTGGCCACCGTAAGCGACCTCGAGGTCGTCGCCCTGAACCAGCGTCTGCACGCCACGGAGATCGGTGAAGGGCGGGAAGACCGCCACTTCAACACGCTTGTAGTCGTGCTTCGCGTCGTCAAGCGTCCACGCGAGCTTCTGCAGCAACGTGATGCCCTGGACGTGGTCCATGTTCATCTTCCAGTTGCCTGCGATAAAGGGTTTGCGGACAAAATTGCCGTTGGCAGAGGTAGTCACGTGAACTCCAAAGGGATGCGTTGAATATGGACGGCCGGCGGGACGCAAGCGCGTCCCGCCGGCCGGTTACTGTATTTAGCGGTCCAGGACGCTGAGTCCCGGAAGTTCCTTGCCTTCGAGGTACTCGAGGCTGGCACCGCCACCGGTTGAGATGTGGCCAAACTGCTCGTCGTCGAAACCCAGGGTTCGGACGGCGGCGGCGGAGTCACCACCACCGACGACGGTGAACGCCACGGTATCTGTCAGGGCCTGGGCAATGGCACGCGTGCCGGCCGAGAAGGCCTCGAACTCGAAGACGCCCATGGGGCCATTCCAGAAGACGGTTTTTGCACCCTCGATCTGGGCAGCAAAAGCAGTTGCGGATTCAGGTCCGATGTCCAGGCCGATGCCGGCCGTTCCAAAGGAACTTTCCTCGATGGCATCCGCCTTGACGACCTCATGGTCGGCATCGGCCGCGAAACGGCTGGCCACCACGACGTCCGTGGGGATGACGAAGGAGGTTCCGGCGTCGGCTGCGCGTTTGAGGTAGTCCTGGACCACGGGGATCTGGTCTTCCTCAAGCAGGCTGCCTGCCACCTTGTGCCCTGCGGCAGCCAGGAACGTGAACAGCATGCCGCCACCCACAAGGATGGTGTCGGCCTTGCCCAGAAGGTTGTCGATGACCGCAAGCTTGTCGGAGACCTTGGATCCACCGAGCACCACCACGTAGGGACGCTGCGTATCCGCGGTGAGCTTCCGGAGGACTTCGACTTCGGTGTGGACGAGGTCGCCCAGGTACGACGGCAGCCGAGTAGCGACGTCGTAAACGCTCGCGTGCTTGCGGTGGACAGCACCGAAGGCGTCATCCACGAACGCGCCGTTGTCTCCGGTCAGCGCTACCAGTTCGTCGGCAAAAGCGCCACGCTCGGCGTCGTCCTTGCTGGTTTCACGGGCGTCGAAGCGGACGTTCTCCAGGACGAGCACTTCGCCGTCCTGAAGGCCGGCTGCAAGGGCCTTGGCGGACTCGCCAACGGTGTCCCCGGCCAGGGTGACCTTGAAGTCTGCCAGTTCCGCGAGGCGGGCTGCTGCGGGCTGCAAGGAGTACTTCTCCTCGGGAGTCCCCTTGGGTCGTCCGAGGTGGGCTGTTACGAGCACACGGGCACCGGCGTCCGAGAGCTTCTTGAGGACCGGAAGGGAGGCCTTGATGCGGCCGTCGTCGGTCACTGTAGAGCCGTCGAGCGGCACATTGAGGTCACTTCTGACCAAAATGTACCGCCCGCGGACACCTTCAGCGATGAGTTCGTTGAGGGTGTGAGATGTCATGTGTCTACCCTAGCCCAGCTTGGATGCGACGAGCTCCGTGAGGTCGACGAGGCGGTTGGAGTAGCCCCATTCGTTGTCATACCAGGAAACAACCTTGACCTGGTTGCCGATCACCTTGGTGAGGCCGGAGTCGAAGATGGAGGATGCCGGGTCACCAACGATGTCCGAAGAGACGATCGGGGCGTCCGTGTAGCTCAGGATTCCTGCCCACTGCTCGGACTCGGCGGCAGCCTTGATGGCAGCGTTGACCTCAGCGACAGTGACTTCGCGGGAAACAGTGACCGTGAGGTCCGTTGCCGAGCCGGTGGGGACGGGAACGCGGATGGCGTAACCATCCAGCTTGCCCTTGAGCTCGGGGAGGACCAGGCCGATTGCCTTGGCTGCACCCGTGGACGTGGGAACCATGTTGATGGCTGCTGCACGCGCGCGGCGGAGGTCGCCGTGGGGGCCGTCCTGGAGGTTCTGGTCGGCAGTGTAGGCGTGGACCGTGGTCATGAGGCCACGCTCGATGCCGAAGGCGTCGTTGACTACCTTGGCCAGCGGGCCGAGGCAGTTGGTGGTGCAGGACGCGTTGGAGATGATGTTGTGCGCTGCGGGGTCGTACTGGGAGTCGTTGACGCCCATGACGATGGTGATGTCTTCGTCGCTGGCAGGAGCGGAGATCAGGACCTTCTTGGCACCGGCGTCGATGTGCTTCTGCGCCGCTGCGGCCTTGGTGAAGAACCCGGTGGACTCGATGACGATGTCCACGCCGAGGTCTGCCCACGGAAGGTTGGCGGGATCGCGCTCTGCGAGGACCTTGATGGACTTGCCGTCCACGACGAGGTTGCCGTCCACAACTTCCACCGACTGGGTCAGGCGGCCACCGACGGAGTCGTACTTCAGAAGGTGGGCGAGGGTCTCAGGGCTGGTGAGGTCGTTGACGGCTACGATCTCAAGGTCAGCGCCCTGGGCCAGCGCTGCGCGGAAGTAGTTGCGGCCAATGCGGCCGAAGCCGTTGATACCAATACGGGTGGTCACTGTTTGTCAATCTCCTTGGTGCTCTTGCAAGCACGCCTCGTGAGTTGGGTTTTTAGGTCCAACCAACAGACCCCGCACGTCATTGGGCAGAGGTGATTATCAGATCGGAGGGCGACCAGCCACGTTGCTGAAGGCTAACCGCCTTCCGTGACCCATCTTACGTTTAACTGAGCCTGCCCCCGCAACTGCGGGGGCAGGCATTTCAGCATTTGGCCCTAATTCACTGAAAAAGTGACATTTGTTACACCAGTGTCAACCAGGGCTCACCAGCTACAGGACGATGAGGCCCGTGGCGTTGGCGCGGGCTGCTTCGAAGCGCTTGGCAACGTCGGCCCAGTTCACGATGTTCCAGAACGCCTTGACGTAGTCGGCCTTGACGTTCACGTAGTCCAGGTAGAAGGCGTGCTCCCACATGTCGAGCATCAGCAGCGGGGTGGTTCCCACGGCAACGTTGCCCTGCTGGTCGTAGAGCTGTTCGATGAGCAGGTTGCCGGCGATGGGCTCGTAGGCCAGGAAAGCCCAGCCGGAGCCCTGCAGGCCAAGAGCAGCTGCGGTGAACTGTGCGCGGAAGGCATCGAACGAGCCGAAAGCGTCGTCGATGGCTGCTGCGAGTTCGCCTTCGGGCTTGTCGCCGCCGTCCGGGGAGATGTTGTTCCAGAAGACGGAGTGGTTGATGTGGCCACCGGTGTGGAACGCGAGGTCCTTGGAGAGGCGGTTGATGTTGGCGTAGTCGCCCTTGTCACGGGCTTCGGCCAACTGCGCCAGCGCATTGTTGGCGCCGGCAACGTAGGCAGCGTGGTGCTTGCTGTGGTGCAGCTCCATGATCTTTGCCGAAATGTGCGGCTCGAGTGCTGCGTAGTCGTAGCCGAGCTCGGGCAGAACGTACTCTGTCACGAAATCCTCCAATGTCATGGACCGAAGTCCGGTTTGGTAACTCTCGTTGTGTTCATCCGACCGGCTGGGCGGCCGGAAATCCTTGGCGAAGAAGCCTGCGATTGCCTCCAAAGGGGGTCAACCCGTGGGGGCTTCACAGTATTTCCTTCCGCGCACTTTTGATTCTAGGGGCGTGGACTACTCGTCCATCATTTCCGGAGTCACATTTGCTTCCGTACCCGGAATTCCCAAATCCAACGCGCGTTTGTCTGCCATGGCCAGCAAACGGCGGATACGCCCGGCAATGGCGTCCTTGGTCATGGGCGGATCTGCCAACCGGCCGAGTTCGTCCAGGCTGGCTTGTTTATGCGCAACGCGTAATTCCCCCGCATATTTGAGGTGGTCCGGCACGTCGTCGCCCAGGATCTCCAAGGCGCGGTCCACCCTGGCACCCGCAGCCACGGCGGCCTGGGCCGAGCGGCGCAGGTTGGCGTCGTCGAAATTCGCGAGCCGGTTGGCGGTTGCCCGTACTTCCTTGCGCATGCGCCGCTCTTCCCAGACCATCAGGGCATCATGCGCGCCCATCCTTGTCAGGAGGGCCGCGATGGTGTCGCCGTCCCGGATGACCACCCGGTCCACGCCGCGTACTTCGCGCGCCTTCGCCTGGATGCCCAAGCGCCGGGCGGCGCCGACCAAAGCCAGCGCCGACTCGGGGCCGGGACAAGTGACTTCGAGCGACGATGACCGGCCGGGTTCGGTGAGGGAACCGTGGGCAAGGAACGCGCCACGCCAGACGGCCTCGGCATCGGCCGCAGAACCGTTCACCACGACGGAGGGCAATCCCCTGACGGGCCTGCCGCGGCCGTCGAGCAAGCCGGTCTGCCGGGCCAGGGCCTCGCCGTCACGGACTACCCGGACCACATAACGGCTCCCCCGCCGGAGGCCGCCGCCGGACACGACAATGATTTCGCTCTGGTGGCCGTAGACCTCCGCAATGGCCGCCCGGAGCCGCCTGGCGGTGGATGCCAGGTCCACCTCTGCCTCGATGACGATCCGCCCGGAAATAATGTGCAAGCCCCCGGCGAAGCGAAGCATCGCTGAAACTTCGGCCTTGCGGACTGAGGACTTCTTGATGTCCAGCCGGGACAGTTCGTCCTTGACCGACGCGGTAAGTGCCATCGCGTATGTGTTCCTAACTGTTCCCGAAAATATCGTGGTATGCCGCTGCCAAGAGCAGGGGATCATGGACGGGGCGGCGCCTCGACGCCCCTACTCTACCCAACACGACTTCCGCGCCGATCATCCCAGCGGCCTTCTCGAAAGCCTTGAGGTCCGGGATTGCCGTGGGGTCGGCAAGGACCACGTCCACGCTGAACTCGGGGGCATAGCGGCGCAGGACGTCGAGGTGGTCCGCCGCGGTCATGCCCGACGTCTCCTTTGTCTCCATGTCCAGGTTCATGGTCAGGCAGCGCTTGGCCGTGGTTTCGCCCAGGGCCTGCCGCAGTTCCGGCAACAAAAGATGCGGAAGCACGGAGGTGTACCAGGAACCCGGCCCAAGGATCACCCAATCGGCAAGTTCGATGGCGGTCAGGGCCTCCGTGCAGGCTGGAGCATCTCCCGGGAGGAGTTGGACGTCCTCAAGCTTCCCGGCAACAGCGCATTTGGCCTGTCCGCTGACGGTCCGGAGTTCGTGTCCGCCTCCGGGCAAGTCCACCCGGGCCTGGCCTTCGATGGTCAGGGGAACGCTGGACATGGGAAGGACCTGGCCGCGGGCCCCCAGAAGGGCCCCCGCCCATTTGAGGCCGGCCACCGTGTCCCCCAGCAACTCCCAGAGCGTGACAATAAGGAGGTTGCCCATGGCATGGTTGTCCAGCGAGCCACCCTTCGCCGTGCCGGCGTCGAAGCGGTGCTGCATGACATCGCGCCACGTCCTGCCCCAGTCCGTATCGTCACACAGGGCGCTCAGCGCCATTCGCAAATCACCGGGCGGGAGGACACCGTACTCGTCCCTGAGACGCCCGGAAGAACCGCCGTCGTCCGCTACCGTGACGATCGCCGTCAGTTCGGAGGTCAGCAGACGCAAGGCGGACAGGGACGCAGCCAATCCATGGCCTCCGCCCAAGGCGACCACGGATGGACTCTTGTGCTGCTGGCTGCCGGGAACGCCCTTCGGCGGGATCAGGGGCAGCGGGCCGGTCAGGACGCCCATTACTCGCGGCCCAGGTCGCGGTGGGTGGTGGTGACGGTGACCCGCGGGTACTGCGCCAGCCTCTTGGAAAGCTCGACGGCGACAGCCACCGAACGGTGCTTTCCGCCCGTGCAGCCAACAGCCAATGTGGCGTAGTGCTTGTTCTCCTGGCGATAGCCGTCCAGGACGGGTTCCAGGGCGCTGACGTAGCGATCCACGAACTCGTGCACGCCGTTGGCGGCCAGGACGTAGTCGCTGACGTCCTGGTCCAGGCCGGTGTGGGGGCGCAACTGCGGGACCCAGTGCGGATTGGGAATGAAGCGGGCATCAGCCACGAAGTTCGCGTCCACGGGTAGTCCGTACTTGAAGCCGAAGCTCATGACGTTGAGCCGCAACGTCACGGGCCCGGTGTCGCTGAACAGTTCCGTAATGGCGGTAGCGAGGCCGTGGACGTTGTAATCGGTGGTGTCCAGGACGACGTCCGCATGCTCGCGGAGTTCCCGGAGGACCTCGCGTTCAATGCCGATGCCGTCGAGGATGCGTCCCCCGCCCTGCAGGGGGTGCGGCCTGCGGCCCTGTTCGAAGCGGCGCACCAGGACGTCGTCGCTGGCGTCGAGGAACAGAACGCGGAAAGTGATGCCCGTGGCACTCAGGGCGCCCAGCGCCGTCTGGATGTCCGTGAAGAGGTCCTTGCTGCGGACATCCACGACGACGGCCAGCTTGGGAATCGATTTAGGGGCATGGGACACAATCTCTGCCAATGTACCCAGCATCTGGGGCGGCAGGTTGTCCACCACGTACCACCCGTGGTCCTCGAGGGCATCGGACGCCGTGCTGCGGCCAGCACCGGACATGCCGGTGACCACCAGCAGTTCCGCCTCCGGTGGCTTGACGGGCGTCATGCCGTCCTGCTCCGTGCCGGATCCTGCCGTTGACTCGTCCATCAGTCGTCCCCGTTTCCTCGGAAGTCGTATGTGGCCCATGGTGCTGCCGGAGGGAAGCACCATGGACCGGTGGCGTCGCGAAGGCTGCCACCGGTCAAGTTCTTACCCTAGCTAAGATTCAAGGATTTCGCCGGTGGTCATGTTGATGGCAGGGGCCGCCCCACCTGCGTTTTCTCCCGAGCCGAGATGCTGGACCACGGCCGCTGCGAGAGCAGGCCCGATCCCCTTGGCCATGGTGAGTTCCCCGACACTGGCCGCTTTGATCTTCTTCAGCGAACCGAAATGGGCGATCAGCGCCTTGCGCTTCGCTTCGCCCAATCCCGGGACGCCGTCGAGGGCCGAAACCGTCATGGCTTTCCCACGTTTTTGCCGGTGGAACGTGATGGCAAAACGGTGGGCTTCGTCGCGGATCCGCTGCAGGAGGTACAGCCCCTGGGACGTCCGGGGAAGGATCACCGGGAAGTCGCTGTCCGGGAGCCACACTTCTTCGAGGCGCTTGGCCAGGCCCACGACGTAAACGTCGTCGATCCCCAGTTCCGCCAGGGCACGGGCGGCCGCGTTGACCTGCGGTTGGCCGCCATCCACCACCACCAAGTTGGGCGGATAGGCGAACTTCGCCTTGGGCGCCGGCAGCGTGGGATCCGACGGCGGCTGCTCCGTTCCGGCGGTTGCCGCAGCTCGCGTCGGATTGACGATTTCGCCTGAAACCGGGACCTGCGCGGCTTTGTCGTTCAGGTAGTGCCTGAAACGGCGGGTCAGGACGTCGTGCATCGCGGCGGTGTCGTCCGCGGCCGCCGGTCCCGTGATGGAGAACTTCCGGTAGTCGGACTTCTTGGGCAGCCCATCCTCCACCACCACCATGGAGGCCACCACGTTGGTGCCCTGCACATGCGAGATATCGAAGCACTCGATGCGGAGCAGCGGCACCGGCAATTCCAGGGCTTCCTGCAGTTCCTGGAGGGCCAGGGACCGCACCGTGATGTCTCCCGCCCGGCGCGTCTTGTGAAGCTTGAGCGCCTGCTCGGCGTTCTCCCTGACCGTGGACATGAGCGCTGCCTTGTCGCCGCGCTGCGGAACCCGGATGTCCACCTTGGCGCCGCGCAATCCCCCGAGCCATTCGGCAAGCTCGGCATGGTTGCTCGGATTCTCAGGGACCAGGACCTCGCGGGGAATGCGGCCCTGTACCTCGCTGTCCTCCCCGTAGACCTGCTGCAGCAGGTGTTCGATGAGCTCCGGGGTGGTGGCATCTTCCACTTTCTCCACTACCCAGCCGCGCTGGCCCCGGACACGGCCACCACGCACATGGAAGACCTGCACGGACGCTTCCAGTTCGTCGTCGTGCAGGGCGAAGACATCGGCATCCGTATCCTCGGCAAGGACTACGGCGTTCCGTTCAAACACCTTGCGCAGCGCGATGATGTCATCCCGGAGTCCCGCCGCCCGCTCGTAGTCGAGTTCCGCGACGGCCGCGGCCATGTCCTTTTCCAGCCTGCTGATGAAGCGCTTGGCCTCGCCGCCCATGAATGAGCAGAAATCCTCCGCCAGGGCTCGGTGTTCATCCGGGGTCACCCGGCCCACGCAGGGGGCGGAGCATTTGTCGATGTAGCCCAGCAGGCAGGGCCGTCCGCTGGCTTCGGCACGCTTGAAGACACCCGCGCTGCAACTGCGCACGGGAAAGACGCGAAGGAGGGTGTCCATGGTTTCACGGATGGCCCCGGCGGTATAGGGACCAAAGTACCGCGTTCCCTTGCGGCGCTCGCCCCGCATCACCTGGACACGCGGATACTTCTCCCCCATGGTGACGGCCAGGTAGGGATAGGTCTTGTCGTCCCGGAAGACCACGTTGAAGCGCGGCTTGAACTCCTTGATCCAGGTGTACTCCAACTGGAGGGACTCCAGCTCGCTGCCCACCACGGTCCACTCGACGCTGCTCGCGGCATGCACCATGGCATGCGTCTTGGGTAGCAGGCCCGCCGGATTGGCGAAATAGGAGTTGAGCCTGGAGCGAAGGTTCTTTGCCTTGCCTACGTAGATCACACGGCCGTGCGGGTCGCGGAACCGGTAGACGCCCGGGGTGGTGGGAATTTCGCCCGTTTGGGGGCGGTAACTTGCTGGATGTGCCACGGTTCAAGTCTAGTGAACGGCACTGACACCAAATGCCAAACGTGGTGTGCGGCTACTCCACAACCTTGCTCTGGTTGTAGCTGGTGGAGCGTTCCTGGCCACTGAGTTCAGCAATGGCGTCCATGATCCGATCCGTCACTTCACGCCGTGCAGGCAAAGAATGGTCAGGGCCGGTCTTGTCGAAATACAGCGGCTCGCCGACCTTCATGGTGAAATGCTGGGGCCGGACGGCGTTCTTGTCCGCCGGTTGCAGCTTTTCCGTCCCGATCAAGCCGACGGGAATGACCGGCGCACCAGTGGTCAGGGCAAGCCAGCCAACGCCTGTCCTGCCGCGGTAGAGGATGCCATCCCGGGATCGGGTACCTTCCGGATAGATGCCGATTCCCTTGCCCGCTTCAAGGATGTCCAGCAGTGTCTTGAGTGCCTGCACGCTCGCAGCCTGCTCGCCACGCTCCACGGGAATGGAACCCACGGCTTCGAAAAAGGACTTCATCACTGCACCCTTGACGCCCTTGGTGGTGAAGTACTCAGCCTTGGCGAAGAACGCCACGGGTCGCGGCATGAGTGCCTGGACAATGACACTGTCCAGGAAGGAAAGGTGGTTGGGCGCAACAATGAACGGGCCTTCCTTGGGCACGTTCTCGAGGCCGATCACCGTGGGGCGGCACGTGGTGGAAATCAAACCACGCGTGGTCCACCGGATCGCATCAAAGACTGCCATCGTTATGTACCTCGCTCAGGGCTGCCGCACGGACAGCATCAAGTTCTTCGATTTTGCTCCGCAGCCCGGCTGTGTGCTCCACAACCGCTACTGCACCGGCTTCTTCCAACTCACCCTCGGGCGCGAACCCCCAGCGCACGCCAATGCAATCAAGCCCATTGGCCATGGCACCGGCCACGTCCTGGTGCCGGTCCCCCACCATCACGGCAGGCTGGGAGTGGAGTTGCGCCAAGGCCGCTCCAACAATTTCCACCTTGCCTGGGGCGGTGTTCGCGCCCAGGGATTCGTCATCGGAGGCACCACAAATAGCAACAAAGAAATCGGAAATTCCATGGTGCTCCAAGACCATCCGGGCAATGCCCTGCGGCTTCTGCGTTGCCACTGCTACTGCACGGCCCGATTCCGTGAAGAATTCAAGGAGATCAAAGATTCCCGGGTACAGCGTGCTTTGCGCAATGCCGGACTCCCGGTAGTGCCTGCGGTACCGCTCGATGGTTTCATCGACCATTTCCGGCGGAACATTTGCCAAGTGGAGCAACGAATCGCTCAGCTTGGGCCCCACCATGGAATTCAGCACGGCCTGCTCCGGGACCGGGAGGCCCATTTCACGCAGTGCCGCGGAAATGCCCCCCGTGATACCGCCGGCTGGATCGACAAGGGTGCCGTCCAGATCGAATATTACGGGCACCTTTGTTTGAGTCACCGGGTTAGTTTCCCACACGTAGCGGCATGCCCGAAACTCGCATGCCGCTACCGGAATACTTCTTCCGTGGCGGGGAGTGGCTAACCCAGAATCTCGGCCAGGAACTTTGCTGTGTGGCTCTCCGTGGACTTTGCCACCTGTTCCGGGGTCCCCGAAGCCACGATCCGGCCGCCGCCGGAGCCTCCGTTGGGTCCCAGATCCACAATCCAGTCAGCGGACTTGATGACATCCAGGTTGTGCTCGATGGTGATCACCGTATTGCCCTTGTCCACCAGGCCTTGGAGGACCATCAGGAGCTTTCGGATGTCCTCAAAGTGCAGGCCGGTCGTGGGTTCGTCCAGCACGTAGATGCTGCGGCCGTTGGAGCGTTTCTGCAACTCCGCTGCCAGCTTCACGCGCTGCGCCTCGCCACCGGAAAGCGTTGTGGCCGGTTGGCCGAGGCGCACATACCCCAGGCCCACGTCCACCAGGGTATTCAGGTGGCGGGCGATCGGCGTGAACGCAGCGAAGAACTCTGCGGCCTCCTCGATGGGCATGTTGAGGACGTCCGCGATGGTCTTGCCCTTGTAGTGGACCTCCAAAGTTTCCCGGTTGTAGCGCGCGCCGTGGCACACCTCGCACGGGACGTAGACGTCCGGCAGGAAGTTCATCTCGATCTTCAGCGTTCCATCGCCCGAGCAGGCCTCGCAGCGGCCGCCCTTCACGTTGAAGGAGAAACGACCCGGCAGGTACCCACGGACCTTGGCTTCGGTGGTCTCGGCGAACAGCTTCCGGATGTTGTCGAAAACGCCCGTGTACGTTGCCGGGTTGGAGCGCGGCGTCCGGCCAATCGGGCTCTGATCCACGTGCACCACCTTGTCCAGGTGTTCCAGCCCGTTGACGGTACGGTGACGACCCGCCACCTGCTTGGCGCCGTTGAGCTTGTTCGCCAGGACCTTGTACAGGATCTCGTTGACGAGCGTTGACTTGCCCGAACCGCTCACGCCGGTCACGGCGGTGAACAGGCCCAGCGGGAACGTGGCATCAACGTTGTTGAGGTTGTTCTCGCGTGCACCCACAACCTTCAGTTCACGCTTTTTGTCGTATTTTCGACGCTTGGCCGGGACATCGATCTTCCGGCGGCCGGAGAGATAGTCGCCGGTCAGGGACTCCTCGTTGGCAAGGAGTTCCTTGTACGTCCCGGAGTGGACCACCTGGCCACCGTGCTCACCGGCGCCGGGTCCAATGTCCACCACCCAGTCGGCCTCGTGGATGGTGTCTTCGTCATGTTCAACAACGATGAGCGTGTTGCCGAGATCCCGGAGGCGGGTCAGGGTTTCGATGAGGCGGCGGTTGTCCCGCTGGTGCAGGCCAATGGACGGCTCGTCCAGGACATACAGCACTCCCACCAAGCCGGAACCGATCTGCGTGGCCAGTCGGATGCGCTGGGCCTCGCCGCCGGACAGGGTCCCGGAGGGGCGCTCAAGGTTCAGGTATTCCAGCCCGACATCCAGGAGGAAGGTCAGGCGGGCCTGGATTTCCTTCAGCACCTGGTGGGCAATCTGGGCCTCACGGTCCGTCAGCGTCAAACTGCCGAGGAATGCAGCGCACTCCCGCATGGGCAAGGCCGCGACTTCAGCGATGGACTTGCCGTTGATGAGGACTGAAAGCGACGCCGGGTTAAGGCGCGCACCGTTGCACTCGGGGCAGGGAACCTGCCGCATGTACTCTTCGTAGCGGTCACGGGCCCAGTCCGAATCCGTTTCACCGTGCTTGCGGTGGACGTACTGGATGGCGCCTTCAAAACCGGTGCTGTACTTGCGCTCCCGGCCAAAGCGGTTGCGGTACTGCACAACAACCTTGTGGTCCTTGCCGTGCAGCACGGTGTTCCGGACATCCTTCGGCAAGCGCTCCCAGGAAGTATCCATGGAGAAGCCGAGTTCCAAGGCAAGGCCTTCGAGCAGGCGGTTCCAGTATTCCGTGGTTGCGGTGCCCAGGGACCATGGCGCAATGGCGCCCTCGGCCAGGGAAAGCTCCGGATTGGGGACGATCAGTTCCTCGTCCACCTCAAGCTTGGTGCCGATGCCGCTGCAGGCAGAGCAGGCGCCAAAGGGATTGTTGAAGGAGAACGAACGGGGTTCGATCTCGTCGATGGCCAGGGGGTGCTCGTTGGGGCAGGCGAGGTTTTCCGAGAAAGCCCGGATGCGGGCAGGGTCCGCGGCATCGAGGTCCACGAATTCCACCAGCACACGTCCTTCGGCCAGCCCGAGTGCGGTTTCCACGGAATCCGTCAGGCGCTGGCCGATGTCCTCCTTGACCACCAGGCGGTCCACCACCACTTCGATGGTGTGCTTGAACTGCTTGCCCAGCTTGGGAGCCTCGCTGAGCTGGACCAGTTCACCATCCACGCGTGCACGCGAGTAGCCCTTGGCCGTGAGCTCCTTGAAGAGGTCCACGAACTCGCCCTTGCGGCCACGCACAACCGGCGCCAGCACCTGGAAACGGGTTCCCATGTCCAGCTCGAGCAACTGGTCCACGATCTGCTGCGGGGTCTGGCGCGCAATCGGTTCCCCACACACAGGACAGTGCGGCCTGCCGACCCGCGCCCACAGCAGGCGCATGTAGTCGTAGATCTCCGTGATGGTGCCCACCGTGGAACGGGGATTCTTGCTGGTGGACTTTTGGTCGATGGAGACAGCCGGAGAAAGGCCCTCAATGAAATCGACGTCCGGCTTGTCCACTTGTCCCAGGAATTGCCGCGCATAGGCGGAGAGGGACTCAACGTAGCGACGCTGCCCCTCGGCGAAGATGGTATCGAAAGCCAAGGACGACTTGCCTGAACCGGAAAGCCCGGTAAAGACGATCATGGCATCCCTGGGGAGGTCCAGGTCAACGTTGCGCAGGTTGTGTTCGCGGGCTCCCTTGACCACCAAACGGGACAGGTCCGGGCGCACGGGTTTGGCGTCGGGCGCGACCGAAACACGGTTCAGGGCATGGACGGCTGTATCTTCAGCTAAGGCTTTGGGCACCCCACAATGCTAGTCGAAAACGTCTTCGAATTTCCATGTGGTTCCTCACACCCTACCGATCGGTATCAGTCGGCGTCATATGCGGCCGCCAGAAGCTGTACCGCCTCGGCGAACGATGCCCCCTGCGCCTTGGCCGCCGCTGCATACTGGGCCGCTCCTTCCGCCAACGCACCCCACCGGTCATCGCGTGCGCACACCACGGTCCCATTGCGCCCCCTGGTGGCCACCACTCCGGCAGCCTCCAACTCCTTATAGGCGCGGGCAACCGTGTGCGGGGCTACATCCAGGACGCCGGCCAGGTTGCGGACGGGCGGAAGTTTGGCACCTACGGCAAGGACCCCCGAGTCGGCGAGTTCAATGATCCGGAGCCTCAATTGTTCGAACAAGGCAACACCGCTGCTGGTGTTGGGGCGCCACGTCCCGGGGAAGTCAGTGGGGGAAATCATGCCGGACACCGACCGGATGACAACGCCGTGTCCGGCTCAACGAAGCTTCCTTGGTCCATGCCGAGAATTAGACCAGCGACGCACTGCCGGGACAAGGCACTGTTGGCTGTGAAATTCCGCGCGGCGTTGTCCTGCCTCACGGGTTCCTGCGGGCTACGGCAAAGATCCGGCGGAACGGGAAGACGGTTCCGTGCACGGATTCCGGATAGGCGTCCCTAAGCAAGGCAGAGTATTGGCGTTCAAACTCTGCAGCTTCCCCGGGAGGCAAGGCCGCAAGGACCGGCCGCAGCCCGGTTCCCCTGACCCATTCAAGGACCGGGTCCTTGCCCGGCAGGAGCTGCTGGTAGGTGGTCTCCCACGCGTCAGCCGAGCAACCGGCGTCGAGCATGATGTTCAGGTAGTCCGCGGGGCTGCCCACGGCGCCCTCGTGGCGCAGCACGCCACCCAGGCGGGAAGACCAGGTGGACGACTCGGCGAGTTCCCGCATCAGCGCATGCGACGGTGAGGTGAAGTTGCCGGGAACCTGCAGGGCGAACCACGCGCCGGGTTTCAAGGCCCGAAGCCAGCCGCTGAGCATCTCCTGGTGTCCGGCGACCCACTGCAGGGCGGCGTTGGTCACCACGACGTCCGTGTCCGGTCCAGGCTGCCACGTTGCGATGTCGCCCTCGGCAAAGTCCAGCCGGGGCTCCCGCCCGCCCAGGGCCGACGCCTTGGACAGCATTTCCGTGGAGGAATCAATACCCGTGACGCGCGCGTGCGGCCAGCGTTCGGCAAGGGTTGCGGTGAGGTTGCCGGGACCACAACCCAGGTCCACCACCTCGCGGGGGTCGACGGCCTGTACCCGCGCTACGAGGTCATGGAAGGGCCGGTCGCGATGGTTGCCGAACTCGACGTACTTGGACGGATCCCATTTCATTAAAGCCTCCTTGCCACGGGCACCCCTGCAGGAGCGAGCCTAGTGGTTGCGGGCACTAAGCTGGAAACCAATGAAACTTCTTGAGCAGCTTTCCGGTTCAACCGCCTCCAATCCCCTGGGTCCGGACGACATTTACAGCCGCTTTGTTGAGTGGACAGAGAGCCGCGGCCTGCAGCTGTACCCCGCACAGGACGAGGCCGTCATGGAACTTGCTTCGGGAGCCAACGTCATCCTGGCCACGCCCACTGGTTCCGGCAAGTCCATGGTGGCCATCGCGGCGCACTTCGAAGCGATGGCGCGTGGCCGGCGCAGTTACTACACGGCACCCATCAAGGCCCTGGTGTCCGAGAAGTTTTTTGCCTTGTGCGAGATCTTCGGTGCCGAAAATGTCGGCATGATCACGGGTGACTCCGGCGTCAACCAGGACGCACCCATCATCTGCTGCACCGCTGAAATCCTCGCGAACACGGCACTGCGCGAAGGCGCGGCCGCAGAGGTCGGCGCCGTGATCATGGACGAGTTCCACTTCTATGCCGACCCGCAGCGTGGCTGGGCCTGGCAGGTACCACTTTTGGAGTTGCCGCAGGCGCAGTTCCTGCTCATGTCGGCCACGTTGGGCGATGTGACCCGATTCGAAGAAGGACTGACCCAGCTCACCGGCCGGACCACCACAACGGTCAGTTCAGCGGAACGCCCCATTCCGCTGCACTACTACTACCACCAGACGCCTGTCCACGAGACCCTCGAGGAACTGCTGTCCACCAAGCAGGTGCCTGTGTACGTGGTCCACTTCAGCCAGGCCGAAGCGATTGAGCGCGCGCAGAACCTCATGAGCATCAACATGTGCAGCCGGGAAGAAAAGGACCGGATCGCCGAGCTGATCGCCAACTTCCGCTTCGCAGCCGGGTTTGGCAAGACCCTTAACCGCCTGGTCCGCCACGGGATCGGCGTCCACCACGCAGGCATGCTGCCAAAGTATCGCCGTCTGGTGGAACAGTTGGCCCAGGCCGGCTTGCTCAAGGTCATCTGCGGAACGGACACTTTGGGCGTTGGCATCAACGTGCCCATCCGTACGGTGCTGCTCACCGCCTTGAGCAAGTACGACGGCGTCCGCACCCGGGTGCTGAACCCTCGTGAGTTCCATCAGATTGCCGGACGGGCGGGGCGGGCAGGGTACGACACCGCCGGAACCGTTGTGGTCCAGGCCCCTGAACACGTGGTGGAAAACGCCAAGGCGATGGCCAAAGCCACGGCAAAGTTCGGCAATGACCAGAAGAAGCTTCGCCAGGTAGTGAAGAAGAAGCCGCCGGAGGGATTCGTCTCCTGGGGAGAACCGACGTTCAACCGGCTTGTCGAATCCGTTCCGGAGCCTTTGACCTCCAGCTTCACGGTGACGCACGCCATGCTGCTGAACCTGCTGGAGCGGCCCGGCGATCCCTTCCTTGCCACCCGCAGGCTGCTCAGCGAAAACCATGAGACCAGGGCCTCGCAGCTCAAGCTCATGAAAAAGGCCCTGGGTATCTATCGTGAACTGCTGGCCGCCGGTGTGGTGGAGCGGGTTCCGGAGGAAGAGCAGGCAGCCGAAGGGCGTTCGGTCCGGTTGACTGTCCACTTGCAGGCGAACTTTGCGCTCAACCAGCCTCTCTCCCCCTTCGCCCTGGCTGCCCTGGAGTTGCTCGATCCGGAGTCGCCCGCGTACGCGCTGGACGTGGTGTCGGTGATCGAAGCGACGCTGGAGAAGCCCCGGCAAATCCTCTCTGCCCAGCAGAAGAAGGCTCGCGGCGAGGCCGTGGCGGCCATGAAAGCCGATGGAATCGACTACGACCAACGCATGGCCATGCTCGACGAGGTCACCTATCCCATGCCGTTGGCGGACATCCTGGGAGAGGCCTTCGACGTGTACCGCAAGGCCGCGCCGTGGGTGGGCGACTTCGAACTGGCGCCCAAATCCATCATCCGGGACATGTACGAGCGGGCCATGAACTTCGGCGAGTTCGTCCAGTTTTACGGCCTGGCCCGTTCCGAGGGCATTGTGCTGCGCTACCTGGCCGACGGCTTCAGGGCGTTGCGCCAGACGGTGCCCCAGGATTCGTTGCGCGAAGACCTGGAAGACCTCATCGCATGGCTTGGCGAGCTGGTGCGGCAAGTGGACTCGAGCCTGCTCGACGAGTGGGAGGAACTCACCTCCGGCCTGGCACCGACGCCCCACGATGCCCCGCCGCCACCGCCGCCCTCCCTGACCTCGAACCCAAGGGCCTTCCGCGTCATGGTCCGCAACGAAATGTTCCGGCGCGTTGAGCTGTTTGCCGACGAGGATTCAGCTGCCCTGGGCGAACTGGACGCCGACGCGGGCTGGGAAGCGGACAAGTGGGAAGACGTCCTGGACGATTACTTCGACGAACACGATGACATCGGTACGGGACCGGACGCCCGCGGACCGGGACTGCTGATCATCACCGAGGAGCCCGGACTATGGCGTGTCCGGCAAATCTTCGACGACCCGGCAGGCAACCACGACTGGGGCATTTCCGCCGAAGTGGATCTTGCCGCCTCTGACCAGTCCGGCACAGCGGTGGTGAGGGTCACCGCCGTCGACCGCTTGTAAAGGATCGCTCCATGGAAACCGTCCCGGATTTGTCGGAGAGCCTGCGGAACCTGGGCGCCATTGGCCCGGTTCCTGCGGCGGCCTGGGACGGTCCCCGACGCTGGTGGCACGGCCCCCTGGACGTGGAAGGGTTGGCGATCGGCTCCGTCCAGGCCGCAGCCACAGCGTTGAATGCGCTGACGGCGAGCCGGCGGTACCAGGTTTCCGCGGTCCGGACCGCCCACTCCTTCGATTCCCTGGGACACTTGCGCATCGATGGACGGCCGGCGGTGGGTTTTGCGCCCCTGTCAGGTTTCAGGCGGACCTCGGACGGCTGGATCAGGCTGCACGCCAACTATCCCCACCACGCGGCCCGGCTGCTGGAAGCATTGTCCGTGTCCGCAGAGGGTCAGGTTGCGGGTGCCCTGCTGGACTTGACGGCGTTGGAAGCCGAAGCGCTCATCAATGCCGGGGGTGGAGTGGCGGCGGCCGTCCGGAGCCGCGCCGCATGGATCGACGCACCGGGCCACGGCGCAGTCGCATCCCTCCCATGGATCGACACGCATCCGGCCCCGGGACCCGCGCCGGCCGGAAAGCAGTGGCGCCCTTCCTCAGACCCCGGTCGCCCTTTGTTGGGCCTGCGGGTATTGGATCTCACCCGTGTCATCGCCGGTCCCACGGCAACGCGCTTGCTGGGCGCGCTGGGCGCTGATGTCCTGCGGATTGATCCTCCGCAGATCCCGGAATTGCCGGACGCATTCATCGATTCAGGCTTCGACAAGCGAAGTGCCGTGGCGGACTTCGGCAATGCCGTTGACCTGGAGCGTGTACGGGGCCTGGCGGCCACAGCGGACGTGGTGGTCCTGGGGTACCGTGCCGGCGCCCTGGAATCCTTCGGACTCGACGCCCAGGCATTGGCCCAGGACCGCGGCGATGTCATTGTGGCCACGCTGTCCGCCTGGGGTGCCGGACCGTGGGGGCAGCGGCGGGGCTTCGACAGCCTGGTCCAGGCAGCTTCCGGCATCGCCGCAGGTTATGGAACAACGAACGACGGCGGGTGGCGGCCGGGTGCCCTGCCGGTGCAGGCCTTGGACCACGCCACGGGATACGGCCTGGCCGCTGCCGTCCTTGCCCTGCTGGCCGAAAGGCAAGCGAACGGTCGCGGAGGGGTAGCCCGAATGTCCTTGGCCAGGACAGCAGAGGAGCTGTTCCGCTTGGGTCCGGCTGGCGGCGAGGGGACGGACAGCCCGCTGCCCGAGCCGGATTACCGGCAGATGGACAGCACGCACGGTGTCCTCCGGCTCGTCGGACCGCCCCTTACGGTGGACGGCTCACCCTTGGGGTATTCAACGGCGCCGGTGACCTACGGTTCCTCGGAACCGGCTTGGCTCAGCCGCCCCTAGTAAGCTCGGAACCATGAGTCTAATCCGCCCCGCAACTGTCGACGACGTCCCCGCGATCCTTCGCATGATCCATGATCTGGCGATCTATGAGAAGGAACCGGATGCCGTCAAGAACACCCCGGAGATGCTGGAGGATGTGCTGTTCGGGGAGAACCCGAGGGTCTATGCCACCATGGCCGAAAACGCCGCCGGCGAGGTCCAGGGATTCGCACTGTGGTTCCTGAACTACTCCACGTGGGAGGGCGTCCACGGCATTTACCTCGAAGACCTGTACGTCATCCCTGAAGCCCGTGGCGAGGGCCACGGCAAGGCGCTCCTGCAGTACCTGGCCGCGACCGCCGTCGAACGTGGATACGCACGGGTGGAGTGGAGTGTCCTGGACTGGAACGAGCCGTCCATCTGGTTCTACAAGAACCTGGGCGCCTTCCCCATGGAGGAATGGTCCACCTTCCGTTTAACGGGTGATGCCCTGGCCGCATTCGGGACCTCGGGCGCGAACGACGGGAAGGCGCTGGCACGTGGCTGAACAGCACTGGATCCGCGCACGCCACGAGTTCCGTGGGCTGCGGACCGCGGAGCATTTCTTCACCGTTCCCCTCAACCATGGACTCGTGGAAGCCTGGGGAACCAAGGAGGGACACGTTCCGAACGAATCCACCGGGGAGACCATCACGGTCTTTGCCCGCGAGTACTCGTCAACGGAGTACAGCGAAGAAGAAGCCGCGCGGCTCCCGTGGCTTCTCTTCCTCCAGGGCGGTCCCGGTGGTCGCGGCAACCGGGTCACGAACTTGGCGGGGTGGATGAAAGCTGCGGCCAAGGACTTCCGCATCCTCATGCTGGACCAGCGCGGAACGGGCCTTTCCACCCCTGTGGAGCACCACACCTTGGCATTGCGTGGAAACGCAGCAGAGCAAGCAGAATACTTGGCACATTTCCGCGCGGATTCGATTGTTGCGGATTCCGAGTTCATCCGCCGGACCCTTGGCTCGGCTCCCTGGAGCGTGCTGGGGCAGAGCTTCGGCGGCTTCTGTGCGTTGACTTACCTGTCCTTTGCGCCGGAGGGTCTCCGCGAGGTCATGATCACCGGCGGCCTGGCACCCATCCAGGGTCCCGCTGACCGGGTTTACCGGGCCACCTTCCGCCGAGTGGCCGCCCGCAACGCGGAGTTCTTCGCCTGGTACCCGGAGGACCGCGAGGTGGTCACGCGCATTGCCAGGCATCTGGAGGAGACGCCCGAGTACCTCGCCAGTGGTGAACGGCTGACGCCGGAACGTTTCCAAATGGTTGGCTCGTTCCTGGGCGGCAACACCCGGGTGGACGCCCTTCACTACCTCCTGGAGGATGCGTTCGTGGAGACGGCAGCAGGGCCGCGGCTGTCCGAGGCATTCCTGGAGCAGGTACGTTCACTGGTCAGCCGGACTGCCAATCCCCTGTATGCGGTGCTTCACGAGTCCATCTACGGCCAGAGCGAGGCCACCAAATGGGCAGCTTGGCGGGTCTTGGAGGAGTACCCGGAGTTCGAGCCCACGGCAGCCGAACCACTGCTGACGGGCGAGATGGTCTATCCCTGGTACTTCGACCAGGATCCGGCCTTGGTCCCCTACCGTGACGTCGCCGAACTGTTGGCCGCCAAGGAGGACTGGGCCCCGCTGTACGATCCGCATCGCCTGGCCACCAACACCATCCCTGTTGCCGCCGCCGTCTACAAGGACGACATCTACGTGGACCACGAACTCTCCATGGAGACCGTGGCAGCGGTACGCGGCCTCCAGCCGTGGGTCACCGACGACTTCCACCACGATGGCATCGGAGAAGACGGCGAAGGCATCTTCCGCAGGCTCTTCGGACTGGTCCGCGGCGCCCGTTAGGCCGCTGGCCGGATCCTGTACCTGGCCGCAGACGTGAGTACCAGCGCAAGCACCGCTGCGGCCAGGATGCCCCCGGCCACGTTGAGGCCTTGATAGCCAAGCCACGCAAGGACCAGTCCCGACGTGGCGCCACCCACGGCGCCTGCAGCACCCATGAGGGTGTCGGACACACCCTGGACCGTGACGCGCTGGCCCTCTGCCACGCTTTCTGCAAGGAGGGTTGATCCGGCGATGGTCGCTGCCGACCACCCCAGGCCCAGGAGGATCAAACCCACAGTTACCAGGAAGGGCTGGGCATGGCCGAGTCCCGCAACCAGGACAGCAAGCAGGATCAGGCCGTGCCCCATGGCGATGGTGGGATGCCGGCCCGCCTTGTCAGTCAGCCACCCCCAGAGCGGCGAGAGCGCGAACATGCCGGCAATATGCAGTGAAATGGTCACGCCAATCACTACCAGTGCGTCGGTGCTGTCTGTGGTGTGATGTTCAGCGTGCGCACCGCCCACCAGTTGTTGGAGGTGGAGGGGAGTCATGGACATGACCGCCACCATGACTCCATGCGCGGCCACCACAGCCGCCAGCGCAAGGAGCGCCCGCGGCGAGGATCGGATGGCACCAAGCCCCGAACGGACGCTGCCCCGCACGGGTGCCTTCGCTGTTCCTGCAGCCTCGGACGCGAGGCGTCGGGCCAGCAGCAAGGGATCAGGCCGCAGCCCGAGGAACAACAGGGCCGCAGCCAGGAAAAGTCCCACGGCCGAGAAGACAAAGGGCCCGGCGATCGGCGGCAAGCCGAGCGCAGAGCCCACCGCCGCACCCGGCTGGATGAGGTTGGGGCCCGCAACTGCCCCGATGGTGATGGCCCAGACTACGGTGGACAGCGACCTGCCGCGGTGCTCGGCTTCGGCGAGGTCGACGGCGGCAAACCGCGCCTGGAGGTTTGCGGCGGTGCCCAGCCCGAGGAAGGCGCCACCCAGGAGAAGCAACAAGAACGATCCTGCCACCACCGAGGCCATCATGAGCAAGGCCCCCGCCAAGGCCGCAACCAACCCGGTAACGAGGCCTACCCTGCGTCCGCGGGCTTCGGCGAGCCTGGCCAAGGGCAGTGCGGTCAAAGCCGCGGCAAGGGTGAGCACGGTGGTAATCGACCCCGCCCACGCCTCGGAACCCGAGAGATCCACGGCCAGCAAGGAGCCGATGGACAGGGTGGCGCCGTTTCCGACGCCGCTGAGCAACTGCGAGGAACTGAGCAGGAAAACAGTACGGCGCTGGACCCGTTGGGGGTCCAGCGCCGTAGATGAAGTGGTAGTCACCTCACGAGACTACAACGATTGCTGTGCGGTTACTCCGCCTCGCTCATGCTCTTCTTGGCGTCCTCTTCCAGGCGGGCATCGATCTGCGCCTGCCGTGCGGCGGGGCTCAGCAAGCTGGCGGCGACGGCGATCACGATGGTGCCGATGATGACGCCCAGCGAGACGAACGTGGGAATCTCAGGAGCCCATTCGATGTGGTGGCCGCCGTTGATGAACGGAAGTTCGTTGACGTGCATGGCGTGCAGGACCAGCTTGACGCCGATGAACGCAAGGATGACGGACAAGGCGTGCTTGAGGTAAACCAAACGGGTCATGAGGCCACCGAGCAGGAAGTACAGCTGGCGCAGGCCCATCAGGGCGAAGATGTTGGCCGTGAACACGATGAACGCACTTTGCGTCAGGCCGAAGATCGCCGGGATGGAGTCCACCGCGAACAGGAGGTCCGTCATGCCGATGGTGATGAAGACGATCAGCATGGGGGTGAACACTTTTTTGCCGTTGACCGTGGTGCGGATCTTGCCGCCGTCGAACTTCTCCGACATGGGCAGCACCTTGCGGATACGGGCAATCAGGGGGTTTTCAACGTCTTCTTCGTGTTCACCGGAATCAGTGGCCTGCTTCCATGCTGTCCAGAGGAGGAAGGCACCGAAGATGTAGAAGATCCAGCTGAACTGCTCGATCACCACAGCGCCCAGGGCAATGAAGATACCCCGCAGGACCAGCGCGATGATGATGCCCACCATCAGCACTTCCTGCTGGTACTTCCTGGGCACCGAGAAGCGGGCCATGATGATGATGAACACAAAGAGGTTGTCGATACTGAGGCTGTACTCGGTGACCCAACCTGCGACGAATTGGCTGCCGTATTCGGCACCCGTGAAGTAGAACATCGCGCCGGCAAAAACCAACGCCAAAGCAACATAGAAGGCGACCCACAGGCCGGCTTCCTTCATTGAGGGTTCATGGGGACGCTTGACCACCAAAAGAAGGTCGATCAGCAAGATGATTCCGAGGACGACAAACGAGCCGACTTCGAACCAGATAGGGAGCTCCATTAAAGAAGGCCTTTCGCAGGGTACGGGAAAGCGATGTAAGTCTCTCCGGCCAGCCAAATGCGTTCAAGGCATGATGTGGCGGCCCGCTAGGCCCGGCGAGGCATCTGTGCCTTGCGTGTTGACGGACGTAGCGCTTGGAATACTCCCCTACGTGGACCTAACTTTACCTTAGGCGTGCCCTGCGGATTGCATCTGGCGTAATTCGCGCTTCAACTCCTTGACTTCGTCACGGATCCTTGCCGCGACCTCGAACTGCAGCTCGGCGGCGGCGCCGTGCATTTGCTCCGTCAGCTGCTCGATGAGGCCAACCAGGTCTTCGGCCGGTGCGGCAGCGAGGCCATCCTGCCGGACGGTGGCTGCTCCCTTGGCGGTGGATTTGCTGCGTTTCGCACCCTTGGCCAGCCGGTTGTTGTTGAGCAGCTCCTGCGTATCGGCGTCTTCCTTGGCGAGCTGGTCCGTGATGTCGGCGATCCGCTTGCGCAGTGGCTGGGGATCGATGCCGTTCTCCTGGTTGTACTTCACCTGGATAGCGCGGCGCCGGTTGGTTTCATCGATGGCGTGCGCCATGGAATCGGTGATCTTGTCCGCGTACATGTGGACCTGGCCGGAGACGTTTCGGGCCGCACGGCCGATGGTCTGGATCAGGGACGTGGAGGAACGCAGGAAGCCTTCCTTGTCCGCGTCCAGGATGCTGACCAGTGACACTTCAGGCAGGTCGAGGCCTTCACGGAGCAGGTTGATACCCACCAGGACATCGAAGACGCCCATCCGAAGCTCCCGGAGCAACTCCACTCGGCGGAGGGTGTCAACGTCCGAGTGCAAGTACTCCACCTTGACGCCGTGGCCCACCAAGTAGTCTGTGAGGTCCTCGGCCATTCGTTTGGTCAGGGTGGTCACCAGGACACGTTCGTCCTTGGCGGTCCGGGTCCGGATCTCTTCGAGCAGGTCGTCGATCTGGCCCTTGGTGGGCTTGACCACCACTTCCGGGTCGATGAGTCCGGTGGGCCGGATGATCTGCTGGACGTAGCCGTCTGCCTTGCCGAGCTCGTACTTGCCGGGCGTTGCCGAGAGGTAAACGGTCTGGCCGATGCGCTCCAGGAACTCGTCCCACTTCAGTGGCCGGTTGTCCATGGCCGAGGGCAGGCGGAAGCCGAAGTCCACGAGGTTTCGCTTGCGGGACATGTCGCCCTCATACATGGCGCCGATCTGCGGGATGGTGACGTGGGATTCGTCCACCACCAGGAGGAAGTCGTCCGGGAAGTAGTCCAGCAGGCAGTGCGGAGCCGTCCCGGCGGCGCGGCCGTCAATGTGGGCGGAGTAGTTCTCGATGCCGTTGCAGAATCCCATCTGCTGCATCATTTCGAGGTCGTACGTGGTGCGCATCCGGAGGCGCTGGGCTTCCACCAGTTTGTTCTGGCTTTCCAGGACCTTGAGCCGGTCGGCCAATTCATCTTCGATCCGTTTGATGGCCCGTGCCATCCGCTCGGGTCCGGCGACATAGTGCGAGGCCGGGAAGACGTACATCTCTTGCTCATCGCGGATGACTTCGCCGGTCAGTGGATGAAGGGTCTGGATGTTTTCGATCTCATCGCCGAAGAACTCGATCCGGATGGCGAGTTCCTCATACATGGGGATGATTTCGACGGTATCGCCGCGAACCCGGAAGGTACCCCTGTGGAAGTCCATGTCGTTGCGGGTGTACTGCATGGAAACAAACTTGCGGAGCAGGTGGTCGCGGTTGAGTTCGGCGCCCTTGCGGAGGGTCACCATGCCGGCGATGTACTCTTCGGGGGTGCCCAGGCCGTAAATGCAGGACACGGTGGCCACGACGATGACATCCCGCCTGGTCAGCAGTGAGTTGGTGGCCGAGTGGCGGAGCCGCTCCACTTCCTCATTGATGGAGGAATCCTTCTCAATGAAGGTGTCCGTCTGCGCTACATAGGCTTCGGGCTGGTAGTAGTCGTAGTAGGAGACGAAGTACTCCACCGCGTTGTTGGGGAGCAGTTCCCGGAACTCGTTGGCGAGCTGTGCTGCCAGCGTCTTGTTCTGGACCAGAACCAGGGTTGGCCGCTGGACCTGCTCGATGAGCCAGGCAGTCGTGGCGCTCTTACCGGTGCCGGTGGCGCCGAGGAGGACAACGTCCTTCTCGCCGTTGGTGATTCTCTCGGTCAGTTCGGCGATGGCAGTGGGCTGGTCGCCGGCAGGCTTGTATTCGCTGACGACTTCAAAGGGCGCAACGACGCGGTTGATTTCCTGGGCAAGGCTCATGGAAACAATCTACCCCCGCCCACGGACAGCTACTGTCCGGATTGGGACCCTTCCGCCAAGGGAGAACCCGGCAGCGGGGGTTCAGCGGTGAACGACGGCGGCATCCACCCTGAGTCCGTGGCCCACCCCTCCATACGGGGCCAGGCAACGTCGGTGAACCACGGCTCTTTGGCGTCGGCATACCCGGCGGTGTCCTCGTCTTCGGCGTACCGCGCAGCCAGGTCCCGTTTGTGCGACTCATAGCTCTTCCGGGCGTCGGCGTCGGCCCGCAACCAATCGCGGAACATCAGGGCGTACCGCCATCCCGGTGAGCCGGCCACGCGGACGTGCAGGTTGACCGCCCTGCCGGGGTCGGCGTTGGCATGGAATCTCTTGAGCCAGCCCGCGGGATCCGGCTGGGACGGCTTCGGGGTATCCCCGGTGACGTGTTGCACCACCGGGAAGCCCGCGGCAGCCAGCAGCGGCGCAAGCCGGTCGGCCACATCAAGGTCCGGAACGCCCAACTGGAGGTCCAGGACGTCTTTGGCAGCCAGGCCGGGGACGGCCGTGGATCCAACATGATCCAAGGAGAGAATGCCGGTGGGAACTGCCGCCTCGATGCGGGCCAGGAGGCGCGCAGCCTCCAGAGGCCACTCCGGCAGGGATTCCGACAGTACCGGGCCGGACACACGTGGAGCGCGGTGGTTCCACTGGAGGTTCTCCGCAAACGGCACAAGCCTGTCAGACCAGAGGGAGTCAACGGCGTCGATGATGTCCGAACGGCTGCCGGAGTTGTCCAGGACAACGTCTGCCGCGGCCAGGCGTTCCTCCCTGCCGGCTTGGGCTGCCATCCGGGAGCGGGCATCGTCCGGAGACATTCCACGGAGCTCAACCATGCGCTGGAACCGCACGTCGTCAGGGGCATCCACCACGATGACCAGATGGAAGGCACTCCCCTGCCCTGTCTCGACGAGCAGCGGAATGTCCTGTACCACGATCTCACCGGGCTCAGCCGCGGCAAGCGTTGCAGCAGCCGACGCACGGACCAAGGGATGGATGATGCTGTTGAGCATCTGCCGCCTGGACGGGTCCTGGAAGACAATGGCACCCAGCGCCGGACGGTCCAGCCTGCCGTCCGCAGCGAGAATACCCTCTCCGAAAGCCGCCACCACCTGGGACAGGCCGGCTGTACCGGGCTCCACTACCTGCCGGGCCAGGAGGTCCGCGTCAACGAGGGTGGCCCCCAACTCCTGGAGTCGAGCGGCCACCAACGATTTTCCCGAGGCAATGCCGCCCGTCAGCCCAATCTTCAGCACCCCTCCACACTAGACTGAAGCGGTGCAAAATGAGGACGAAAGCCGCGCGACCAGCTACACGACCCTCGCCACGGGACCCGATTTCCGCCATGAACTCGAGATCCGACGGTCCCGTTTCATCACCGTCCTCCGCCGCTCAGCGGACGAGGAATCAGCACGCGAACTTGTTGCCTCGCTACGCCGGGAGTTCCACGATGCCGGGCACCACTGCTCAGCCTTCGTGATCGGCCCCGACCGCATGATCCAGCGCTCCTCCGACGACGGAGAGCCGTCCGGCACCGCCGGGATACCCATGCTTGAGGCGTTGATCAAGCGTGAGACGGAACCCGGGGTGACTGACCTCAGCGACATCAGTGCCGTCGTCGTTCGCTACTTCGGCGGGATCCTGCTGGGTGCCGGCGGCCTGGTGCGGGCCTACTCCGAATCGGTTTCCACAGCCCTGGAACGGGCGCCACTGGTGCACAGGAAGCGCTTGCGGCTCTGTGACCTCGGCGTCCCCCATGCCGATGCGGGCCGCTTGGAAAACGACCTCCGCAGCAGCGGCTTCGTGATGGCGGAAACAGAGTACCAGGCACACCAGGCCGTCCTGAGGCTGGCCCTCCCCGACGATGTCCCGGCCATCGAGGAGGCACAGTCGAGGGTGGCTGCGCTGACGGCCGGGAGTTCCACCCTGGAGCCCCGGGGAACCGAATGGATCGACGTTCCCCGCCAGGCTTAGGCTGCAGGCAACGCAAAAGACCCCCACCGGAAGGGTGGGGGTCTTTTGTTGGCTATTCAGCACAGCCCCGAAGGGCGGCGGAATTAGTTGCCGGTGAGCTTCTCGCGCAGGGCGGCGAGGGCCTCGTCGGAAGCCAGGGTGCCCGCGTTGGACTCAGCAGCAGCCGGCTCCGAGGAGTAGCTGGTAGCGCCGGAGTCGCCTTCGCCGGACGTTGCAGCAGCAGCGTCGTCGGCAGCGTGCTGTGCAACCTGCTTCTTGTGGGATTCCCAACGTGCCTGGGCGTCAGCGTACTGCTGCTCCCAAGCGGCACGCTGTGCCTCGTAGCCCTCGAGCCATTCGTTCGACTCGGGGTCGAAGCCCTCGGGGTACTTGTAGTTGCCCTCTTCGTCGTACTCGGCGGCCATGCCGTACAGAGCAGGATCGAATTCGGTGCTGTCTGCGTCAACGCCCTCGTTGGCCTGCTTGAGGGAGAGGGAGATACGGCGACGCTCGAGGTCGATGTCGATGACCTTGACGAACAGTTCGTCGCCAACGGAGACAACCTGCTCGGCGAGCTCCACGTGGCGGACAGCCAGCTCGGAGATGTGCACGAGGCCTTCGATGCCGTCTTCGACGCGAACGAACGCACCGAACGGAACCAGCTTGGTGACCTTACCCGGAACAACCTGGCCGAGGGCGTGGGTGCGGGCGAAGGTCTGCCACGGGTCTTCCTGCGTAGCCTTGAGCGACAGGGAGACACGCTCGCGGTCCAGATCCACTTCGAGGACCTCGACGGTGACTTCCTGGCCAACCTCGACAACCTCGGACGGGTGGTCGATGTGCTTCCAGGACAGCTCGGAAACGTGGACGAGGCCGTCTACGCCGCCAAGGTCCACGAAGGCACCGAAGTTGACGATGGAGGAAACAACGCCGGGGCGGACCTGGCCCTTTTCCAGCTTGTTGAGGAACGTGGAGCGAACCTCGGACTGGGTCTGCTCGAGCCATGCACGGCGGGACAGAACAACGTTGTTGCGGTTCTTGTCCAGCTCGATGATCTTGGCTTCGATCTGCTGACCGATGTACGGAGCGAGGTCGCGGACGCGACGCATTTCGACGAGGGAGGCGGGCAGGAAGCCGCGCAGTCCGATGTCCAGGATGAGGCCACCCTTGACAACCTCGATGACGGTACCGGTAACGACGCCGTCTTCTTCCTTGACCTTCTCGATGTCGCCCCAGGCACGCTCGTACTGAGCACGCTTCTTGGAGAGGATCAGACGGCCTTCTTTGTCTTCCTTGGTGAGAACCAGGGCTTCGACCTGATCGCCAACGGCGACAACTTCGCCGGGGTCAACGTCATGCTTGATGGAAAGCTCGCGGGAAGGGATGACACCTTCGGTCTTGTAACCGATGTCGAGCAGGACTTCGTCGCGGTCAACCTTGACGACAGTACCTTCGACGAGATCGCCGTCGTTGAAGTACTTGATGGTGGCGTCGACAGCTGCGAGGAAGTCCTCAGCGGTACCGATGTCGTTGATCGCGACTACGGGGGTACCGGGCTTCTCGGTGGAGGTGATGGTCATGTAGTAGGGGCTCCGTTGTGGATAGTATGTCGGTCAGGCGAACCGCTGCCGCCCGGGTCCGGACGGCAGAACACGGCGAAGGGCCGGGTCATCCTGATTTGTGGATTATTACAAAATGGATGCGCGCACGTAGTACACGCCCGTTTATTGTAGTCGATTCTGCAAAGCAGGGTCAAAAGGACTCCATGCAGCCTCAGGCCGGGAGGACCTGTCCCAACTGGGCAAAGGTGGTTCCGCCGTCCAGGAGCCGGGGCAACACCCTGGCGTAGCCTTCGGCGGTACCGGAATCCGGCCGGTTGAAGTGCGAGATCACGACGTCGCCCGCTGTCGCTTTGCCCACCTCGGCGGCCACGGTTGGCGCCGGGAAGGTCGCTCCGCCGTCGCCATTGATGCTGAAGTTGACCGGCAGCATGCCGAGCCTGCGCGTCATGGCCGCCGCGACGTCGTCGTAATAGGCCGTACCGGGACGAAAGAAGCGGGGCCAGGTGCCGGTCAGCGAGTGCAGCACGGCTTGGTTCCCGGTCAACTCGTCATAGGCGTCCGCCACACTGGCCGTGCCCGTGATGCCGTAGGCCGCCCGTCCGCTGACGGACAGCGGCAGGTGCCGCGTTCCGTGGTTGGCAAGCTCGAACAACGGATCGGCGGCGAGGTTGGCAGCCAGCGACGGGTTCGCGGCCAGCCAGCGGCTGTTGACGAACAACGTGGCCGGCACCTTGAGGCTGCGGAGGGTCGCCAGCAACTTGTGGTCGCAGCCGGCCCCGCCGGGACCGCCACAGGCATCGAACGTCAGGGCCACGTGGCGGCCAGGTGATTTGTCCACCACGCCTGTCACGTGCAGTCCCCACTCCTTGGGGCGCAAGGCACTGAATTCGGCCAGGATATGCTCCCTGCCGGGCGGCGCAGGCACGGCGTTCGACGCCGGTGCTCCCCTTCCGGCGTCCACGCCGCCGGCCGCTTCACCGCTGCCGGCGTCGATGCCTCCAGCTTGCGGACCGTGGTTCCGGACCGCCAAGGCCGCTGCTTCTTCCTCCTTGGACAGTTCGGCAATGGACGGCGGCGGAGTGGCCGGACCGGCACTGCCGGGGGCGGGCGCCGCAGATGGCGCGTCGCTCCCGCCGTCGGTGGAACATGCGGCCAGGGCGGCGGACGCGAGGCCCGCCATTCCAAGCAGCACTGATCGCCGGCCGGCCAGCGGCCGCCGCTTGGAATCCCCCATGGATGTCCCTCTTCTTGTTGCGTGCTATGCAGTTGTTGAGCTGTGGATGGAACTAGAAATGCGTGAGGCAGTGCGCCGGCCGTTCAACGGCAAACAACTGCTGGGCCGCAAAAGCTGCCCCGGGTGCGTGGACCTGGATCCGGCCGGCAGCGGCGAGGGTCACGGGCGACACGGAGCCGAGGTAGATCGACGCCAGGTCAGAGACGTCGAGGCTGAGGTCCGGGTCCGTGCCGGCAACGTCCCGCACTGTGGCGGAACCGGAGTCGGACGCGATTTCCCACGTGCCGCCAGCCAAGCCGAGGGTATCCGAAACCTGCAGGACCAGTTTGCTTGTGACGGGATAGTGCCGGGCGGCCAGGGCTGCGGGCACATCGAGGATCCTGAGCCACAGCATGTCCCGGACATCGGAGGAATCGATGCAGCGTGGATCCTCCAGCGCCCAGGCCAGGGGATCATCCACCGGGGCCTCATTCCAGGTGACCACATCGATCAGGTCAATGCTCCCCAGGAAGCGCCACAGGTCGAGGTACGCGGCATCGTTTCCGGCCACGAGGTCAACAACCTCCATGGTGAAGGGCTTGGCGTCCCACCCTTTGAAACGGTAGGAGACGTAGCCGTCAACGGTTCCTTTGGCGTCGTAGTGCAGTGCGCTGCGTACGGCAAGGTCCGGTTGCCCATCATGGCCGATCGAACCCGATGCCAGGAGCCGGTAATACTCCTGGCGTCCAATGGACCCCGGGGTGGCGCGCTGGACGCGCTCGAAAATCTGCGGTGCGATGTCCAGCAGGACTGCCGGATCTGCCACTTCCACGGTTCCCGTCATTGGCCCGCGGACACGGAACCGGGGACCGGTATCCACCTTGATGCTCCGCTCGAAGGTGGCCACGCCAAACCCGAAGCGTCCATAGATGGTGCCCTCGGAGGCCGTCAGCGCGGCCATGGCCAGGCCGTCATCCTTGGCCCCCTCGAGGTCGGCGGTGATCATGCCGCGCAGGATGCCTTGGCGCCGGTGGGTGCCGCGGACGGTGACTGCGGTGACAAGGTTGGACTCGAGTTGCCGGCCGAAGCCGATGTTGAGGGGCTTGCGCATGGTGCCATACGTGGCCACCGGAACGTCGGCACCCACGGAGTGTTGGGGTACGTCGCCTTCGACGTACACGCCGGTCAGCTCGCGCTGGTCGACGGCGTAGCTGGCGAGCGTCTTGGCGACGAACTCCTCGTTCCGACGGTGCTGGTGGAAGCCGTGGGAGACTGCGTGGACCCATGCCGCGCTGCGGGCGTAACCAGGGTTGTCCTGGCCGGCGGCGGGGAATCGGTGGACGGTGTACTTTGCTTGGTTCGTTTCATTGGGATCAGCCACGATCCCGAGCCTAGCCAGCAGCAGGAAGGCGCGCCACCATCGCGGCGGCGCGCCCTCCTGCGGACGTTCGGAAGTCCTAGTGTCCGGCCTCGTGCCAGCTCGAACCGACGCCAATCTGGACGTCGAGGGGAACGGACAACTCCGCGGCGGCACCCATCTGCTCCGCCACGAGCTTCTCCACGGCCTCGCGTTCGCCGGGGGCCACTTCCAGGACGAGTTCGTCGTGTACCTGCAGCAGGAGTCGGGACTTCAGGCCCTGACCTGCCAATTCGGCCGCCACGCCGAGCATGGCCCGCTTGATGATGTCCGCAGCCGAACCCTGGATGGGCGAGTTCAACGCGATGCGCTCGGCAGCTTCGCGTGCCTGGCGGTTGGTGCTGGTCAGGTCCGGCAGGTAGCGGCGGCGACCTTCGATGGTGGCCGTGTAGCCGTCAACACGGGCCTGGTCCACAACGCCGCGGAGGTAGTCGCGCACGCCGCCGAAGCGGTCGAAATAGTCCTTCATGAGCGTACGGGCTTCATCCACCGAGATTTCCAGCTGCTTGGACAAGCCGAAGGACGTCAAACCATAAGCCAGGCCATAGGACATCGCCTTCACCTTGGAGCGCATGGCACTGGTGACGTCCTCGGGGGCCACATTGAAGATCCTGGAGCCCACAAAACGGTGCAGGTCCTCGCCGTCCCGGTACGCCTGGATCAGTGCCTCGTCCCCGGAAAGGTGGGCCATGATGCGCATTTCGATCTGCGAGTAGTCCGCAGACAAGAGGCATTCGTAGCCTTCGCTCACCACGAAAATGCCACGGACCCGGCGGCCTTCCTCGCTTCGGACGGGGATGTTCTGGAGGTTGGGGTTGTTGGAGGAAATACGTCCGGTCGCGGCGATGTTCTGGGCGTACGTGGTGTGGATCCGCTCGTCCTCCGCAACGGACTTCTTGAGTGTCTCCACCATCTGGGCCAGCTTGGACGATTCGCGGTGGGCCATGAGCTGGACCAGGAACTCGTGGCCGGTCTTCTCCAGCAGGGCCTTCAACGAGGCTGCGTCCGTGGTGTAGCCGGACTTGATCTTCTTGGTCTTGGGCAGGCCGAGTTCCTCGAACAGGACAGTCTGCAGCTGCTTCGGGGATCCGAGGTTGACCTCGTGGCCGATCGCGGCGAACGCCTGCTCCTGGGCATTCTCGATCACCTTGGTCAGGTCGGCGAGCTGCTCGTTCATCCGGTCCATGGAGACGTAGATGCCGGTCAGTTCCATGTGCGCCAGGACACGGGCCACGGGGAGTTCCAACGTGGTCAGCAGGGCATCTGCCTTTCGCTCGGCAAGCTCCTTCTCGAAGTGCTTGCTAAGGGCGTGCACGACGGCGGCCTGCTGGACCAGCGCGTCGGCGGCGGCCTGGTCGCTGTCCCCGGCAAGGTCCAGTTCCAGCTGGCCCGAGGGAGCCGCAGCCGCACCAATGGTGATCTTGAGATGCACTTGGGCGAGTTCGGCGAGATCATAGCTGCGCCGGTCAGGTTGGATGAGGTAACCGGAGATGGAGGTGTCATCCACCACGCCTTCCAGGCCCAGGCCACGGTTGTGCAGGGCCTTGAGGGCGGACTTGAACTCGTGGAGGATCTTGGCTTCCTCGGGGTCCTTGAGCCAAGTGGCCAGGACGGCTTCCGCGGCAGCATCCAGCCCGCTGAGTTCGATGAACGCGGCTCCGTTGTTCCGGACCACGGCAATGGCTGAAGCGTCTTCGCCGATGCGCCCGGGAACGAACTGCACGGAAACCGCAGAGCGCATGCCTGTGCCGGCGGCGAAGAATGCTTCCAGGCCGGCAGCATCGGACAACACGGCGTGCTCCGGGGCGTCGATGGTGTCCGGGGCTGCGCCGGCGGTGTCATCGCCGTAGAGGTCGAACAGCCGGGTGCGGAGGGTGCGGAACTCAAGTTCTTCGAAGAGGTCCTCCACCGCCTGGCGGTCCGGACGGGGTTCGTGGAGGTCGGCCAGCGAGACCGGGAGTTCCAGGTCCGTCAGCAGTTGGTTGAGGCGCCGGTTGCGCTTGACGTTCTCGACGTTTTCCTTGAGCGCCCCGCCGACCTTGCCACCAATGGAGTCCAGGTTCTCGAGGATGCCTTCAAGTCCGCCATAAAGGTTGATCCATTTGGCGGCCGTCTTGGGACCGACGCCCGGAACGCCCGGCAGGTTGTCCGCTGTCTCGCCGACCAGCGCTGCAAGGTCCGAATAGAAAGCGGGCTTGACGAAGTACTTCTCCTCGATGGCTGCCGCGTCAAGCTTGGGAATGTTGCTGACGCCCTGCTTGGGGTAGAGGACAAACACGTTGTCATTGATGAGCTGGAAGGAATCCCGGTCTCCCGAGACCAGCAGGACCTCGAACCCCTCGGCGTCGCCCTGGGATGCCAAGGTGGCCAGGATGTCGTCCGCTTCATAGCCGGGCAACGCGATGGTCTTGATGCCCCACGCTTCCATCACCCGCGCAATCAGGCCGATCTGTCCCGCGAACTCGGCCGGCGTGGCATTCCTGCCACCCTTGTATTCGCTGTACTCGGCCTTGCGGAAGGTGGTGTCGTCCGAGACGTCGAAGGCCACGGCAACGTGGGTGGGCTTCTGGTCCTTGATCAAGTTGATCAGCATGGACGTGAAGCCGTGCACGGCGTTGGTGAACTGGCCACGGGCGGTGGAGAAATTCTCCGCGGGAAGCGCGTAGAAGGCGCGGAACGCCATGGAGTGGCCGTCCAGGACCAGCAGCCGGGGCCGCTCCTCCCCTGTGATGGAAGGTGTTGCTGCGGAAGAGGGTGCTGGTGCCGTTGCGACGGCAGCAGCCTGGGCCGTTGGAACCTGGTCCGGTTTGGTTGTTTCACTCACAGGTGCCAGCCTAGTTGGCATGATGGACAATTTCACGCCGAACCGGTTTGTCGACGAACTGAACCAGGCAGGCATCCCCGAGGAATTCCATGGTTGGCTTTCCGCCCACGGCGTGGGCGCCCTGGTAGTCAAAATGGGTATCCGCTTCACAGAGCTCAGCGCCGAGCGCACCGTTGCCACGATGCCCGTGGAGGGAAACACGCAAGTGGCCGGCATCCTGCACGGCGGGGCGCATGTAGTCCTCGCGGAAACCCTTGGGTCCTTTGCCGCGTCCCTGCACGCAGGGCAGGACCGCCATGCCGTGGGTATCGAAGTGGGCGCCACGCACCACCGGTCCATTGCCGCCGGCACCGTGACGGGCACGTGCACCGCCATCCATCTCGGCGGGACCCTGGCTACCCACGAAATAGTCATCACCGACGAGAAGGGCCGCCGGCTGTCCACCGCCCGGATCACCAACATGATCCGGGACAACCGTCCGCAACGAACCGACGGTCCCGGCGGCGCCCTGGCGGACTAAGCCCCCTTCCGGGGCAAGCGGTAATGGAGCTCGGCCGCCGCGCCACCGAGGATGCGCGACGAGACCAACTCAAGCGGCGCCGTCGGGCCCTTCAATGGCAAAAGCCGCTTCCCCGCGCCAAGTACCACGGGAATGATGGTGACGATCATCTCGTGGAGCAGTCCCGCATTGGCGAACTGTGCCACGAGGTCGCCGCCACCGACAAGCCAAACGTTCTTGTCCCCGGCATCGGCCACCAGGTCCGGAGCGAATTCGCGGACGTCGCCCCGGACAAACGTCACGTTGGCGCCCGATGGCGCAAGGTATTCGTGGTGCGTGAACACCCAGCAGGGATGGTCCGGGTAGGGCCATTCCCCGGCCTCATGCTCCATGAGCCAGCGGTACGTTTCGCCGCCCATCGCAATCGCTCCCACTCCTGCGAAGAAAGACTCGTAGCTTCCGCTGACGCCTTCCACCTGGTCGAACTGGAGCAGCCATCCGAGATCGTCCTCGGGTGAGGCGATGAAGCCGTCAATGGTGGACGCGACGTAGTACTGGAAGAGTGGCATGGCCCCAGACTAGCCAATCCGCCGGCCTGGAGCAGCAGGTGGAGCGCTTTAGTTGGATCCGGCGTTTCCGTACTCCACCCGGACGCTGCCGTCATCGCGCAGCACCACCACGCGGCCTTGAGCCAGCGTCCAGCCGTCGTTGAGCAGGAAGATCCGCCCGCCGCTCACTACCAGCAGCCGCAGCCCCGAGTACCGGTACAGCGGAGCAGCATCGGTCCCCGCCGATTCCTCGCGCACATTGGGAGCGGTGACGGCAAGCCGTTCCTTGCTGTACACCACAGCCGTTGGGAGGAGGCTGGACCGTTGCTGGTAGTCGACGGCGGCACCGCGGCCCAACGCCTGTGCATAGTCCGACGTCCCCCAAAACAGCAGCAACGTCACCAGCACGAAAACCAGCGACCGCTCCAGTGCCTTCGGCGTCAACCTGAGGTTCCTGGCTGGCGGTGCCGAACGGCGCCTGACGCTGAGGCCCCAGGCGCCCACCACCAGCCCGGCAGCGATCAGGAAGGGAACGTAGAGCAGCGTGCGGTCTGGCTGGGCAACCACCACCACCCACATCACCGCGGCATACGCGAATCCGAGGACCACCACCACCATGGCTGTCCGATGGAGCAGAACCCTGTGCCGGGCTGCGCCCAAAAGCCGGGAGACCGCGCGGTCCAGCATCAGCCACAGCAACCCCAGCACCACGAGCCATGCGAGGGGTTGGAACAGCGACTGGATGCTCCGCAGGATGAAATCCTGGACCGTGTAGCCAAACAGGCTCACGTCCAGGCCCATGGCCTTGGCCTGCGCGTCGGTGCGCGCCCAGCCAAAGTAGACCAGGAGGGCCGTGGCTACCGTCAGGGGTGGGCCGATCACGGACAGCACGTCCAAAGTGCGCTGCCAGCGGGTATTGACCAGATTGAGGTCCGCTGTTTCGGTGGTGGCTGTTGGCCCTGGTTGCGGATCCGCTTCCCGGGCGGCGTCCGGCACTGCGCCTGCGCTCATGGCGTTGCCGTCGGTGACGGCGTCGCGGAAGGGCTGCCGGGTGAGGGACTGGAACTGACCGCCGAGGGGCCCGGGCTTGCCGTGGGATCCGGCTGGGCGTTGGCCGCGTCCTCATAGAAGAAGGTCACCGTGCCGGTGATGTCCACCGTGTCAGTGATGGAGACCTTGACGGTATCGCTGCCGGGTGCTGCCGGCGGCATCTGGATGTACATCGTCTGGTAGTCGCCGTCGTATTTGACCACCGGGTCCTGCTGCGCCGGACTGCCGTCGAACCGGACCTCGCCCACGCGCACGTAGTACCCGTCCAGGCGGACGATGGTGCCGCCTGCGCGCGGCCCCGCTGCGCGTTGCAGCCCCGGCACCGGCACCAAATTTTGGTCAACCACCGTGAGGCCACTGAGGTGGCGTGGACAAGCTTGGCCGGGAGCCGCCGTCGGCTGCAGGGTGAGCGAGGGACTGACCCGGTGTTGGGCAAGCACCGCAGCCGATGTGGCTGCCACAGTCGACTCGAGGCACTGGGTTTGCGGGATGCGCGGCGTCGCGGCTACCGCAGTGGACGCTTTCGCCCAGTCCTGCTGGCTGCCGGTCTGGAGCGCCTTGCAGACAGCAGCCGCGGCCTGCCACACGGCCGCCTCCTGGTCGCCGTCGACGTTGAGGGCGAGGGCATCGCACTGCAACTGCTGTAAGAGGAGGTAGCGCTGGCCGGATGTGGGGTCGTTGGGGCCAACGGGTCCCACCGGGACCCAGCGGACCACGGGCGCTTCAGCTTGGGGGGCTGCCGGGCCGGCGGGTCCCACGGGCTGTTGGGCGGTAGGTCCGACGGCGGTGGGCTGGGCGGCGGCGGAAGCGGTGGTTGCCGAAGGCGCCGGGTTGGGAGACGGACTGTCAGGATTGCCGGCGGGCGGCAGGCACGCAGTGAGTCCCAGCATCAGGACCGGGACCAAGGCCAGTCCGATGACGTGGCTTAGGGATTGGCTCTTCATGACAGCCCCACATCTGCCGGATCACCATCATGCAGTGATGTAAGTTCACTGCTGATTATTCTCCCGAATGGACTTTACTGCCAGAGCGGCCGCGGTCCCCCGCTACTTTCCGAAGTAGGGCACGATCAGGTAAATCCCGAACAGTACGGCCAGGCCGCAGACGCCGAAGCAGACATAGGCGAGGGACCTGACCAGGGCGGGCGATTTTTGCTGGGCGTCACCGGCAATGGCTGTCAAGCGCACACCCAGGGAATACAACACCACGAGGGTCACGGCCGCCACGAGCGTGACACCGGCTACTTCAAGCAGTTCCAACCATTTCATCGCTGAGCACCCTTGGCTTTCTTCTTCTTCCGGAAGCGGACAGCGTGGCCTGCCTCTTCGACTTCCACGGCGTTGTGGTGGCCCACGTGGGATTTCCGGGAGGCGACAAACATGAACAGGATCGCGGCCGTCCCTGCGACCGCCGCGATGACCACACCTACCACACCGATGTTGACCAGCAGGGCGGTGAGCGCGCCGACAATGGCGGCGGCCGGAAGGGTGAAGAGCCAACCCAGGGCAATCTTCCCGGCAGTGCCCCACCGAACCGAGGTGCCCTTGCGGCCGAGTCCTGAACCAATGACGGATCCGGAAGCAACCTGCGTGGTGGAGAGGGCGAAGCCAAGGTGCGAGGAGGCGAGGATCGCCGACGCCGTACTCGTCTCAGCCGAGAAGCCCTGGGCGGGCTTGACCTCGGTAAGGCCGGAACCCATGGTGCGGATGATGCGCCAGCCACCTGCATAGGTTCCGATGGCGATTGCGAAGGCACAGGCTGCGATCACCCAGAACTGCGGCCCGGAGCCGGGCGCCTGCGTACCGGCTGCGATCAGGACCAAGGTAATGATGCCCATGGTCTTCTGGGCGTCGTTGGTTCCATGCGCCAAGGCGACGAGGCTGGAGGTGAAGATCTGGCCCGTCCTGAAACCACCGCGCTTTTGGGTGAGCTTGTCTCCCGTCTCGGGATCGTGGCGCGAGGTCAGTGCATAGGCGAGGCGGGTACAGATATAGGCCACTCCACCGGCAATCAACGGAGCGAAAACGGCCGGAAGGATGACTTTGAGGAGCACGGTCTCGAAGTTGATCGAATGCAGGCCTATGCCCACCACGGCAGCTCCTATGAGGCCACCGAAGAGTGCGTGGGAGGAACTGGACGGGAGGCCCTTAAGCCACGTGACCATGTTCCACAGGACAGCGCCCATAAGCCCGGCGAAGATGATGTCCGGGGTGATGTGGATGCCATCGGACCCTTCCCGGATGAGGCCGCCGGAAATGGTCTTGGCTACCTCCGTTGAGAGGAAGGCGCCCACCAGGTTGAGGACGGCCGCCAAGGCTACCGCGGTCTTGGGCTTGATGGCCCCCGTGGCGATAGGCGTGGCCATCGCATTGGCTGTGTCGTGAAACCCGTTGGTGAAGTCAAAGAAAAGGGCCAACGCTATTACCAGCGCGACCATGAAGGTGATTTCCACCTGTTGCCCAATCTGCAGAGTCGACGTTCAGCAGTTTCACTTCCCCGTACCTGCCAAGCACAGCATAGTTCAGCAACTGTTCACAGGCTGGACATGCAGAAATATCGTGGCGGGCTTGAAACCTTAAGAATCCTACGTGCCAGCCCCCGAGGGGACAAACGAATCCCGGGCATGCTCAGCCGAGAAAATCCCTGACCGCCGCCAGGTCGCGCCGGGAAAGCCCTCGCCGGGGATCCGGTGAGATACACAGCACACGGTCCTGCTGGTAGTCGGCCCAGGACTGCGCTTCCGCCTCCTGCCCGAGCTGGTCATCGAGCCAAATGAAGCGGTCGGCCCCGGCAGTGGCGAGATCCTTCTGGAGGGCCGTCAATTTCCACCATTCGGGACCCGCGTCCCATCCCTCACTGGACAGAACGGGCCACTCCCGGCCATTGAGGCCGATCGCCGGGCACAGGAACTCCGGAGCGAGCCGCTCCCACGTGGTGAGCCACACAAAGCGCGCTGCCGGGTGTTGGGCGATGAGGTTGAGTTCGGCAACCAGCTCAGGCGCGTAGGCGACGTCGAGAATGCCGGCATCGGCGATGTGCCACTCGCCGCCCCAGTCCGTGACGCCCAACGGACTGAACGGATTCACCACGCCGTCGACATCCAGATAGATGGACACCGGCAAAATGGACATCGGCATCGTTCTCCCTTCCCCAAAGGTTCACGTTCAGCGTACGGCACGCTTTCCGGACGGAAAAACCGCCAAAATCACTTCCTTGACGTGCGTCATGTGAATGATATTCTTGCTTCATGGAAAAGCCTGCGGCAAAATTGCCGAACGCCCACTCGCACCGAAGCGTCCGCCCTATCGAGGAGTCGGTGCGGACGGATTTCCGGCATGCGATGTCTTATGGCGGTTATCTGGACCTGGACCGGTTGTTGAGTTCCCAGCATCCGTTGAGCCAGCCGGAGCATCATGATGAGTTGTTGTTCATCATCCAGCACCAGACCAGTGAGTTGTGGCTCAAGCTGGTGCTCCACGAATTGCTGGAAGCCCGCAGCCTCTTTGATCAGGACCAGCTTGGCAAGGCTTTGAAGTGCATCGCCCGGGTGAAGGCCATCCAGCGGACCATGACCGAGCAATGGTCCGTGCTCGGCACGCTCACGCCCCGTGAATACGCGCAGTTCCGGGGTTTCCTTGGCAGTTCCTCCGGCTTCCAGTCCTACCAGTACCGCGGGGTGGAGTTCCTGCTGGGCAACAAGAACCGGGGCATGCTCCGGGTCTTCGAAAGCGACCCCGAAGCACACGCCCTCCTGGGCAGGCTCTTGGACGAGCACACGCTCTACGACGCCTTCCTTCGCGTCCTGGCCCGCGCCGGCTACGAGATTCCCGCGGACATCCTGGACCGGGACACCAGCGAACCCTGGTCCTACCGCTCGGATCTTGTCCCCATCTTCCAGAAGATCTACGAATCCGATGACACCCCGTGGGGCCTGTACGAGGCCTGCGAGGACCTGGTGGACGTCGAAGACAACTTCCAGGCCTGGCGCTTCCGCCACCTCCGCACGGTCCAGCGCACCATCGGCTTCAAAGTAGGAACCGGTGGGTCCTCCGGCGTCGATTTCCTCAAGCGCGCCCTGGACCTGACCTTCTTCCCCGAGCTCTACGCCGTCCGCACCGAGATCGGCAACTGAAATCCTTCCCCCACCCCGCCCGCAGGAGCAACCATTGAGCACCACACAGCAAACACAGCGGCCAACGTCCGCGGAACTGGACGCCGCCGATCCCCTCGCCACCCAGCGTGAGGCCTTCTACACCCCCGACGCCGGCCAGCTCACCTCGTACTTGGACGGGAACTCCCTGGGGCGGCCGCTCAAAGCCACTGCCGCCTCCCTGCAGTCCTTCGTCCACGAAGCGTGGGGCGGCCGACTGATCCGCGGCTGGGACGAACAGTGGATGGACGAACCCACCCGCGTCGGGGACCGGATCGGCGAAGTCACCCTCGGCGCCGCCCCCGGCCAAGTGACCGTGGGCGATTCGACATCGGTGATGCTCTACAAACTGATCCGCGCCGCCGTAGATGCGCAGCCCGGCCGGAACGAGATCATCATCGACCGGGACAACTTCCCCACCGACCGTTTCATCATCGAAGGCATCGCCGCCGAACGCGGCGCCACCATCACATGGATCGCACCCAACCCGGCCAGCGGCGTCCGCGCCGCTGACCTCGACGGACTCCTGGGTAAGCGGACCGCCGTCGTGGTCCTCAGCCATGTCGCCTACCGCTCAGGGTTCCTGGCCGACGCCAAAGCCATCACGGCGAAAGTGCAGCAGGCCGGTGCGCTCATGCTCTGGGACCTCTGCCACTCCGTTGGCTCCGTACCCTTGGAACTGGACGCCTGGAACGTGGACCTCGCTGTCGGCTGCACCTACAAGTACCTCAACGGCGGTCCCGGCTCCCCCGCCTTCGCCTACGTCAACACCGCCCGCCAAGACCTCCTCCAACAGCCCATCTGGGGGTGGATGGGCGCGGCCAACCCCTTCGGCATGACCGACGCCTACGAACCAGCCAAGGGCATCCGCCGCTTCATCACCGGAACCCCACCCGTCCTGGCCATGCAACCACTCAAGGACATGGTGGAACTCATCGCCTCCGTCGGCATGGACGCCGTCCGGGAGAAATCCATCAAACTCACCAACTACGCCATCGAACTCGCCGAAGAACTCCTGGTCCCCCTCGGCGCCGAGATCGTCAGCCCACGTAACCCGACCGAACGGGGATCGCACATTACGGTGGACCACCCCCTCTTCGCCGACGTCACCGCCCGGCTGTGGGAACGCGGGGTCATCCCCGACTTCCGTCCCCCACACGGCCTCCGCATCGGCCTGTCCCCCCTCAGCACCAGCTACGCCGAACTCGAACTCGGCGTCCAGGCCATCCGCGACGCCCTCACCGAACTCCAGTGAGCGCCGTCCTCGACGACATGGACTCCCGACCAGGGAGTACGACGTCATTGCTGCGCACCGTGATCGGGCTCTACCTGCGTGAGGCCGGCGGATGGATGTCCACCAAGGACCTCGTGCTCCTGATGGACGCCCTGGGGACGTCCGGGACCGTCACCCGGACCGCTCTGGGGCGGCTGCGGAAGAAGGAAGTGGTCCGCCTGGAAACGCGCGACGGCAATCCCGGCTTCACCTTGACGGGGGGCGCAGCAACCATGCTGGCCCGTGGCGACCGCCGGATCTTCACACCCCGCTCCATGGAGCCCGGCGATCCATGGTGCCTCGTCTCCTTTTCGATCCCGGAAACCGAACGGGAAAAACGCCACCAGTTGCGCCGCAGACTCCATTGGATCGGCTGTGGAACCGTCGCCGCGGGCCTGTGGATCTGTCCCGACTCGTTGCGGGACGAGGTGGAGGAAATCCTGGCCGACCTTGGCTTGCGGAACATGGCCACGCTGTTCGTCACCGGCTCCCCGATGGTGGGCGGGAGCCTGCCGGATGCCGCCGCCAAGTGGTGGGACCTGGACGCGATCGCCGGCCTGCACCGGGATTTCCTCCACCACCACCGCCCTGCAGGCACAGGAGCCATGGGTCAGGACCTTGAAGGCGGCGCCGCCGCGTTTGCCACCTACGTCCGGAGCATCGACCGGTGGCGGATCATTCCGTACCTCGACCCGGGACTGCCCGCCGACTTGCTGCCAACGGACTGGCCCGGAGCCGAGGCGGCAGCACTCTTCGGCCGGATGGTGGAAACACTCTCAGCTCCCAGTGCGGCGTTCGTCCGGAACACGCTGGGCGCCACGGTCTCCTGACGTCACGGCCGACGGCGTGCATCAACTGCCGGATTTCACCCGCGACACAAACCGGAAGCGGTCCCCCCTGAAGGCACTTCGCGTCCACTCCACCGGACGGCCAGCGGCGTCCCGGCCCAGACGGTGGACCACCAGCAGGGGCGCACCCATTTCAATGCCGAGCAATTGCACGTCGCCGGGCCCGGCGAGGGCAGTCTCCACGGTGTCCTCGACGTCGGAAATCCGGATGCCATACACATCGGCCAGGGCTGCGTAGAGCGAACTCGCTTTGGACAGGTTGCCCTTGAACCGGGGCAGCTTCCCGGGAAGGCAGGCAACTTCGTGGGCCAGCGGCTCACCATCGATAAGCCTGATGCGTTCCAGGCGTGTCACGGGGTCTCCGTGGTCCAGCCCCAGGTGGGCCGCCACGTCGGCGTCGGCTCTCACTACCGCCAGCGCCAGGAGCTTCGAGTCGGGGCGGAGCCCTTGGCTGCGGGCATCGTCCGAAAACGACGTCAATTGGCGGACATGCGTCATTTTCGGAGGCGCCACGAACGTTCCATGCCCCTGGACACGGCCAAGCTTGCCTTCGGCCACCAGTTCGCTGATGGCCTGCCGGACGGTGGTGCGCGAGGTCTTATAGGTCTCGGCGAGTGCGCGTTCGGTGGGGATGAGGGTGCCTGGCTGGAGTCCCGAGATGAGTGCAAGGACCTCGGTCTTGAGCACGTAGTACTTCGGAGCACCGGGCACGACATCTGTCGCCATATTGGACATCCTACGTGTAGACACAAATATTGGTCTATGCCAATCTAGTCCGAGTTGGCCTGAAGCGGAAGGATCATCCCATGAAGTTCGCCACGCACCGCCCTCATTCCCTCGAAGTCCCGGGTTCCCTCGATGCCCCCGTGTTCCAGGCGGCACGCGCATGAGCCCCGCCGTCCTAGGCCTGCACATCGGCGGATCCCGGACTCACGCCCTGCGTGCCGAATTGAACCATGCCGGCAACGGCGATGGCGTCGACCTTCCGGAAATCACCGAGTCAAGCGCCAACCTCTCGTCCGTTGGACACCAGGGGGTGGACGCCGTCCTGCGCCGGATCGCGGGTGCCACGGGCAGCGACGTCCGGGCCGTGTGCGCGGGAGCGGCCGGCGCCGATACCCCCGCCAGCCGCGCGGTGCTTTCGGGGCTCCTGGCCGAGCACTTTCCGGGAGCCAGGATCGACGTGGTCCATGACACCCGCATCATCCTCGCCGCCGCTGGCCTCGACGCCGGTGTGGTGCTGGTTGCCGGAACGGGCTCGGTGGCCTGGGGACGGAGCCGCGAAGGCCGGGAGGCCCGCAGCGGCGGCTTCGGCTACTTGCTGGGCGACGAGGGCGGCGGCTACTCCGTGGTCCGGGACGCCGTCAGGGAGGCTCTCCGCGAGCACTACGCGGGGCTGGAACCAGGAACTTTGGTGCAGGCACTCCTGGCAGCCACAGCCAGCGGTGATGCCTTGCAGTTGATGGACTTCTTCTACGCGAAACCCGAGCCCGACCACTGGGCAAGCCTCGCTCCGCTCGTCCTGGAACTGGCAGTGGACGGCGATCCGGCTGCCCTGCGCATCCAGGCGGAGGCAGCACACTCGCTCGCCACCATGGCGCGCCAGGTGCTCGGCGAACTCGGCCTCGACCTGCCCTTGGTGATGGCCGGAGGTTTGCTGGTCAACCAACAACAGCTTGCCGGCGCCGTGGCCCGGAAAGTGGCCCTCGAGGATCCCACAGCCGTGCGCATCCTTTCCGAGTCTCCGGTACGCGGTGCCGTGCGGCTTGCAAGCGAACTCCTTCGGGCCTGAACCACTGGGGTCTGCCCTCCCAACAACCGACAGGAACCATGACCACGGCCGCCAGCAGGTTGCAGCCCTGGCGAAGACCATCCGTTTCCAGCTACCGACCCACCCGTGATGCGGGCAGTCAACCGGAGTAGTCTGGAAACATGCCTCACACGGACGGTGGTCGGTAGCAATGGCACGGATTAAGCAACGATGGCTGCCCGCCCTCTTGGTGCCGCTTGTGCTGATTGCCGGGATTCTGGTGGGTTCCATCCAGGCGGGCGCGGCTCCCTCCCTGCCGCCCAAGACGGCCCAGGACCTGATGGCCATGATCGCCAACAGCGCGGTGCGGTCGTTATCCGGGACGGTGTCGCAGGAAGCAAACCTTGGTTTACCGGATCTTTCCGGCACCAGTGGCGGACCCGGCGCCGGCTCACCCCTGGAGTTCCTGACAGGTACGCACACGGCCCGCGTCTATCTCGATGCGCCCGGCAAGGCGCGCCTACAGATCCTGGACCAGTTGGCCGAACGCGACGTTGTGGTCAACGCAACCGATGCCTGGTACTACAACTCGACCGACAACAGCGTGGTGCATACGGCCTTGCCGCCACGGCCCGGCACGGGAAGCACGCCTTCGGAGATTCCCAGGCCCCAGGCCGCTACCCCTGAGGCCCTCGCCACCCGCTTCCTGGCGGCCATTGACTCCACCACGGAGGTAACTGTGGGCCAATCGGCAACTGTTGCCGGTCGAAGCGCCTACAGCCTGACGCTGACTCCCCGCAGCGACGGAACCCTGGTGGAATCGGCGTCCCTCAGCGTCGATGCTGAAACAGGCCTCCCGCTTGGCGTCACCGTGCGAGCCAAAGGACAGGCGGAACCCGCCTATTCCATCGCTTATACGGACCTGAACCTGGCCACCCCGGATGCGTCGCTGTTCACCTTCACACCACCGCCTGGGGCGAGCGTGACAGAGAAGGCATTCCCCGCCAAGCCCGCTCTCCCGGTACCTGCCGTTCCAGCACCCGAAAAAACGGTTCCAGCCCCCGGCACAACTCCAGCGAACCCGTCCTCCCATGCCCGTCCGGCGGTGACCGGCAAGGGTTGGGACGCCATAGCAACCTTGCCGGCGGGTTCCGCACCCCCTGGGCTCACAAGCAACCCCCAGCTCACCCAACTGCTCCAACCGGTTTCCGGTGGACGGGCGTTGACCACCTCGCTGGCCAGCGTGCTGATTCTCGACGACGGCCGCGTGCTTGCGGGCATGGTTCCCTTGGACCGACTTGAGTCAGCCGCTGCCGCCGGTTGAGGGGCTGCGTGCCACGGAATCGCCCGGCGCGGCCGGCACTGACCTCGCCCTGGAGACGCGGGGATTAGCCAAACGCTTCGGCCACCGCGCTGCCGTGGACGGCATTGACCTGGCCGTACCCCGCGGTTCCGTGTTCGGTTTCCTGGGCCCGAACGGATCCGGCAAGACCACCACCATCCGCATGCTCCTGGGCCTGGTTTCGGCTGACGCGGGCACCATCAAGGTCCTGGGGCGGGATATGCCCCGGAGCCTTTCAGAGGTGTTGCCGGATGTTGGCGCGTTGGTGGAAGGACCGGGCTTCTATCCATTCCTGACCGGCGCAGGAAACCTGCTGAGGCTTGATGCCGCGGACAGGCACGCTCCGCCCGCAACACGACGGCAGCGCGTGGATGATGCCCTGGAACGGGTGGGCCTGGGGCACGCCGCGGGAAAGAAGGTGCGGGCTTACTCGCTGGGCATGAAGCAACGCCTTGGACTGGCCAACGCCATGCTCCGGCCTCGAAAGCTCCTGGTCCTGGACGAACCCACCAACGGCCTGGATCCCCAAGGCACCCGCGAAGTCCGCAACCTGGTACGTTCCCTGGCAGCAGGTGGCACCACGGTTTTCGTGTCCAGCCACCTGTTGGCCGAGGTGGAACACATGTGCACCCATGTGGGCATCATGAGCGCCGGCCGGCTCGTGGCCCAGGGTACCTTGGACGAACTGCGCTCCACGGGGCAATCTGCCGTCCTGGTGACAACGCCCGACGTCGGACATGCCACCCGGGTCCTGGCCCGGCTGGGGCTGGTTCCCGGCCCGGCACCAACGCCCGGCACCGTGCTGGGCGGCGGCCTCGACGGCATGGCACCCGAGGCGATCGTCGCTGCCTTGGTTGGCGACGGGGTCCGCGTGCGTGGCTTCTCCGTGGAGAACGCCAGCTTGGAGGAACGGTACGTGTCACTCACGGGAGAGGGGTTTGACGTTGTCGGCTGACGCTGTATCCGGGCCAACTGTCCGCCCAGGCGTGGGCTGGCGCCTCCTGGGCTCCGAACTGGCTGTCCTTTTCCGCAGGCTCCGGACGTGGGCGATGCTGTTGGCGCTTGCCGGCGTGCCCATCCTGATTGCCGTGGCAGTCAAGCTCTCCTCGCGGCAAGTGCCGCCCGGCCGTGGCCCCTTGTTCCTTGACCGGGTGAGCCAAAACGGCCTGTTCGTGGCAGTGACGGCCTTGGTGGTCTGCGTCCCGTTGTTCCTCCCGCTGACCGTTGGCGTGGTAGCCGGAGACACCATTGCGGGCGAAGCCAACCTTGGCACCCTGAGGTACCTTCTGCTGGCACCGGCCGGCCGGATACGGCTCCTCCTGGTCAAGTACGCCGGGGCCGTCGCTTTCTGTATCGCCGCCACGGCAACCGTCGCCGCTGCCGGTGCGCTGGCCGGCGTCGTGCTTTTTCCGATCGGCCCTGTGACGCTGTTGTCCGGCGACACCATCAGCGTGGGCGAATCCGTGGTGAGGTCGTTGCTGATCGCCGCTTACATCGCCGTCTCGCTGCTGGGCCTGTCCGCGATCGGACTGCTGATCTCCACGTTCACGGACGTGCCGGTAGGTGCCATGGCTGCCACGATCGTCCTGGCTGTCGTCTCGCAGGTATTGGACAACCTCCCCCAGCTCGAGTGGCTCCATCCGTGGTTGTTCAGCCACCATTGGCTCGGGTTTGCCGACCTGCTGCGGCAGCCCATGGCGTGGGGATCCTTTGCTGACAACGCGCTCCTCCAAGCCGGCTATGTGGCAGTGTGCGGTGCCCTGGCGTACGCGAAGTTCTCCGCCAAGGACGTCCTTTCCTAGCTTTGGCGTAGGCTCGTCCCATGGCCAGATTCTTTGACGTGCACCCCGTAGATCCCCAACCCCGGGCCATCGGCCAAGTGGTGAACATGCTGCAGGACGGCGGGCTGATCGCCTACCCCACCGATTCCTGCTACGCGTTGGGTGCACAGATCGGGAACCGCGAAGCCCTGGACCGGATCAGGGCGATCCGTCACCTGGACGACAAGCACCATTTCACGTTGGTCTGCAAGGATTTTGCCCAGCTGGGCCAGTTCGTGATGCTGGACAACGACGTCTTCCGCGCCATCAAGGCCGTGACCCCCGGCAGCTACACGTTCATCCTTCCCGCTACCCGGGAAGTGCCCAAGCGCTTGCTCCACCCGAAGAAGAAGACTGTTGGCGTGCGTATTCCGGACCATAAGGTGGTCCAGGCGATCCTCGCCGAGCTGGGCGAGCCGCTCCTGTCCAGCACGCTCCTGCTGCCTGACGAGGAAGAACCGTTGACCCAGGGCTGGGAGATCAAGGAGCGCCTGGACAATGAGGTGGATGCCGTCATCGACTCAGGAGACACCGGCTCCGAACCCACCACGGTGATTGACTTCTCCAGCGGCGTGGCCGAGGTGGTCCGCCGCGGCACCGGGGATCCTTCCCGCTTCGAATAGGACGACGCCGCCACTAGCCAAAGCGGAAACGGCAGCTTGAGTTGAGGACTACCTGCGCGAGGTGGGTCAGTTCAAGGACGATGGCCGAGGGCTGGCCGGTGACCGGCTCCGGCGGAGTGGCGACAGCGATGGTGAGTTGGCGGTTTCCGTCCGCACTGCTCATGGTGATGGTTCCGAAGCCGGGAAGGTCGCCGGCATGGCCGTAGTAGTTTCCATTGGTGCACCTGTCATCCCATTGGTCCAGTCCCAGCCCATAGTCGGCCGACACCATGCCCTTCATCAGGAGCAGGCTGGACGGCGCCAGCAGGCGTCCGCCAAGGAGGGCCGCTTGGAAGGTATTCACATCCGCCGCTGAGGACACCAGCCGCGGCGGCGACTGGCCTGCCGTTGGTGGGGTCTCTGTGATGTCCACGGTCCCGCCATCGGTGGAGGCATACCCGTGGACGAGGTTGGGAATGGCCCCGGCGTCGTCCAGCAGAGCCATGGATCGCAGCCCCAGGGGACCCCACACCTCGCGGCGGAGCACGTCGATGAGGGCAGCTCCCCTGAGCCGCTCCACCACACGAATGAGCACCGTGTCCGCCCATCGGCTCGAATCGCGGCCCGACGAGTCGGCCAACAGGTGGCGGAGGGAAAGGTCTCCCACGGGACCGCCGCCGCCCCCGGCCACCCCACCGGTCAAGTCCGGCAGGTAGGCGCTGACGGGGAGGTCGAGGGCGGCTTTGCCTTCCTCCACCAACTTAAGGACGGACACGGCAAGCATGCTCCGGAGCACCCCGCCCACCACGATCGGATCGCTCGCATCCACCGGCAGTCCACTTTCGAGGCTGCGGACCCCTGCCGCAGACGTCCAGCTTTGCTGGCCGGAGCGTGCTTCCATCAGCACCGCCGGAGCCCCCTGGCTGATCAGTTCCCTGCTGAACACTTCCAGTGAGGCTTGGAGTTCCAGGAACACCATGGAGTTGGTGGCATCCGCGGACGCCGACGGTATTGGGGAAGTGGGAACCGGCGGTGTGGTCCGGGCGAAAGGAGGGGCCGACGTCGTGCCCGTCACCGGCGCCGGTGACGGCGCTGTTGACGGCGGCGGGAGCGGCCCCGGTGGATCAGTGCACGAAGACGCCAGGCAGGCGGCGAGCAACAGGCCGCAGCAGAATCCGGCGGCCCCGGGTGCAGACGCCCGCTTCATATCACTTCTCCGGTTGCTCCTCCGGCTTGCGTGCGCGGCTCGGCTGGACCCTCATGGGCTCGCCGGGCATCTTGGGAAATTCCGGCGGGAACGGCATCTCGCCTTGCCCGTTCTTCACGTCGCGTTCCCACCACTGCAGCAGGACATCGATCTTGCCGGGCTTTTCATGCATGGTCGCCCACGGATCGCCGGTGGTCCTGAGCCGGTCCGGGACCGTCTGGATGGTGTACTTTGCGGGGTCGGCATTCTCCAGTTCGTCCCACGCCAGCGGGCAGGAGACCTGGGCCTGGGCCACGGCGCGGGGACTGTAGGCGCCGGCAATGGTCCTGTCCCGGTTGGCTTGGTTGAAGTCCACGAAGATCCGGGAACCGCGTTCCTCCTTCCACCACGCCGTGGTGACGTGGCGGGGCATCCTGCGCTCCAATTCGCGGCCTGCGGCAATGACGGCGTGCCGGACGTCCAGGAATTCGTGCTGGGGATGGATCGGCGCATAAACGTGCAGGCCCCGGTTGCCGGAGGTCTTGATGAAGGCCGTCAGGCCGGCCTCGTCCAGGACGGAGCGCAGCTCCTGGGCTGCCGGGATGGCATCGGCGAAATCCGTGCCTGGCTGAGGGTCGAGATCGATCCTCAGCTGGTCAGGATTGTCGGGATCGTTGGCCCGCGAAGCCCAGGGGTGGAAGACCACGGTGTTCATCTGGGCCGCCCACACGGCGGCGGCCGGCTCGTCAATCACCAGTTGCGGATGGGATCTGGCGCTGGGATAGGTGACCATGACCGAGCGGATGTAGTCCGGGGCACCCTTGGGAGGGTTCTTCGAAAAGAACATGTCTCCTTCGATGTTGCCTGAATAGCGCTGCAGGCTGACCGGCCGGTTTCCATTGGCAGCCACGAAGGCTTCCCCCACGTCCGAGAGGTAGCTTGCCAGGTCCAGCTTGGTCAGCCCTGCTTCGGGCCAGATGACACGGCTTGGACTGGAGATACGGACCTCGCGGGGGCCGTCGGGGCCGGGCACGGTCAGGGTGGTGGATTCACTCGCCATGGCCACAAGCTACCGTGCGGGGACCCTGCCCGTCAGCAGGTGGGGATCGTTTTGGGCGAAATTGATGCGCGTCCCCACGTAAACCTGCTCCATGATGGATGCATGCCAAACACCGAAACCGCCCTGACCATTTCCGTGGACGACACCGATGTCCCGGGCATCCACCTCAGGCCGGAAGACCCGTCCGCCACCCTGGTGGTGGCCCACGGCGCCGGGGCGGGCATGGAGCACCCGTTCCTGCAGGGTTTCTGCGAGGCAATGGCGGCAGAGGGTGTTGCGACGCTCCGCTTCAACTTCCCCTACCGGGCCGCAGGACGCCGGTTCCCCGACCGTCCACCGCTTGCCATCGCCACGTGGCGGGCCGTGGTGGCCAAAGCCGTCGAAGTCTCCCACGGTATGCCGCTCGGGGCGGCGGGGAAATCGTTCGGCGGACGCATGGCATCCATGGCCGTGGCCGAGGGCATGGACGTCCAAGGCCTCGTGTACCTCGGCTATCCCTTGCATGCTCCGGGCAAACCCGAAAAGCTCCGGGACGAGCACCTGTACGGGATCACCACGCCCATGCTTTTCCTGCAGGGCACCAGGGACACGTTCGCAACACCCGAACTGCTCGAGTCCGTGGTGTCCCGCATCGGGCCAACGGCCACCCTTCAATGGGTGGAAGGCGGGGACCACTCCTTCGGCGTCAAAGGCGTCAAACGCACGGCAGCGGAAGTCGGCGCATCGCTGGCACCTGCCGTGGCGGGCTTCATGCGCACCGAGCGCCCGGCGGGGGCTACTTCGCCAGGGGCTCGTGGCGCAGGTACTCCCGGCGGAACCGCCCAGTACCCGCAGTGAGGGCCCGGAGTTCGATGGCGTAACGCAGGAGTTCCTGGTCCGGCACTTCGGCACTGACTTCGGTGCCTTCGCCGCCACCACTGTCGGTGCCGGTCACACGCCCCCTTCTGCCTGAAAGGTCGCTCATCACCGTTCCGACATATTCGTCAGGAACGCTGATAACCACCCGGGACACGGGTTCAAGGAGTTGGATCTTTGCCGCAGCAGCCGCTTCGCGAAGGGCCAGAGCCCCGGCCGACTGGAAGGCCGCATCCGAGGAATCCACGCTGTGGGTCTTTCCGCCCACCAGCGTCACTTTGATGTCCACCACGGGGAAGCCCTCAGAGACGCCCTTGAGCATCTGGGCGCGCACGCCCTTCTCGACTGACGCCACGAAGGTTCCGGGAATGACGCCACCCACAATCCTGTCGACAAACTGGAAGCCCTCGCCGCGCCCCAGGGGTTCAACCTCGATGTCGCAAATGGCGAACTGGCCGTGCCCGCCGGACTGCTTCACGTGCCGGCCATGACCGGCGGCCTTGCCGGCGAACGTTTCCCGCAAGGGCGTGATCACCTCCACAGTCTGGAGCTTGACTCCCTGTCCACGCAGGCGGTCCAGGACCACCTCGGCGTGCGCCTCCCCCATGCACCAGAGGACCAACTGATGGGTGTCCTGGTTGCGTTCCACCCGCAGTGTGGGATCCGCAGCTGCCACCTTGCCGATGCTCTTGGCCAGGGCGTCCTCGTCGCTGCGGGACGCCCCTTCCACGGCTACAGGCATCAAGGGCTCGGGAATGTGCCAGGTCTCGAGAAGCAGCGGTGCTTCCTTATCCGACACGGTATCCCCGGTTTCTGCGCCGGCGAGCTTGCTGATGGCGCAAATATCCCCGGCAACGCATTCCCGGACGGGCTTCAGGCTGGACCCCACCGGCGAGTACAGATGCGTTACCCGTTCGTCGGAGTCGTGGTCCTCATGGCCTCTGTCCGCAAGGCCCCTTCCGCCGATATGGATGGAAGAGTCTTCCCTCAACGTTCCCGAAAACACCCGGACCAGGCACACCCGGCCGAGGAAGGGATCCACTGTTGTGCGCACCACCTCGGCAGCCAACGGTCCGTCCGGGTCGCAGGCAAGGTCCTTGAGGGAAGACCCGTCGAGCTGCATGGCCGGCGGGGCAGGACGTTCCAAGGGCGACGGCAGCGCGTCGGTGAGGAGCGCCATCAGTTCCGGCAGCCCCCGGCCCGTTTCGGCCGACGTTGGCATGACCGGGAAGAAACTGCCCCGGGAAACAGCCTTCTCCAGGTCCTCGATCAAGTCCCCCAGCGGCAATTCCTCGCCGCCGAGGTACCGGTCCATGAGTGTCTCGTCTTCGCTCTCCGCAATGATGCCCTCGATCAAGGGCCCGCGCGCTTCCTCGAGCACGGCGTCATCGGCCTGGCCGACGCCGTGCAGGACTCCTGCCACCCCGTCAGCGTCCGGAAGGTACAGCGGCAGCACCGACTCGCCGAAGGCTTCCTGGCAGCGCGCGACGGCGGCACTGAAGTCTGCGCGCGGATGGTCCAGCTTGCTGACAACCACGGCCCGCGGCAGACGGACCCGCTCGCACTCGCCCCACAGGGCGATGGTGGCGCCGTCTATTCCGTCGATGGCCGAGACAACAAAAAGGGCCGCGTCCGCGGCCCGGAGACCGGCACGCAACTCGCCGGTGAAGTCGGTGTAGCCCGGGGTGTCGATCAGGTTGACCTTGATGTCGCCCACCAGGATCGGCGCCACGGACAAGGAGACGGAACGTTGCTGATGAACAGCTGAGGGATCCGAATCGCTGACCGTGGTTCCTTCGGTGATGGAACCCATCCGGGAGATCGCACCGGTGGCTGCAAGAAGGGCTTCCACCAGCATCGACTTGCCTGCTCCCGAATGTCCCACCAGGGCGACGTTCCTGATCCGGGCCGGGTTCCTGGCGGTCAGTGCTGCACCATTCTCGCTTCGTCGGGGTTCCGCGGCGCTTGATCCCGTGGCCTTGGCTGTCTCGCGCGTGCCCTTCGCGGACATGGGCGCCTCCCGGTGTTCGTATCCAGGCTCGGAGTCCGAACGCATGGCTTGGTTCGAACGTGTACAAGGATTGGACACCCTCAAGCAACCACAGGGCAAGAGGCAGCAGCGCAGATTCGAGGCGCTATCCCGCCACTATCCCCAGCATTCCCCAGAGCAGCCCTGCGGAAACAGCGGCACATCCGGTGATGACCAGCGTGAAGCCCGTCATCCAGACGAAGCTGGGGACGCCCGTGGTGCGACCCAGGATCCAGGCGTCCGAGGCTTGGATACGCTCCCTCCGCCTGGTGTGCACCCCCGCGAGCTTCAGCAGGTCACGGACGCCACCCACCGTGAGCGCAATACCCAGCGCCAGCACCACGTAGTTCACGGCCTCGGGTGAAGCGAAGATGATCAGTGACTGGGCCGTGGCAGCACTGACCACTGCTACCAGTATCCCCGTCAGGTTCCGCAGGAAGACCAGTGAAACCAGGAGGATGAGGGCGCCGATGGACATGGCAGCACCAGACCGTCCGGCGGAGAAGGCGGCGATCAGGGCAAGGCCCACCACCGCCGGGGCCGGATATCCCCAGAACCCGGACCACGCCGCACCGAAGGCACTCCGCCCGCTGCTGACGAGGCGGCCGGAATGGTCCAGGCCGATCCGCAGGCTGTGCACGAAACGACCGGTCATGAGGGCCGCGTAGGCGTGGCCGAGTTCGTGCACGAACGTGACGTACAGGCCGAACCACCGCCACGTCGCCCTGGGGACGCTCAGCAGCGTGGCGCCGGCAACGATGGCCAGGAGCACGGGCAGGGGCACGGCAGTGGTGTGGACGTCGGTGAAGCCGCGGACGACGGCTGCCCACCAGGTTTCGGGCATGGAAGCGGGATCGAAGGCGGTGAGGGTCACCGTCGAATGGTACGCAAGAAATCTGGGAGTCAGACCAACGCCTGTTTGAGGCGGGAGCGCAGGCCGGCCATGAGGATCTCCAGGCCGAAGTCGAAAGCCGCTTCACCACGTTCCACTGACGGGCCCGCCTGCGCCAGGGCACCGGACAACGCCGGGTATCCGTCCACCGGCGGAGCCCAGACCACCTCCGGCGCTGCCAGGTCCAGGGCGAAGCCCAACGCGAAACTGTCGATGGTGGAGATGGCGGACACCACGTCCTGCCCGCGGAACCCGGCCTCTTCGAGGGCAATCGCCAGATTTTCGTACAGGGCCAGCACCTGTGGATCCTGCACCGTTTGAAGGACCATGAGCGGTGCCAGCCGGGGGTGCCTGGCGAACGCGTCCCGGTAGCTGCGCACGATGGCCCGGAGCGATTCTTCCCAACCCTGGCCCTCATGAAGCTGGTAGGGGCTCTCGGAGATGATCCGTCCGCGCATGAGCTCGAGGATTTCGTCGCGGCCGCTGACGTGGTTGTAGATGGACGATTGGCTGACGCCGATTTTCCTGGCCAGCTTGGGCAAGCTGAAATCGCCGGCTTCGTCCACCAGTTCCAAAGCGGCCGTCACCAAGGCGTCGATGGATATGAGTGGGACAGGCGGGCGTGGCATGGGTACTCCAATCGGTTGTTGCTACGACTCTAGCCACAACTCCCATGACTTTGCAGGAAAGTATTGTGCGGCGGATCACAACGCCCTACGATAAAACGAAAGGCTTTCGCTAACGCCTCGATTCCCACCACTTCCCAGCTTCCAGACCCCTCGAGGACCCCCATGTCTGACACCGAAACCCGCCCGCCCGCAGCCGAGGCTGCCAATGGGCTCAAACGCAATGCCATCGGAACGGGAGGCATCGCCTTCCTCGTCATCTCCGCAGCGGCACCACTGACCGTCATGGCCGGCGTGGCCCCGGTAGCCATCGGCATCGGGGGCATTGGCGCTCCCATGGGCTACCTCATCGCCGGCGCTGTCCTGCTCGTTTTTGCCGTCGCCTTCATGGCCATGACCAAACACGTCAAAGCCGCCGGCGGCTTCTACACCTACATCACCTTGGCCATGGGAAAGACCGTGGGGCTGGCCTCCGCCATCCTGGCGATCGTGTCCTACAACTGCCTCCAGATCGGCGTCTATGGACTGTTCGCCGTCCAGACCCAGGCCATGCTCCGGACGCTCTTCGGCCTGGACGTGCCTTGGCCCGCCGTGGCCCTCGTGGCGATCGGCGCCGTGTGGTTCCTCGGATACCGCGGCATCGATGTCGGAGCGAAGGTCCTTGGTGTCCTCCTCATTGCCGAAACAGCCATCCTGGCCATCATGGGCGCGGGCATCCTTGCCTCCGGTGGGGCGCACGGCATCAGCGGGGCATCGTTCGAACCCGGGAACGCCTTCACGCCCGGCGTCCTCGCGATCCTGGCCATCTGCTTCGCCGCATTCATGGGCTTTGAATCCACGGTGCTCTACCGCCGCGAGGCCCGGAATCCCGACAAGTCCGTACCCCGCGCCACCTACATTGCGGTGGGCTTCATGTCTGTCTTCTACGCCTTCGTCGTCTGGACGGTGGTCCAGGCCTTCGGCGACGGCGACGTGGTGGCGGCAGCGGGCGAACTGGCCGACGGGATGTTCTTTGCCACCATCAACCACTACGTGGGGCCTTGGGCGGAAGTGGTGATGTACGTCCTGATCGTCACGAGCGTCTACGCATCGCAACTGGCGTTCCATAACGCCATCAACCGTTACGTCTACATGCTCGCCAAAGACGGCGTCCTCCCTGCCTTCCTTGGCAAGACCCACCCCACGTACAAATCCCCGCACCGCGCCGGGCAGATCCAGACCGTGCTTGCCGCCGTCGTGATTGCCGTGTGCGCCCTTGCCGGGGCCGACCCCTACAAGCAGTTGCTGATCTGGGTGAACACCCCCGGCATCTTCGGAATCGTGGCGCTCCAGGGACTGGTTTCCGTGGCCTGTTTCATCTACCTCCGCCGCACCCCCGCAGCTGTCACCAACCGGCTGCTGGTTCCGGTGAGCGTGGCGTCCGCAATCCTTCTCTTCGGCGTTGTGGTGCTCATTGCCGTCAACATCGAACTCCTGACGTTCGCCGACGCCCTGACCAACACCATCCTCCTGCTGGTCTCCCCCGTTGTTTTCCTGGCCGGCCTGCTGATCGCACGCCGCCTGCGCACTGCCCGCCCACACGTCTTCAACCGCATTGGAAGCTTTGAAACCCATGACTCCTGACCTGATCGTCCTGGCAGATACCGTCCACACCCTCAGCAAGGGTGCCGACGGGAAGCAGCCCGTCCAAGCCGTAGCCGTCAATGGCGGCGTGATAGCCGCCGTCGGGAGCCGAGCCGATGCGCACGACTGGCGACGGTCCGGCACCGAGGTGGTGGACCTTGGCGAGGCCACCCTGACCCCGGGTTTGGTGGACTGCCATATCCACCCGGTGTTCGGGCTGGACCTGACCATCGGCGTCGACCTTTCCGCAGCGGTGGGCCTGGAAGATGTCCGCGCGATGCTGAAGGCGGAGTCGGAACGGACCAACGACGGCGGCTGGTTGCGCGGGTGGGGGCTGAACCCGAACGCTTTTGGAACAGAACCGCTGCACCGCTCGGTGATCGACGACGTCGCAGGTGGCCGTCCCGCGATGATCCGCTTGTTCGACGGTCACTCAGCACTTGCCAACAGCCGTGCCTTGGAGATTGCCGGCGTCGACGGTCGCCGGGACTTCACGCAAGCGGCCGAAGTCGTCTGCGATGCCGGTGGCACTCCCACCGGGTTGCTCCTGGAGGCGGCCGCCATGGAACTCGTGCAGCGGTACATTCCCCGGGAATCCTTTGCGGAACGGAAGGTCCGGCTGGGCCGCTTGCTGCAGGACTTCGCCCGTTCGGGCCTGACCGGCGGACATGTCATGGACCACGGGGACGAAACAGCCGCCCTCCTGAATGCCTTGGAGGCCGACGGCGGTTTGCCGCTGCGGCTCCGGACCGCACCCTGGTGCATGCCCGGCTCGGGAGAAGCGGAGTGGGGGCAGTTGGCCGCCTCCATCGGGACAGGAGGGCAACGCTGGTCCATCGAAGCCATCAAACTCTTCGTGGACGGCACCATCGACAATGGAACAGCATGGCTTGACGAGCCGGACCTTTACGGCCAATCCACGGCGCCCTTCTGGCCGCGGCCGGAAGAATATGCCGCGGCGGTCCACTACTTTGCGGCCCGCGGAATTCCGACCGCCACGCACGCCATCGGTGATGCCGGAGTGGAGCATGTGCTCAACGCCTTCGGCTCGCTCCCCCGGTCTGTCCGGTCCCGCTACCAGCACACGGTGCACAGGATTGAGCACATCGAGACGGTCCCCGACGCACTCGTGGAGCGGTTCAAGGACGCCGGAGTGGTGGCCAGCATGCAGCCCACGCACTGCACCCACTACTCGCTCGCCGACCACAGCGACAACTGGTCCACCCGGCTCGGCCCGGAGCGCGCGGACCGTGCCTGGCGCTGCCGGGACCTCCGGGACGCGGGCGTCGTCCTGGGCATCGGCTCGGACTGGCCCATAGCCCCCTACGAACCCCTGCCCATCCTGGCCGATGCCCAATTGCGCAGGCGTTCCGGGCACCCCGGGCAGGAACCGATCGCTCCGGCGCAAGCGCTCACGGCCCTGCAGGCTTTGGAGGGATACACCTCCCATGCCGCCAAGGCTGCCGGGCTCTGGGACGTCTCAGGCTCCATCGACGTGGGCAAGCGGGCCGACTTCACGGTATTCGACCTCGATCCCCTCACCACGGCGCCCGACGAACTTGCGGCAAGCGCCGTCCTGGGCACGTTTGTTGAGGGCGAGGTCCAGTTCATGCTGGACAGGTTGTAGGGGCTACATACGGTTCTTGGTCCTGGCCGTCGCCCGGGCTGTCCATGGATCCTCGGGCCAGGGATGCTTGGGATAGCGTCCCCGCATCTCGGCCCGGACCTGGGCGTAGGGACCGGACCAGAACGACGCGAGGTCGTCCGTCACCGCCAACGGACGGCCCGCCGGTGACAGCAGATGGAAGAGGACCGGCACCCTGCCGTCCACCAGCCGCGGCGTCCTGTCCCAGCCAAAGCATTCCTGCAGCTTGACCGCCACAACCGGGCGTCCGACGTCGTGGTCCTCCCCAGGGTGGCCGGAAACGTCAGGGTAGTCGATCCGCACCCGGGAGCCGCTCGGAACCTGCAGGCGCTCGGGAACGAGGTTGTCCAGGTGGACAGCCTCGGGCCACGGGAGGAGCCGGCGCAGCGGCTCGGAAAGGTCCAGTGCCGTGGCCGGTTTGCCGTTGGCGAGGGCCTCCAGCTCGGGGCCGAGCCACTCGTCAAGGCGGGAGAGGAGTGCCTCTTCGCCGACGTCCGGCCACGGTTCGCCGAGCACGTTGTGGAGGAGGGCCAGGCGGCGCCTGAACGCATCGGCGGCATCCGACCACCCGATCATGGACAGCCCGCGCTTGGCGAGGGCCTCGCCCACGGCAGCGCGGCTGGCTTCCGGGCCCGGCCGGACCGGTGTGGACGATAGCACGATGGCACCGAGGCGCCGTTCCAGCCGTGCGGAGACTTTGCCTCCGTCAAAGCGTGCGCGGACTCCCTCTTCCAGCAGGTCCGGGGCCGCCGAGAGCGCCAGGTCCGCGGCAAGCGGGGCCGCGGACGTGATGACGGCCCCCGTACCGGCGGCATCCCGCCCGTGCGCCCGGGAGACCTCAGCCACGGCGAGCCACTCTTGCCCCGCGAGGGGGCTTCCTCCCGGGAGTCCGGCGCGCGTGCCGGAGGTGAGAAGGTAACTCGCTGGCCCGTCCCCCGCCACGCGGCGCGCGATGCGGTCCGGGAACGCCAGCGCCACGACGAACCCCGGCTCTTCGTCCCGCGTCGGGCTGCGGTGCGGTGCGGAATGAACGACGGCGGTACCGCCCTTCCGCGCGATCGCTTCGAAGCGCTTGGCCTCCTCGGCGAACCGCTTGCCGGCCGGACCTGAACCGGAGACGAGGGCCACTGTTTCCGCCGCTGTCCGCGGACCGACCACGGCTGCCCCATCCAGCAGTGCCCGGGCGAGGCGCGGATCCGCCGGGATCCCTGCCAGGGTCCTGCCAAGGCCCGTGGCCTTGCCTTCCGCGGTGACCGCCCCGAGCTCACGGAGGACCTCCACGGCATCGTCCATGGACACCGTCGGCGGCGCATCGGGGAGGGCCAGTCCCCGTCCGCGCGGAGCACCCCAGCAGGCCAGGAGCAGCGCGGCTCCGGTCAGGTCCGCGACGGCAATTTCCGGGGTCTGGTGTTCCGGGGCTGCGGCAAAGGCTTGCTGGTCATAGCAGCGGACCACCGTTCCCGGGCCTTGGCGTGCGGCACGCCCGGCCCTTTGCCCGGCCGAAGCCCGCGAGCAGGAAACCGTGACCAGCCCTGACATTCCCCGGCCCGCGTCCCTGCGTGGTTCCCGCGACAAGCCCGAGTCGATGACCAAGCGGACGCCGGGGACGGTCAGCGACGATTCGGCAAGGGCCGTGGACACAATGATGCGCGCGGGTCCGCCTGGACCCCGGCCGGACACTGCCCGGTCCTGTTCCTGTGGCGATGCCTGGCCGTGCAACTCAAGGACCTCCGTGCCATGGTCCGCGCGATCGCGCAGGCGGGCGGCAACGTGGGCCACTTCGCGGACACCGGGCAGGAAAACGAGCGCGTCAACCTGCGGATCGTCGTGGAGCATCCGCTGGTGGGCCTGCGCCGCGGTGTCCGCAACGTGGTCCAGGAAGCTCCGGGCCACACCGCGGTCATCCAGTCGAAGGGAAGGCCCCGGAACCCATTCGACGCTCAAGGGGTGCAGCGCGGAAGGACAGTCAACCACCGGTGCCGGTGATCCGCCGTCGGGGTCCGCTTCCCCGAGGAGGGCAGCGAAGCGCGGCGCGTCCAGGGTGGCGGACATGGCCACCAGCAGCAGGTCTTCGCGTACCTGGCGGACTTCGGCCAGCATGCCGAGCAAGAGGTCCGTTTCGAGTCCACGTTCATGGACTTCGTCCAGGATTACCGCGTGGGTGCCTTCAAGGGCCGGGTCCGACAGCAGCCGCCGCAGCAGGATACCCGGCGTGACGAACTCCACCAACGTGTCCTTGCCCGTCCGCGATTCACCGCGGACGGTGTAGCCCACGCGGCCTCCGGGACTACCGCCACTCGTCCCGCCCTTCACGGGCGCGAGGCTGTCCAGGGCAGCGAGGCGGCGCGCCGCGGAACGGGCAGCGACGCGCCGGGGCTGCGTAACCACCACGCGGGGCCGGAGGTGGCCTTCATGGTGCAGCAGATTGACCAGCAAGGGCGGCACCAGGGTCGTTTTACCCGTACCGGGCGGCGCCTGCACCACGGCCGTGCCGCCGGGTTTGGCCTTGAGGGCCGAGGCCAGCTTGTCCAGGGAATCGGCGAAGACCAGGCCCTTGCCGATGGTGTCCAGGTTGAAAGTCACCGAACCATTTTCCCTTGGACGCACTGCCCCGCCACACAGCCCACCCGGGGCCGGGCTTGACGCCTAGGCGATGGTGGCGGCGTCGATGACGAAACGGTAGCGGACGTCGGATGCCAGGACCCGCTCGTAGGCTTCGTTGATCTTCTCCGCGGGGATGACCTCGATTTCGGCCCCGAGGTGGTGTTCGGCGCAGAAGTTGAGCATCTCCTGGGTTTCGCGGATGCCTCCGATGGCGGAACCCGCGAAGGACCGGCGGCCCCCGATCAGGGCGAACGCATTGACGGGCAGCGGCTCGGCCGGCGCACCCACGTTGACCAGGGTGCCATCAAGGGCGAGCAACTGGAGGTAGGCACTGATGTCGATGGAAGCGCTCACCGTGTTGATGATGAGATCGAACGTGCCGGCGAGCTGTTCGAACGTGGTGGGATCGCTCGTGGCGAAGTACTGGTCTGCGCCCAGCTTGAGCCCGTCTTCCATCTTCTTCAGCGACTGCGAAAGGACAGTCACCTCGGCTCCCATCGCGTGTGCCAGCTTGACGGCCATGTGGCCCAGGCCGCCCAGTCCTACCACCGCCACCTTTTTGCCGGGGCCAGCACCCCAGTGGCGAAGCGGCGAGTACGTGGTGATTCCAGCGCAGAGCAACGGCGCTGCGGCGTCGAGCTCGAGGCCCTCGGGGATGGTGACCACGAAGTCCTCGTTAACCACCACATCGCTGGAGTAGCCACCCTGGGTGATGGTGCCGTCGCGGTCCACCGAACCGTAGGTGCCCACGTTGCCGTTCAGGCAGTACTGTTCTTCCCCGGTCTCACAGTTTGCGCATTCCTTGCAGGAATTGACCATGCAGCCCACGCCAACCCGGTCGCCCACTTTGTGCTTGGTCACCCCGGCGCCCACCTTGGTGACGATGCCGGCGATCTCGTGGCCCGGCGCCAGCGGGTATTGCTGTGGACCCCACTCGCCGCGGACCGTGTGGATGTCGGAGTGGCAGATGCCCGCGAACTTGATATCGATGTGGACGTCACGCGGTCCCACCTCGCGGCGCTCAATGGTGGTCAGGACCAGATCGCCCGTGGCCGAAGGGGCGGCGTATGCGGTAGCGGAAGGCATGTTTCTCCTGTTGATCATGATGTGTGGATGATTCCATCAAAGCTGCTTTTTTCGACGGGAGGGAGTGTCTGTTGAGACTGGGATTGGGAGTCCTACCCATGCGCCGCCCCGATCAAGCGCCCAGTTCCTCGATTTTCCGCGCGAGCACGAACCGTTCGGCAGCGTTGGAACAACGGCCATGCGCCAGCAGGAGCGCTTCCCGGGCCTCGGCTGTCCTGCCCATACGCGTTAACAGCTCCCCGCGAACCGCCGGCAACACATGGGAGCCCTGCAGCCCGTCGTCGTCCGCCAGCCCATCCAGGACGTCCAGGCCCGCCGCGGGTCCCTGGGCCATGGCGACGGCCACGGCCCGGTTCAGTTCGACGATCGGCGAGGGGGTCAGCCTGCCAAGCGCCTCGTAAAGGATCACGATGCGGGCCCAGTCGGTATCGGCGACGCTGGCAGCGGCAGCATGGCACTCCGCAATCGACGCCTGCAGTCCATACGCGCCCAGCCCGCGTCCGGCGGCAACCGCGGTGGCAAGTGCCGCCCGGCCGCGCCGAATGGCGGACTGGTCCCACCGCCGTCGGTCCTGGTCTTCAAGGAGGACCGGGCGACCGGCAGCGTCCAACCGTGCCGGGAACCTGGCTGCGGTCAATTCCATCAGGGCCAGCAGGCTGAAGGCCTCAGGCTCGGGCGAAAGCCGCACGAGAATGCGGGCCAGCCGGCGGGCTTCCCCGGCCAGATCCTTGCGCATCCAGTCATCGCCGGCACTGGCGAAGGACCCTTCCGAGAAAATGAGGTACACCACCTGCAGCACGGAACCCAGCCGCTCGGGGAGTTCGTGCTCTTCCGGCACGGCGAACGGAATGTGGGCAGCGGCAAGCGTCTTCTTGGCCCGGGTAATGCGGGCCTGGATGGTGGGCACAGGCACCAGGAACGCTTTGGCGATCTGATCCGTGCCCATGCCGGCCACCACACGCAGGGTCAAGGCGATGCTGGACTCCTTGGACAGGACGGGATGGCAGGAGATAAACATCAGCGCCAGGACATCGTCCTGGACCGCTTCGGGGTTGAACAGCGCATCCACTGAAGAGTCCTCTTCCGACAGCCCGCTGGCCAGCACCGCATATTTTTCGTCACGGGCGGCGCGCCTGCGGAAAGCATCGATCGCACGACGCCGGCCGGCAGTCAGCAGCCAGGCAACCGGTTCGGTGGGGACGCCATTGACGGACCACGACACCAGTGCCTCGGCGACTGCTTCCTGGGCGAGGTCTTCAGCCAGCGGAAAGTCGCCTGTGTACCTGGCAAGGGCGCCGACGATGCGGGCGGATTCACTCCGCCATACAGCTTCGACGGCGGCCCTTGCCGCAGTGTTGCCCACGTCGGGTATCGCCCGGAGAGTCAGGCCCGGCGATCAGAGTTGCCCGGTCTGTTCCCGCCAGGCACGTTCCTTCTGGATCCATTCGTTGTCCTGGGGAAACTCGTCAATCCCCGGGACCCTGCGGATTTCGGTTTTGGTGCCCGCCGTCATGGGCGCCCGCTTTGCCCATTCCACCGCTTCCTGCTTGGACGCCACGTCAAGGATGTAGTAGCCGGCGAACAATTCCTTGGTCTCCCCGTAAGGGCCGTCGGTCACCACGGGAGTCTCGCCGGTGAAGTCCACCACCACGCCCTCCGCGGGGTCGTCGAGTCCTTCCGCCGCCAGGAGCACCCCGGCGCGGATGAGCTCGTCGTTGAACTTGCCCATGACCTCGAGCATTTCGTTGAAGTCGGCGGTCTGGAGTTTCTCCATCGACTCATCGGTTGCCCGCATGATCAGCATGTACTTGGCCATTGCACTCAATCTCCTCGGTTGTGGAAGGTCGCTTTCCGACCTTCTCACTGATAGGTCGAACGGATCGAGGAAGAATCGACACGGAAACCAATATTTCTCAAAAGAGGGGCAGGATCCTTCCGGTGGCCCGGCGGATCCTGCCCTCATGTGGTGTATCTGTTGTCGGTTTTCGGGCGCGGGCCGAAAACTACCGGCCGCCGCCCCCAATGACTCCCGCGTTGACTGCCTTGGTGACGGCGTCCGCTTCAGCCTGCGTCAGTTTGCCGTCGGAAACAGCCTTGTCCAGGCGGGACTTGAGCTCTGCGGAGCGGTCGGCCTTCGCCTCGGAACGGATTTCCTCAAGCGCCGTCGTCACCTTGGACTCATCGATTCCCAGGGCCTGGGCCAAGGACTTGGCCAGGGCCGCTTCCCGCGCCGTACGGTCCGGCTTCGTGCCTTCGGTACCTTCGCTGGGCGGAGTAGTGGGCTTGTTGGCATCACGGAACGCCTTCAACGCCTCGGTGACCTTGGCTTCGTCAACGCCCAGCTTGGTGGCGAGCTTGGATGCGAGCTGGGCACCGTCACGACCGTGGCCGCCATGGCGTCCCGGGCCGTTGCCCTGCGTGGACCCGTCAGTGGACGAGGTGGCACTGGGCGTCGGGGTGCTGGTGGCCGAGGCAACGCTCGTGACTCCCAGGCCAGCACCCAAAGCCAGCGCTCCGGCGGTTACGCCCAGCGTGATCTTCTTGGTTTTTGACATATGCCTCTCCTGATTCGGCAGCCGGAACAGTTGCTGCACCGTAGTACGGCTGGTGACATGCGGACAGCAGGTTGCGCCGTCCTTTTCCCAGCATCCTGCATGGAACCCAGTCCGCCCTGTCGCGAAGCTGTTGATTAGCTGTGAAAGCAGCCCGCAAAGCTGTGAATCAGCCCCGGCCCGCTGCGTCGAGGGAGTCCATCAAGCGCTTGACGGCGCCACCGAGGTTCCAGTCCGAAGCCAGGCCTTCCAGTTCCTCCCTCGCCTTACCGGTCACGGGCCGAAGGGCCGCGCCGGCTTCGTCGAGTGCTGGAACGTCAAGGTCGCGGGCCACCTTGACCACGGTGGGCGCCACGGCCAAATAGTCCGCGGCGGCGGACAGCTTGGCTTTCACCCCGGCCGACAACCCGCCGTCGGGGCGCCCTGCCGCTTCGAGGAGGCCGTCCAGCGTGCCGTGCGTTGCCAGGAGCGAGGCTGCGGTCTTCTCCCCTATGCCGGCCACCCCCGGCAGGCCATCCGAGGAGTCGCCACGGAGCGTCGCGAAGTCCGCATACTGCTGGGGCAGGACACGGTACTTTCCCACCACGTCCACCTCGGTCAGCACGTCGAGGTTCCGCATTCCGCGGGCGGTGTAGATGACCCGGACATCCCGCTGGTCATCGACCAACTGGAACAGGTCCCTGTCCCCTGTCACGACGTCCACGGGAAGCGTTGCCTGGCTTGCGTAGCTGCCGATGACGTCATCAGCCTCATGGTCGTCCACGCCGACGACGGCAATCCCTGCCAGTGACAGGACGTGCCGGATCAGCGGAATCTGGGCCTCCAGGGCGTCCGGGACTTCCTCGATGTCCGGTCCGTCCTCCACCTGCCGCGCAACCCGGTGGGCCTTGTAGCTGGGGATGAGGGCGACCCGCCACGACGGACGCCAATTGTTGTCCCAGCAGGCGACCAGATGCGTGGCGCCGTAGTCGGTCGTGAGGCGGGCAATCATGTCCATCAATCCCCTGACGGCATTGACGGATGTCCCATCGGAGCGGCGGATCGTGTCCGGCACGCCGTAGAAGGCACGGAAGTACAGCGAGGCAGTGTCCAGGAGCATGAGGCGAGGCATACCTGATCCTGACATGCCGCCCACCGATTTGGCGTCGGACGCGCGCGCCGCGGGGACTTGAACGTCCCTGTGAGCCGGATTACCATTGTGTGAGCGATAATCGAACAAGGAATTCTATTATCGAACAAAGTTAGCACCCCAGGCAGTTGTGCCCACGAAGAAGTGAGGAAAGCCCGTGCAGTTCCACCATTACGGTTATGTATCCGGTGACCCGAGAATCGAGCCGGCAGCCGGCGTCGGCGTTGCCCGCTCAGAGGTGCTTCCCGACGAGGTCGCTGTCCTGATCGTGGGCACCGGCCCTGCGGGGATGTTGACCGCGGCCCAGCTGGCTCAGTTCCCTGACATCACCACGCGGATCATTGAACGCCGCCCCGGCCGTTTGGCCATTGGCCAGGCCGACGGGATCCAGGCCCGGAGCGTGGAGACGTTCCAGGCTTTCGGGTTTGCCGAGCGGATCATTGCCGAGGCGTACCGGATCACGGAGATGGCGTTCTGGAAGCCGGACCCGGCCGATCACTCCAAGATCGTGCGGGCCGCGCGGGCGGTGGATGACCCTGCGGGGATCAGCGAATTCCCGCACTTGATCGTGAACCAGGCCCGGGTGCTGGACTACTTCGCGGAGTTCGCGGCGAACTCCCCCGCCCGGATTCGCCCGGATTACGGGTACGAGTTCGTCGGCCTGAACAACACGGGCGAGGGCGGGTACCCCGTGGAGGTGACCCTGATGCACACCGCCGGACCGGACGAGGGCCAGGAACGTGTGGTGCGGGCCAAGTACGTGGTGGGTGCCGATGGCGCCCGGAGCAAGGTCCGTGAATCGATCGGCTGCCACCTCGCCGGGGACCAGGCCAACCATGCCTGGGGTGTGATGGACGTGTTGGCGGTGACGGATTTCCCGGACATCCGGACCAAGTGCGCCATCCAGTCCGGCACCGGTGGGAGCATCCTGCTGATTCCGCGTGAGGGCGGGCATTTGTTCCGGATGTATGTGGACCTGGGCGAGGTCGCGGCCGATGATCATGGTGCGGTGCGCAAGACCACGATTGAGCAGATCATCGCCAAGGCCAACGCCATCCTGCACCCCTACACCCTGGATGTGCGGAACGTGGCCTGGCACAGCGTCTACGAAGTAGGCCACCGGCTCACGGACAGGTTCGACGACGTCCTGCCGGCCGAGCGCGGTACGCGCACTCCGCGGGTGTTCATCACCGGGGACGCGTGCCACACGCACTCGGCGAAGGCCGGGCAGGGCATGAACGTGTCCATGCAGGACGGGTTCAACATCGGCTGGAAACTCGGCCACGTCCTGGAGGGCCGGTCCCCCGAATCGTTGCTGGATACCTACTCGGCCGAACGGCAGGTGGTGGCGAAGAACCTGATCGATTTCGACAAGGAATGGTCCACCCTCATGGCCAAGAAACCCGAGGAATTCAAGGACCCCACCGAACTGGAAACCTTCTACACCAGCACAGCGGAGTTCCCGGCCGGGTTCATGACCCAATACGCACCCTCCATGCTCGTCGCCGAACCCGCCCACCAGGACCTCGCCACCGGATTCCCGGTCGGCAAACGGTTCAAGTCCGCCCCCGTGCAGCGGGTCTGCGACACGAACCCCATGCACCTGGGCCACCACGCCAAAGCCGACGGCCGCTGGCGGATCTACGTCTTCGCCGACACCGAAGCCGCCGGCACCCCTGGAGCCGTCGCGGACCTGGCCCAGTGGCTCGACACCGCACCCGACTCCCCGCTGGCCGCGACGCCGTCGAGCCTTGACCGCGACGCCTGGTTCGACGTCAAAGTCATCTACCAGCAAGACCACACCGGCGTGGACATCAACGCCGTCCCCGCCGTGTTCAAACCCACCGTCGGACCCTTCAAACTGACCTACCTCGAAAAGGTCTTCGGCACCGACCCCGCCAACGACATCTACGAACAGCGTGGCCTCAGCCGCGACGGCGTCGTGGTGGTCGTCAGGCCAGACCAGTACGTCGCCAACATCCTGCCCCTGACCGCAACCACCGAACTCGGAGCCTTCTTCGCAGGCCTCCACACCACACCCACAAACACCAAGCAACTCAGCAACGCCTGACCAAAACGCCATGACGAGGTTGCCGGGAGCCATGCAAGGCTCCCGGCAACCGTGCTTTAACGGGCCTTGCCTGAACGGCCGGAAAGTTTTACCTCGCGGAAACGTTATCCACTAGCGGCAATCAAAATTGCAGAGTATCTTTATTGCAATGCAGATTGCAGAGTGATGTACGTTACAGGAGGATGGCCGTGAAGAGCGAGCAGCTCGAAACCGTGGCGGGCAACGCGGGCGTAAGCACCTGGGAATCCACGGACTATGCGTGGCTGGGTGACGCCCTTCCCAACATCACGCTTTCAAAGTCACAGGCCCGGGTAGTGGAAGTCATCGCCCGCAACCCGCAGTTGTCCTCTTACGCGGACATCGCCGAAATCGCCCAACGCTCGGACGTGAACAACTCGACGGTGGTCCGCACGGCCCAACGCCTTGGCTACCGCGGCTGGCCGGACCTGCAGCGTGAATTGCGGTCCAGGTACTTGGTGATGATCTCCACCGAAGACACCCTCAATGAACACGGCGAACACCGCAGCCCCCTGCATGACGCCCTTAACCACGACATCGAGAACCTGCGGCTCACCCTTGATTCCAATACCCCGGACGACGTCGAAGCCGCCATCGCTGCCTTGGCAACGGCGAAATCCATCACCGTCATTGGCCTCGGTTCGTTCGCCGGACCGGCCAGCGTCATGGCCCACCTTGGCTCAACCATGGGCTACCCCATCACCTTGGAGAACCGGGCCGGCGTGCACTTCGCCTCGGCAGCCAACAACCTTGGACCCGGCGACGTCCTGGTGGTCATCAACATGTGGCGTTCGGTCAAACAGATCATCCTCACGGCAGAGGCCGCCAAGGAGGCGGGAGCCACCGTCGTCGGCATCAGCGACATGCGCCGCGGCCGCCTCGCCGCAGCAGCCGACCACCTCCTGATCGTCGCTTCGGAAGGCATCTCCTTTTTCCAGTCCGTCACCGCGGCCAACTCCATGGTCTACGGGCTCCTCGCCGGCATGGAAGCGGCACACCCCGAACGAAGCCGTGCCGCCATCCGCCGAACCCAGCAGTTGTGGAAAGACCTGGACGTCTACCTCGACTAGGAACTGCCTCCCCCTCGCTACACCCTCAAGACCCAAGGAGTACTTCATGAACACCAACCGCCGCGTCGCCGTGATCGGCCTCGGCTCAATGGGCGGAGCCATGGCCTCGACCCTGCACACCGCAGGGTGGGACGTCATCGGATTCGACCCCTCCGAAGGTGCCCGCGCCACCGCCGCCGAGGGTGGAATCACCACTACGGCCAGCCTGGAAGACCTGGCCGGGACCCCGTATGCGGTCCTGTCCCTCCCCTCGGCTGCGATCGTGGAGGCCACCGTGCCGACGCTGCTGGCGACGCCCGGCGTGGTGGCCATCGTGGACACCACCACCTCCGAACCCGGCACCAGCAAGGCAATGGCAGAACTGGCCGCATCCAAGGATGCCGCTTTCGTGGACGCCCCCGTGTCCGGCGGTCGGGCCGGCGCAGCCACAGGGACCTTGAGCGCCTTTGTAGGTGGAACGGAAGCTGCCCTCGCCAGTGCCGAACCGGTCCTCCAGGCGCTGACCGGAGGGAACTTTGCCCACATCGGCGGACCCGGCAGCGGCAACGTGGTCAAGCTCCTCAACAATGTCCTCGCCGCGGCCAACCTGGTCTCCGTGGGTGAGGCCTTGGGAGTGGCCAAGGCGTACGGCATCGACCCCGCAGTGGCAGCTGAGAGCATCAGCAACGCTTCGGGCGGCAGCAAGGTCTCGGCAAACATGTACCCCAACTGGGTCCTGAGCGGCACCCATGACTCCGGTTTCTCCCTTGGCCTGATGGCCCGCGACGCGGCCCTGGCCATTGACGTGGCCCGCGAAATCGGCGAACAGCCGGAACTCCTCGCCGCGGCCGCGGGCCAATGGCAGGAGGCCTTGGCGCTCCTCGGTCCGGCAGCGGACTTCACCGAAATCGCCCGGACCGTAGCCCCGGCAGTCACTCCTGCAGGAGCCCCCGCAGCCGGTGACGCCGCCTAGCCAGCCCCCGAACATCCCCCACGCACCAAAAGGAACGATTTTGAGCATCACCACAGTCCCCTCCGCATCTTCCACGGCCACGGCCCGGGCAGTCCTCGACGCCGCCTTCCCCTCCGGCCTCGGTGCCTTCGTCGACGGCGCCGTCGTGACCGGCTCAGGCGCAGACATCACCCTGACGTCCGCCGCAACCGGCGAGCCCTTCGCCAGCTACGCCGACCCCGGAAAGGAAGGTGCCGACGCATTGCTGGCCAGTTCCGTCCGTGGCGCCGCAGCCTGGGGAAAGCTGAACGGATTCGAACGGGCAGCCATCCTCCGCAACGTGGGCCGTGTCGTCGAACAGCACGCCGAAGAGCTCGCCATCCTCGAGTCGGCCACCACCGGCAAGCCCATCCGCGACGCCCGCGCAGAATCCGCCAAAGTCGCAGAAATGTTCGGCTACTACGCGGGTTGGGCGGACAAACTCACCGGCCAGACCATCCCGGTTCCCGGCAACTGGCACACCTACACCGAACGCGTGCCGTGGGGCGTCGTGGTAGCCATCACTCCGTGGAACGCTCCGCTCTTCACGGCCGGATGGAACTCCGCAGCGCCCCTCGCAGCGGGTAACTCCGTGATCATCAAGCCCAGCGAATTCACTCCGGCTTCAACCGTTCGCCTGGCGCAATTGGCCCATCAAGCCGGGCTCCCGGATGGCGTCTTCAACGTGGCAACCGGGTTGGGACAGACGGTGGGACCGGCCCTGACCACGGACCCGCGGGTCGGCAAGGTCAGCTTCATCGGCTCGGTACCCACGGGCCGCCGCGTCGCCGTCGCCGCTGCCGGAGCAGGTATCCCCGCGTTGCTGGAACTGGGTGGCAAGAGCGCCAACATCGTCTTTGCCGACGCGGACCTGGAACGTGCCGCTGACGGTGCCATCTCCGCCATCTTCTCCGGCGCGGGCCAATCGTGCGTCGCCGGTTCTCGGCTCCTGGTGGAACGCACCGTCCACGCCCGCTTCGTCGAGTTGGTGGCCGACCGCGCTGCCCGCCTTCGTGTCGGAGACCCCCTGGACGCCAGTACCGAGGTTGGTCCGATCATCACTCCCCAGCAGTTCGCCACCGTCACCTCGTTGATCGAAGCAGGAATGAACGACGGCGGACGCCGGGTCACCAGCGGAAACCTACCGGATTCCCTGGCTGGCTCTGCCCTGGCAGGCGGCCACTGGGTCATGCCCACGCTGCTGGACGGCGTGACGCCGTCGAACCGGCTCGAAACAACCGAGGTGTTCGGTCCGGTAGTCGGCGCGGACGCCTTCGACACTGAGGAGGAGGCGATCGCGAGGGCCAACAACACCAACTTCGGCCTGGCAGGGGCCGTCTGGACCTCGGACGTTTCCCGGGCGCACCATGTGGCCCGCAAAGTGAAGGCGGGAACCTTCTGGATCAACGCGTACAAGACCATCCACGTAGCCGTTCCCTTCGGTGGTTTCGGCGATTCGGGCCATGGCCGTTCGTCCGGTCCCGGCGTCCTGGACGAATACACGCAGACAAAAGCGATCTGGGTGCCCACGCGGGCCGCGGGCTCCCCGTTCCCGTCCCTGTCGTACTAAGACGGCCGGTTGAGGAAAGGAAGAACATGGAACCGACCGGAACGAAACCGGCGATGGAGGCCCTGCGCAGGACACTGAGGGACGGAGTGGACGCCTGGCGCCCCCAGGTCCAGTCGTTGTCGCAGTACTTGCACGCCAATCCCGAACTTTCCTTCGAAGAAGTCCGGGCCGCCGCATCCATCACTGCTGTACTGGCTGAAGCCGGCTTCGAGGTGGCAACCGGTACAGCCGGTCTTTCCACAGCCTTCACGGCCACTGCCGGCAGCGGCGATCTGACGGTAGCCCTGTGTGTGGAATACGACGCGCTGCCGTCGGTAGGACACGCCTGCGGGCACAACCTCATTGCAGGGGCATCGGTAGCCGCAGCACTCGCCCTCCTCCCCCACGTGGACGAGCTGGGAATCACGTTGAAGGCCATAGGTACACCCGCAGAGGAACACGGCGGCGGTAAAGCCCTGATGCTGGAGCGGGGCGCCTTTGACGGAGTGGGACTGGCACTCATGGTGCACCCCGTACAGGACGGCGTGACTTACAACCCTGCCGGGACCACCGCACAGGCCGTAGGAAGGTATGAGGCGGTCTTCACCGGCAAGGCAGCGCATGCCGCCGCGGCCCCGCACCTTGGCGTCAACGCCGGGGACGCGGCTGTGCTCAGCCTAGTGGCCATCGGGCTGCTTCGCCAACAGATCCCCGGGGATCACCGGATCGCCTGCTACGTGGCTGAGGCCGGCCATGTCACCAACATCATCCCGGACCACGCGGTGGTTCCCTTCGAATGCAGGGCGTTCACCCTGCCGGAATATGAAGCACTCCTGGAACGCGTCAAGCATTGCTTCGAAGGGGCAGCCCTCGCCACCGGGACAACCCTGGAGATCAGCGCCGCGGAACCACTGTACGAACCGTTGATCCAGGACGACGACCTTGCCGCCTACTGGACCGAAGCCATGGACGCCTTTGGCAAGGACACCTCACCGTCCGCCGGAATGGGCGGCGGATCAACCGACATGGGCAACATCTCCCAAGTCATCCCCTCGCTCCACCCGTGGCTCAGCATTCCTGGCGCCAACGTACCCATCCACTCGCACGGTTTCGCTGCCTTGGCCAACACCCCTGAGGCCTACGACGTCATGTTCGAGGCGGCCGTGGCACTTGCCTGGACCGTGGCCGGAGCCGCAACCCATCCCCAACAAAGAGAACGCTTCGCCAACGCGGCCTACCGCGGCGGAGCCCTGATTCAGGAAGCAACATCATGAGCACCCGCATCGAAACTGCGCGGACGGACAAAGCCGGTATGCGGCTGACCCTCCCCATTGCCGCGCTGGCGTTTGTCATCGCCCTTGCTGTTCAATTCATCGGCCAGGCCAAGATCGATCTCGGTATTGGCGCAATCATCATCTTCCCCATGGTGTGGGGCCTGATTTTGGGCCTCCTCGTCTCCATCCAGAAATTCAAGCCCCTTGGCCTTGACCTCCAGCGCGTCGCCTCTGCCCTGGTGGGTGTGGCCGTCCTTCTGCTGGTGGCACGCCTGGCCTTCAATATCGGCCCCAGCCTGCCCAGCCTGATCAAGGCGGGACCGGCACTGTTGCTGCAGGAAGTCGGACACCTCCTGGGGACCATCGTCCTGGCACTCCCCCTTGCCGTGCTGCTCCGCATGGGCAAGGCCACGGTAGGTGCGACCTTTTCCCTGGACCGCGAGCCTTCCTTCGCCATGGTCTCCGAAAAGTACGGTCCCGACTCGGACCAGTACCGCGGGGTTCTGGCGATGTACGTCTTCGGCACTCTGTTCGGCGCCGTGTTCATCACGCTGCTGACCTCGCTGGTCTCCAACTGGAAGATCTTCGATCCGCTGGCCCTTGCCATGGGTGCCGGCGTTGGCTCCGGGTCCATGATGGCGGCTTCGGCGGCCAGCATCGTGGCCGCCTACCCCGGGGACCAGGATGCCATCCTGGGCATGGCCGCCGTCTCGAACCTCATCACTACGGTCCTCGGCGTGTATGTGGGAATCTTCATTGCGCTTCCGCTGGCAGACAAGTTCTACAAGTTCCTGACCCGGAACAAGGACGGGCACAAAGTGGCAGCAGGCGTGGCGGACGCACCCAAGGCGGGACGCGCCGTCGTCAGCGACCACGATGAGGCCCAGGCGGAAGAGAACCGTCGCTTCCGTGAGGAAGTCGCGAAATCCTCGGCACACATGCAGTTGCCACTGTGGCTTTCACTCTCTGTCCTGACCGTCCTGGGTGTCGGAACCGCGGCTGTTGCGGCCAAGGGCCTGAGCCTGTCCATCCTCGCCGGTTACGGCATCATGCTGGCTCTGGTCCTGGTGAGCCTCCTGCTCGCGAAGATCACGCGCAAGATCTCGGCGATCGTGTTCATCACCACCATCGGTGCCTACATTTCCAGCCCCTGGTTCTTCGGTGCCGGCGTGCTGAATGAGGCCGTCAAGACCGTGGACTTCCTGTCCATCGCCACTGTGATGCTGACCTTGGCCGGCCTTTCCCTCGGCAAGGACATCCCGCTGCTGCGCAACATCGGTTGGAAGATCATCCCGGTGGGCCTCGTGGCCATCACGGCGTCATTCCTGCTGTCTGCCGTCATCGCCGAATTCGCCCTGGGGCTCTGGCACTAGCCCGAAGAGAGCACTTTACGCCAAGCCTGCAACCTCAACCTTCACTCCCGCGGTCCGGAACAGCGCCAGCTGTTCCTCCGAGGCGCCGGCATCCGTAACGAGCGTCCACGGCAGCGGCAACCGGACCCAGGAATGGAACGGACGCTTGCCAAGCTTGGACGAATCAGCAAGGACGTAGACGGCTTCGCCGCGGCGCGCCATCAGTTCCTTGAGCCGGGTTTGCTCGTGGTCGGCCTCGCACAAGCCGTCGTCAGCGGTCACGGCATCGGCACCGAGGAACACCCTGTCGAAAGTCATCCGCTCCAGTGCTGCCTCGGCGAGGGGACCCACAAACGTTTGGCTGACTTCGCGGAACCTGCCTCCAAGGCAGTTGACCACCACCCCCGGCGCGTCCTGCAGTTCCTGCAGGGTATTCACGCCGGGGGTGGTGATGGTCAGCGCCTCTGAGCCGCGCAGTGCGTGTGCCAAGGCACCCACCGTGGATCCGCCGTCGAGCAGGACGCTCTCGCCGGTCCGTACCTGGCCGGCGGCCCACGCCGCAATGGCGTGTTTCTGTTCATACGCTTCGCCCGTGCGTTGCCGCAGTGACGGCTCGGGGTGGGCGCCCAAGGGAAGCGCCCCGCCATAGGTGCGGGCCAGTTTGCCCTCTGTGTGCAGCTGCGCAAGATCGCGCCGGATGGTGGACGGCGTGACGTTGAAATGCTTGGAAAGCTCCTCGACGGAAGCAAGCCCAGTGGTAACGGCGAGGTGGTAGATCTCCTCGCGCCTGGTCCGGGCGGTGGTCATGGTGGGCTCTCCTTTGGCCTGTGCATGGCTGCTTGTCACATCGTAGGGGCACGGCGTCCCGTTCGCCGGGAAGGGACCGGTCCTACAGCGATGCGCCTCCGCAGATGACGTAGTTCTGCCCCGTGATGGATTTGCCGTGCGGCCCCAACAGGAACGCCGCAAGTGCCGCGACGTCCTCCGGGTCCACCAAGGAACCAAGCGCGGGCATGATGGGCGGCGTGGCGGACCTGCCGGGATCGGCCAGCATCGGGGTGTCGGTGGGTCCGGGAGAGAGCACGTTGACGGTGATCCCCCGCGGAGCCAGTTCCTGCGCCCACGATCTTCCCAAACCCATCAGGGCGGCCTTCGTCGCGGCGTACTGGCTCTTGCCCGGTGCGCCGGTGGAGGTCCGGCTGCCCACCAACAGGACCCGGCCGCCGTCGGGCATCTCCGGCACCACCGCGTTGGCGAGGACCTCGGCAGCAGCGACGTGGACCGTGAACATGCCGGCCAGGGCCGCGGCGTCCAGCTCGCCGAGGCGCGCGGTCCGCTGGAACCCGGCGGCATGGACCAGGGCATCGAAGGGTCCATGCGGGCTGACGGCCGCAACGAGCGATTCAGGCTGCGCCAGGTCGGTCTGCACCCAGCTGAAACCTTCCCCGAGCGCTGACTCGCCACGGCTCAGCCCCGTCACCCGCCAGCCATCCGCCAGCAGCTTGGCTGCGATCGCCTTGCCGATGCCGGAGCTCGTCCCGGTGACCAACGCGTGTTGTTGCGTCATTCCTGTCCACCCGGGGTGGACGTGCCCTGGTAGGCCCACTCCGGGCCAACCCGGACAAACTTGATGGCCTGGCGGAAATACGTGTACGCGATGTTAACCGCGCCATCCGGTCCCTGGTGGATGGAAGGATAGGAGTACTCCCGGTTCAGGCCGTCGCGGGAGTTGTTGGACAAGCAATAGCCGTCTCCGACGTCCAGGTTCCGCCGGATTGGCCAGCTGCGTCCGCCGTCCTCGGAGATCGCGAGGGTCATGGGCGATCGCGGAGTTCCCCAGAAGGCCTTCCGCTCGTCGCCTGCCTCCGTGGTGGGTTCCACGGGAGCCAGCTGTCCCTGTTCCTCGGCCAGTCCGTCGTCGTCGATTTCGTCGTAGAGGGAGAGCCGGCGTTCGGTGCCCTCTTCGGCGCGGCTGTGGTTGTAGACCAGCGCCAGGCGACCATCCGCCAAGGCCGTGAACTGGATGGAGGAGTTGTTGTTGGGCAGCTCCGTGGGGACGGGCTCGCTCCACGTGCTGCCATCGTCGGTGGAACGGGACTCATGGATGGCGTCGGCCCAGCGGCTCCTGAAGAGCGCCAGCAGGCTGCCGTCCTGGAGAACCTGGATGTTCATGTGCACGCAGCCGAGGCTTCCGGGCAGCACCTGTTCGGACCACGTGGTTCCGGCGTCGTCGGAGATCATCACGGCGCTGTCGTCGCTGTTGCCCACCCATTTCTCGCCGGGTGTGGTGATGCAGCGGAAAATCGGGATGATGAGGCGCCCGGACGGCAAGGCCACCGGCAGTTGCCGGACGAAGACACCGCCCGTTTGATTGGCGGCAAAGAGGGTTTCCACTGCGCCCCAGGTGCGGCCACTGTCCGTTGACGTACGACGCCGGACCTCGGCTGTGTCCTGGTTGCCCGCCTTTTGGGCGGTGTACAGGAGCCACAGCTCACCGTTGGGAGCGTTGAAGAGGATGGGGTTCTGCTCCGAACGGCTGGAGTCGTTCGAGAGCTGCTCCGGCGCTGACCACTGCCGGCCGCCGGGGTCCAGGGTGGCGAACCAGATGGAAATGTCCGGGACACCTTCCTGGGTACCTCCGAACCAGACGCAGGCGAGGCGTCCGTCTGGCAGTGTCAGCAGGTTGGCGGCGTGGCTCTGGACCGTGGGCGCGGGCAGGTAGGCAAACTCCGCATCCATGGCCTCCTTCACGAGTCCGTCCGGGGTGATGGTGCTGTAATCGGTGGTGGTCTGCACGGTTCAGTCCTTGGCTTTTGCGGCGTCGAGGTGGGACTTGGCGATCTGTTCCAGGTGCGTCAAATCGGAGGCCACCGTGGTGAAGGTGTATCCCTGCTTGAGGCGCTCCGCCGCCACGGTTCCGGCAGGCGTGTGGATGCCCGCCGCGATGCCTGCGGAAGCTGCAGCGTCCGCAATGGTCTCCAGGGCCGCGTTGAATTCCGCTTCCACGGCGGGGTCGCCCGGGAAGGCGCCACCCACGGCGATGGCCAGGTCCGATGGGCCAACGTAGATGCCGTCGAGGCCGGGGGTGGCGCAGATTTCCTTGACGTTCGCCAGCCCGTCCGGGGTTTCGATCATCGCGAAGACAAGCGTGGCGGCGTTGGCATCGGCAGGGACCGGACCAATACGCAAGGCCGAGCGCATGGGGCCGTAGGAACGGCCGCCCATCGGCGGATATTTGGCTGCAGCCACGGCCGCGGCAGCATCGGCCCCGGTGTTGACCAGCGGAACAATGACGCCGACGGCTCCGGCGTCCAGGGCTTTGCCGATCGCCGTCAGGTTGTTGTCTTCCACCCGGACCATTCCGACGGCGGTGTGCCCGGCGTCGATGGCCATGAGCCCGTTCAGGACGCCCGAGTATCCGAGCAGGCCATGCTGGGCGTCCAGCGCAACGTAGTCGTAGCCGAGCCGGCCGATGCGTTCCGTGGCCACCGGGGCGTCCAGGACTGCCCAGTATCCAACGGCCTGTTCGCGGGACCGGATCTTCCGGGCGAATTCGAGGGCCAGTTCCGAAGTCATGTTCTCTACCTTTGGTTCGTCGTGGGTTGCGTGGTCAGGAGTGTGTGTCAGCGGTTGTAGGCCGGCATGGGTCCGCGGAGCCCGGCCCCCACCGTGTCGCATGCGGCCACCGTGTCGGCGTCGAGCGGCCCCTTGGCCACTGCGGCGATGTTGGATACCAGCTGCTCCACTTTGGAACCGCCCAGCAACATTGAACCGACGCCGTCCCGGTAGGCAAGCCACCGCAGGGAAAGCTCCGGAAGTCCAATGCCGGCGTCGGAGGCAATCCCTGCGAGCGCTGCCACGGCGTCGAACAGTTGCTTGTCCCAGTAGCGCTGGGTGTACATGGCCGCGAGCTTGGAGTCACCGAAGCGGCCCTCTGAAGGTTTCGAGTCGAAGCTGTGCCGACCGGTCAGCAGGCCGCCGCCCAGGGGGTTGTACACCATGGTGTGCACGTCATGCGTGGCCGCGAATTCGAGGTACTCCTCTTCCAGGCGGCGGGCCACCAGGTTGTACAGCTGTTGGGCAACGACGGGCCGCGGGGCGCCGACTTCCCGGGCAACATGGATCACGTCCACGATCTGCCAGGCCGCGAAGTTTGAGACGCCCAGGGCACCGATCTTGCCCTCGGCAACCAGTTCGGCCACGGTCCCCAAGGTTTCCTGGAGCGTCGCCGCGCGGTCCGGCTGGTGGAGGTAGAACAGGTCGATGCTGTCCACGCCGAGCCGGCGCAGGCTGCCTTCGACGCTGGTGCGCAGGCCTTTGGCGGACAAGGGAGAAGCGTCACCGTGGTCTGCGTGCGGCATGCCGGCCTTGGACGCGAGGAGCACTTGTTCCCTGCGGTCCTTGAGGAGCCGGGAGAGCATCTCCTCGGTGGCGCCTCCCACGTAGGCGTTCGCGGTGTCGATGGTGGTGATCCCGGCGGCGAGCGCTTCATCCACCATGCGCCCTGCGGTGGCTTCGTCCGCTGTGTCGCCGAAGGTCATGGTTCCCAGGACAAGCTTGGAAATCGGCAGGCCCAAGCCTTCGATGCTTGTCCCTGTGTGCTGGTTGCTCATGTGCTGTGGTTCCTCGGGTTTGGATGGTTGGTTTCAGGCGCTGGCTTTGAGGGCCAGGGAGGACACGATGTGGCGGGGCTTGAGTCCGTGCATGCCGGACGGGTCCAGGGCGGCGCGGCGCAACCGCCGTGTGTAGTCTTCCGCAGGACTGGTCAGCACTGATGCGGTGGGGCCGGCTTCCACCAGTTGGCCACGCCGCATCACCATGACGGTATCGCTGATCTCCTGCACCACGCCCAGGTTGTGGGAGATGAAGACGTAGGTGATGCCGGTTTCTTCCTGGATGGATTTCAGCAGCCTGAGCACTTGGGCCTGTACGGAGACATCGAGCGCGCTGGTGGCTTCGTCGCAGACCAGGAGTTCCGGCTTGGAGGCCAGGGCTCGGGCGATTCCGATGCGCTGCCGCTGGCCGCCGGAGAATTCTGCCGGGTGTTTCTGCAGCGATGCGGCGGGCAGGCCCACTTGGTCGATGAGTGTGGCTGCTGCCTTGTGGCGTTCGGCTTTGGACCTGATGCCCTGGAGTTTCAGCGGTTCCGCCACGATCTCCTGGGCGGTCAGGTGCGGGTCCAGGGAGCCGTAGGGATCCTGGAAGACCATTTGGAACTTCGAGCGGAGGGGGCGCAGTTTCGACTCGCTCAGGGAGGCGAGGTCTGTGCCGTCCAGGTTGATCCTGCCGCTGGTGGGGGTTACCAGCCGCATGAGCGCCTTGGCGATGGTGGATTTGCCGCAACCGGACTCCCCCACCACGGCGATGGTCTTGCCCTTGTCCACGGAGAACGAAACATCGTCCACGGCCCGGAACGTTCCGCCGGGCACGTGGTAGTCCACCACGAGGTTTTCTACGGTGAGGAACGGTTCAGTCATGGCGGACTCCTGTCCGGGTGAGCGTGGTGGGTGGAGGCTCGACGGCGGCACCTGGCGTGGGTGCCTCCGTGCGGGCCGTCCGGGGTTGGGTTTCATCCGGGGTTTCATCCGGGGTTTCGTCCCACGCGCCGAGTACCGGAACAGCGGCCAGCAGGCTGCGGGTGTACTCCGTGGCCGGGCTGTCAACGATTTGCTGGACTTCCCCGGACTCCACAAAGGTCCCGTTCTTCATGACGTGGATCCGGTCGGAGATGAGGCGGGCCACTCCAAGGTCGTGGGTGATCATGAGGATGCCGATGCCCCGCTGCTCCTGCAGTTCCAGGAGCAGGTCCAGGATGCCTGCCTGGACCGTCACGTCCAGGGCTGAGGTTGGTTCGTCGGCAACCAGGAGTTGCGGTTCGCTGGCCAGGGCGATGGCGATCAGCACGCGCTGCAGCATGCCACCGGAGAGTTGGTGCGGGTACTTTTTCAGTTGCTGTTCGGGCAACGGGATGTGGACCTGCTGCAGCAAGCGGATGGCACGGGCCCGGACAGCATCCTTGTCCTTGGCCGATGCGGCACCGGCGATGCGGATGGCTTCGAAGAGTTGGCTGCCAATCGAGTGGACCGGACTCAAGGCAGTCATGGGGTCTTGTGGAATGAGGGCAAGCGTCTTTCCCCGGACCTTGTTGATGGCTTTCGGGTTGGCCACCACGTCCACGTCTTCGATCTTTACCGTTCCGGAGAGTACGGCGAGGTCAGGGGGCAGCAACTGGAGGATGCCCATCGCCGTCGTTGATTTGCCGGAACCGGACTCGCCAATGATGGTGACGGTCTCGCCCCTGTGGATGCTGAAGCTGACATCGTCCACGGCGCGGATGATCCCGGCTTCGGTGATCAATTCAACCTGGAAGTTCCGGACATCCAGCAGGGCGGGTTCGGTGCGGGTTTGCGTGTTCATCTCAGGCACCCTTCTTCTTGCGGCGCGGACGGTCGCGGAGGCCGTCACCGAGGAGGTTGACGCCTACCACCATCAATACGATCACCAGGCCGGGCAGTGTGACCATCCACCAGGAGGTTGTGATGTAGTCCTGTCCATCGGAAATGATGCGACCCCAGGTGGCGAAGGGACGCTGCGGACCGGCGCCGAGGAAGCTGAGGGCGCTTTCCAGCAATACCGCCTGGGCCAGGAGCAGCAGGACAACCAGCGTGGCCTGCTTGATGACGTTGGGAATGATGTGCTGGATCAGGATCTGGATGCGGTGCAGGCCCAGGATGCGGGCTGCGGAAACGTAGGGTTTCTCCCGTTCCACCAACACCATGGACCGGGTGAGCCTGGCGACTTCAGGCCATTGGGCGATGGCGATCACGAACGTGATCACCGGGATGGAGGGGCCGAAGAGCGCCACCACCAGCAGCAGCATCATGAGCAGGGGCAACGACATCTGTGCTTCCAGGATGCGCGAAACCACAGTGTCCACCCAGCCGCCAAAGTAACCCGCGGCGGCGCCAAGGATGATGCCGATGGCACCGGACACCACCACGGCGAGGACTCCGATGGTCAGCGAGACCTGGCCACCGTGGAGGACGCGGGACAGCAGGTCGCGGCCGAGTTGGTCGGTGCCGAACAGGTGGCCATCCACCAAGGGCGCCAGGCGCCGGGCGGACAAGTCCTGGTGGTTGGCGTCCGGGAGGGGAAGTACCTGTGCCAGCAGGATGGGGATGATGACGATCAAGGTGCACACGGCACCGATGCGGATCTTCCATTTGGCGGCGTTCCTGCGGCGCGTGGCACCGGCCTTGGCGATGATCGCCTTGGTGACCGCGCTGGGGGAAGGCCTGCGCTCCGGCTGTCCGGCCGGGACTTCGGCCGGGGTGGTTGCGGTAGGACTGGTGCTCATGCTGCTGCCGCCTTTCCAAGACGAACACGGGGATCCAGGAGGGGGTAGGCCGCCCATGACGATCCTGCACCCGACCTCATCCTGACCGGGGGCGAGACGGCGCGGGAGGTGCTTGATGCCCTGGATATCGCTTCGCTCCAGCCCCTCGCTTCAGTGCAGCACGGCGCCGTCATCAGTGTGGCCGACGATGGCCGGCTGGTCGCCACCAAACCCGGCAGCTTCGGCACCAAGGATGTCCTGTCGCAGCTGTACCTCAGTATCCGGAACCTTAGGAGCGGCTCGTCTCCCCAGCCGCCCGCAGACAACCATTCCCCCTCGAACGACGGAGCAACCATGACTTCAACCTCTGCCCACCACGACAACCGGCCGTTTATCGCCGTCACCATGGGTGACGGCGCAGGCGTAGGCCCCGAAGTCACCGTCGGGGCCCTGCTGGCCGAAAATGCCTACGACGACTGCCGGCCGGTTGTCATCGGCGACGCGTACCGGCTCCGCCTCGGGGCACAAGCCCTGGGTGCAGCTGCGGACATTGTGGAAATCACGTCCGTTCCGGACGCCGTCTTCGAACCGGGCCGCATCAATGTCATTGACCCCAAGCTCCTCTCTCCCGATCTCGAGTGGGGCAAGGAATCAGCCGAAGCGGGCAACGCCGCCTACCAATACATCCGGATCGCATGCGAACTGGGGATGGACGGGCAGGTGCAGGGTATCTGCACCGCTCCCCTCAATAAGGCCGCATTGCACATGGCCGGCCATGTGTACCCGGGACATACGGAACTTCTTGCACACTTCATGGGAATCGACGAGGTGTCAATGATGCTCTCCACCCCCAAGGTCAAAGTCATCCACGTCACCACCCACATCGGGCTCATTGACGCCATCAACAAGATCGAACCCGGCCTGGTGGAACGGACCATCCGCCGCGGCCACGGCGCCATGCAGCGGGCAGGTATTGCTGATCCGAAGATCGGCGTGTGCGCCATCAACCCCCACGCCGGCGAGAACGGACTGTTCGGTTACGGCGAAGAAGCGGAGAAAATTACTCCTGCCATCGAGAAGGTCCAGGCAGACGGTATCGACGCCCGTGGCCCCCTTCCCGCCGACACCGCATTCTTCCTGGCCGGACGCGGCGACTACGACCTCATCGTGGCCATGTACCACGACCAGGGCCACGGCCCGGTCAAGGTGCTGGGCATCGAGGCCGGCGTCAACATCACGGTTGGACTGCCCGTTATCCGCACCTCAGTGGACCACGGCACGGCCTTCGATATTGCCGGAAAGGGCGTCGTTGAGGTCGGCAGCATGATCGAAGCACTGAGGCAGGCCGCGGAAATGTCTCCGAGTCCAGCACCCCGCATGTAAGGCGCTGGATTTTGCTGTGCGCCCGGCGTAGAACGGGCTTATGGCCACCAGGCGCGGGCGGTTCCTGCTGGCCCTTTGCCTCAGTTTGTGGTTCCTGGGCGGATGCACGGCCGGCCCACCGGAGCCGTCGCCCCTGCCTGCCCCGGCGCCCGGTACCACAGACTCGCTTGAGCGGACGGTCCTGCATTTCCTGGAGGACGGCGTCACGTCCGTTGTTGTCCAGGTCCGGTGGCCCGGGGGTGAATGGTCCAAGGCATACGGTGTCCGGAACCTGTCCACCAACGATCCCGCACGGCCATTGGACAGGTTCCCGGCCGGCGGCCTGACCCAGTCCATGGTGGCCGCCGAAGTCCTCAAATTGGTGGATGAACACCGGCTGAGCCTCGATGGGCCGATCAATGATGCCCTCGCCCGCGTGGCACCGGAACTGAAACCACCAGGCGTTGTGACACTGCGGCAATTGCTGAACCATACGTCAGGTTTGCCCGACTTCTCGGACGAGTCATTCCGCGGGTCCAGGGCGGGCGGGACCCTCCAAGCACACATCAGCTCGCAGGATGGCCTGCGGTTGGCTGCCAGACTGCCATGGGAATCCTTCAACACCGGATTCTTCAACTATTCGGAGTCCAACTACCTTGCCCTCGGGTTGTTGATCGAGGACGCCCGCTCGCGTCCCCTGGACGAGATCCTCCAGAACGATCTGTTCCGTCCGATGGGCATGGAAAAAACCACCCTTTCCGGGCCTGACCGGGGAGCCCGGGACAACCTTCACGGCTATGTCATGGACGGCAACCGGCAGGTTGATGTCACACAGGCCGACTATTTGGTGGGCTCCCCCGCCGGTGGCGTAGTGTCCACCACCGCGGACATCAACAACTTCTACCGCAGCCTGTTGTCGGGCCGCATCGCTTCCCCCGGGCTGGTCCGGGAAATGAAGGAAACGGGCAACGGCAACTACGGCCTGGGGCTCCAACGCTTCAGCATTGGTTGCTCCGGCGAACACAGGTACGGCAGCACCGGCCGCGTGTTCGGCTACCTTTCTGCGTCGATCAGCAGCGACGACGGCGGCAGCCAGGTCACCATGGGGCTGGCCCTGCCGCCGCTGCCCGTTGATGACCCCGTGGCGGACCGGCGCATAGGACTTTACGCCTCGCAAATGGTCTCCGCGGCGCAGGAAACGCTGGATCACTTGTGCCAGTGACAAGCTCTGGCGGAGCACGCACATCGGGACGAGAATGGGCACGTGGCCCACCCTCGTGCTGAAGGAAGCGGCGACACCATGAACGATGCCGCCCGGAAAATCCAGCGTGTCTATCTGACGCTGACGCTGGGAAACACCATCGCCGCGTCGTTCATTTGGGGCATCAACACCCTTTTCCTGCTTGACGCCGGCCTCAGCAACCTCGAAGCCTTCGCCGCAAATGCTTTCTTCACCGCCGGCATGGTCCTGTTCGAAGTCCCCACGGGAGTGGTTGCCGATGGCTGGGGACGCAGGGTCTCCTTCCTCCTGGGCACCATCACCTTGGCGGCGTCCACGTACTTGTACTACGTGATGTGGCAAATTTCGGCGCCGTTCTGGATGTGGGCCGTCGTTTCAGTGCTCTTGGGACTCGGCTTCACGTTCTTCTCCGGCGCGGTGGAGGCCTGGCTGGTGGATGCCCTCCGCTTCTCGGGCTATGAAGGCGGGCTCGAGACCGTGCTCGGCCGGGGCCAGATGGTCCAGGGCGTAGCCATGCTGCTTGGGTCCGTGGCAGGTGGCGTCATTGCCCAGGCCACCAACCTTGGCGTGCCGTTCCTGTTGCGCGTCCTGGTTTTGGTGGCGATGTTCGCCGTGGCTTTCTGGTTGATGCACGACGTCGGCTTCTCGCCTGAGCGGTCGACGCACCCCTTGGAGGCCACCCGGGCAGTCCTGGCCGCTTCGATCGACAACGGCCTGAAAAACCCGCCCGTCCGCTACGTGATGCTCGCCGCGCCCTTCAGCGCCGGCGTCGGAATCTATGTCTTCTACGCACTGCAGCCATATCTGCTGGACTTGTTCGGCGATCCGCACGCGTATTCGATTGCGGGGCTCGCCGCCGCGATCGTGGCGGGTTCGCAAGTGCTGGGAGGGTGGCTCGCACCGCTCGCCCGCAGGCTCTTCCATAAGCGGACCTCGGTCCTGATCCTCGGCAGCGTGGTGGGCGCCGTGATCCTGCTGGTCCTCGGATTCACCCGCGTGTTCTGGATTGCGCTGGTGCTGCTCGCCCTGTGGGCTGTAGTGGGGTCCGCTGCCACCCCCGTGCGCCAGGCCTATGTCAACGACCTCATCCCGTCCAAACAGCGTGCCACGGTCCTGAGCTTTGATTCCCTGATGGGATCCAGTGGCGGCGTCGTGGTGCAGCCCCTGCTGGGACGCGGCGCCGACCTCTATGGCTACCCGGCCTCACTGGCCATGGCTGGAGTCATCGAGATCATTGCCGTCCCGTTCCTCATCGCCAGCCGGCGGCAGTCCGCCTCAGCCGATCGGTCGACTTCCACTCCGGCCGGCACTGACCAACAGGGGCCAGCAAAGGACGAATGGCAGCCCGGACCGGCGGCCTAGCAGGACGGAACTGTCAGCGACCGGCTGAGGCGTGATTGACGCAGTACGGCGTCCACGGCCGGGCATCAAGCCGTCCCTCCGGTATCTGCACCCCACAAACGATGCATATCCCGAAGGTACCGGCTTCGATGCGCGCCAGGGCTTCCTCGATCTGGCCCAGTCCGGCGCGGCTTTGCTCCATCAGCGCTGAGGCCTGCGAGAGCTCAAAGGCGATCGTGCTGCCCTCGGGGTCGTGCTCGTCGTCGACATTCGAGTCCAGCCTCGCCGCACTGACCGAGGCAATGTCACCGCGAAGGGCGCCCAGCAAGGCCAGCTTCGCGTCCCGCTCACGCTCCAAAAGGACGCGGAAACGCTGGACATCAACCATGGTCCTCCTCGGTACCCAGATAGGTGTGCCCTCCCCGGAACTCCGGGAAGGGCACCTCGACTGCCTGCGGTAGAAACTACTGGGCCGGCTGGTCTCCGGCAATATTCACCAGCCAGGCAATGCCGAACTTGTCAACGCACATGCCAAAGACGTCACCCCAGGGGGCGCTCTCGAGGGGCATGGTGACGGTGCCGCCATCAACCAGCTTGTCCCAGTAGCCGCGGAGTTCTGCTTCATCCGACGACTCACCGCTGAGGGACACGGAGATGTTGTTTCCCGGGTTGTAGTCCATGCCGTTGGGCGTATCCGAAGCCATCAGCGTCAGGCCATTCGGCGAGACAAGCATGCCGTGCATCACTTTGTCGGCTTCGGCGGGATCCTGGCTGGCCTGGTAGTCGCCGAACGTACTGATGGTCAGTTCTCCGCCGAAGACGGTTTCGTAGAAAGTGATGGCGTCACGGGCGTTGTCGCGGAAAGAGATATAGGGGTTGAGGCGCGATGTCATGGCAGTGTTCTCCTCATGGTTGTGTTGGGCGCGCTGGTCGCCGTGCGGCCATGCTAGCAGCGGCATCAGGTGCCTGTCGCGCAGTCTTTTCAGTCGCCGTCGTAGGCCTTCCGAAGAGCTGCGATGTCAAGCTTCCGCATCTTCATCATGGCTTCCATGGCACGGCGCGCACCCTCGGGATCCGGTCCGGTGAGGACGTCCGTAAAGCCTTTGGGAATAACCTGCCAGGAGAGCCCGTACTTGTCCTTCAGCCAACCGCACATGCTTTCCTCCCCGCCCACCAGCAGGGCCTCCCAGTAGCGGTCCACCTCTTCCTGCGAATCGCAGTTGATCACCAGCGAAACAGCCTCGTTGAAGGTGAAGGCCGGGCCGCCGTTCAGGGCCATGAACTGCCGCCCCTCAAGCTCGAACTCCACCGTCAAGGGCTGGCCGTCCGGCCCCGGCATGGACTGCCCCATGACTGCGTTGTCAAAGGTCGAGGTGTAGAACCCGGCTGCTTCCGCTGCCTGGCCGTCGAACCACAAACACGTGGAAATCTTCTGCATTGCCTTGGTCCTCCCATGTGACTCGGGACAAGCCGTCCCCGGTTGAGGCTAGCGCTCCGGCGCGTTCGGGACAATGCCCGACGGCGGCACGGGTCACCGGCCCTGTTCCGCGAAATGCTCCTAGTCGCCGGACGTCCGGATCCGGCTCACCAGGCCCACGGTATTGCCCTCGCTGTCCTCCACGAACGCCATCCATTCCTCCGATCCCGCCGGGCCTAGCCGATCGTCCTCGTGGACGAAGATGACGTGCGGTTCTGCGAGTATCCGCACTCCCTTGGCGCGAAGCCCTTCAACGGACGAGTGGAGGTCTGCTACCTCCAGGTAGACCAACGCCGACGGCGCGCCCTTCTCCAGCAGGAGACGGACGCCACCGACATCGAAGAACAAGAGGCCGGGCGGATCAAAGACGGCCTGGGGTTCCCTCCCGAGGAGCGAGGAATAGAACTCCGCTGCCCGTTCCAGGTCCTCGGCGCGTTGGGCGACTTGGATGAACCGCATGATCAACCTCCATGATGGCCTGCCAGGCTTCTTCCGCAGCCATCGTCCCCATAAGGAGCCCGCCGATCAAGGGAAGTTCCCCTGCTTCGCGATATTCGCCGCGCACGGATAGTGTCGGTTGCATGCCTACCCCCAAGAGCCGGTGGATTTTCGCTGCCACCGGTGACCTCATCCTGATCCTTGTTTTCGCCGCCATAGGACGTGACGCCCACGCCCGGGGCGACATCATCGGCGGTGCTTTCCTCACCGCCTGGCCGTTCCTCGTGGGTGCCGCCGCAGCTTGGCTGGCCCTGCGGGTGTGGTCCAGGCCTTTTGCACTCTGGCCCTCCGGTGTGGCCGTATGGATGGGCGCGCTCATTGGAGGAATGCTGCTCAGGGCACTCACCGGCCAAAGCGTCGTATTGCCCTTCGTGATCGTGGCACTCCTTGCCCTGGGCATCCTGTTCCTGGGTTTCCGCGGGATTGTGGCGATCGCCAGCAGGCTTTCGAGGAAACGCCACAGCCGCTCCTGACAGGGACCGGAACAGACCATATGCACTAGGCTGGAGAACGTCCGCAATGACGCTTTTTTCGGAAAGGCCCCCCGTGATCACCGCATTTGTCCTGATCAAGACCGACGCTTCCCGTATCCCGGAAACCGCCGAACAAATCTCGGCCATCCAGGGCATCAGCGAGGTCTATTCAGTGACTGGCGAATGGGACCTGATCGCGGTGGCACGCGTGTCCAAGCATGAAGACCTGGCAGACGTCATCGCGGACCGTTTGTCCAAGGTTCCGTCGGTGGTCCACACCACCACGCACATCGCCTTCCGCGCCTACTCGCAGCACGACCTCGACGCTGCCTTTGCGCTCGGATTTGAGTAAATCTCCGGGGATCCTGTCCGGAAATTACCCCGGAGCCTGGCTCCGGCTGAGGTCCGTCCATTTTGCCAGGACGCCGGCGGCCGCACCGGAATCGACGGACTCGGCAGCACGGCCGAAAGCAGCCCGCATCCGGTCCGCGAGCGTTCCCTCCGCGGCAAGGTCAGCAGCGACAAGCCCCGCGGCCGCGTTCAGCAGCACGGCATCACGTACGGGGCCGGTCTTGCCGTTGAGGATGTCCCGCACCACCTGGGCATTGGCCGCGGCATCACCGCCGCGGAGGTCCGCCACGGTGGACGGGCGGATTCCAAGGTCCGTCGGCGAGAAGACCTGTTCGGCAACCACACCGTCTCGGATCTCCCAGACAGTCGAGGGGCCCGTTGGAGTCAGTTCATCCAGTCCGTCGTCACCACGGAAAACGAGTCCGCGGCTGCCACGCCGCGCAAGAACGCCTGCCACCAGGGGTGCCATGCGGACATTGGCCACACCCACAGCGGAAGCCTGCACGTGGGCAGGATTGGTCATGGGCCCCAGGAAGTTGAAGGCCGTAGGAACGGCAAGTTCCCTGCGGGGAACAGCGGTATGCCGGAAGGACGGGTGGAAGACCTGCGCGAAGCAGAAGGTGATTCCTGCCTCCTCCGCATTGCGGGCCACCTGCTCTATGGACAAGTCCAAACGGACCCCGAGCGCTTCGAGGACGTCGGCGGAACCCGAGGCGGAAGATGCGGCACGGTTGCCGTGCTTAACGACCTTGGCCCCGGCGCCGGCAGCAACAAGGGCCGCCATGGTGGAAATGTTCACCGTGTTGAGGCGGTCGCCGCCGGTACCAACAATGTCCAGCTTCTCACCGGAGATTTCTATGGGGTTTGCGTTCTGGACCATGGCTTCCACCAGGCCCGCAAGTTCTTCCACGGTCTCACCCTTGGAGCGCAGGGCTACGAGGAAGCCGGCGATCTGCGCCGGAGTCGCATCTCCGGCCATGATCGTGTTCATGGCCCACTGCGTGTTCTCCACCGCAAGGTCGTCGCCATTGATCAGTGCAGAGATGAGCCCTGGCCAGGTGTTGCTGGCTGCAGGTGCCGATGCCGGAGAAGTCACTCCCCGATGCTATCGACCGAGCAGCGCCGATGACCAATGTGAACCTGCCCGGGAACTTTTCCGCGCGATTTCGCGTCTTTGTAGAAAAAGTCTCCCCAAACGGTGGTTTGCATTGGGAACTCTGGACTTTTACAGACATAATGTCCTTGTGACATCTGCGACCCATGCCCCCAGTACCCCGGCGCACCCGACGCTGAACCGCCCCAACCTGGTTTCTGTTGGAACCGTTGTTTGGCTGTCCAGTGAGTTGATGTTCTTCGCCGGCCTCTTTGCCATGTACTTCACCCTGCGTTCCACGTCCGGAGCGCTGTGGGCCGAAGAGACGGCCAAGCTCAACTTCCCGTTTGCGCTCGTAAACACCATCGTCCTCGTGGCCAGTTCCTTCACTTGCCAGATGGGCGTGTTTGCTGCCGAACGGCTCGAACCGCGCCGCACGGGCGGCCCTTTCCAGTTCACCCGCTGGGGCATGAATGAATGGTTCATCCTCACCTTCATCATGGGTGCCTTCTTCGTAGCCGGTCAGACCACGGAATACGCCATGCTCGTCTCCGAGCACGTTTCGTTGTCCTCTAACGCCTACGGTTCCGCCTTCTACATGACCACCGGCTTCCACGGCCTCCACGTCATCGGCGGTTTGATCGCGTTCCTCTTCATCATTGGCCGCGCCTTCGCAGCCAAGAAGTTCGGACACTTTGAAGCTACCTCGGCGATCGTCACCTCGTACTACTGGCACTTCGTCGACGTCGTGTGGATCGGCCTCTTCCTGGTCATCTACGTCCTCAAGTAGCCGGCCTTGACTCTTTTTCTACAAGAGGCAGAATTTCAAGAAGCGGCTCACGGAGCCGACGCAGGATCGAATAAAGGAACCACCACGTGAAGGCACTCTCGCAGAAGCGACGTCACCCACTGGCAGCCATTGCACTGCTGCTGATGGGCCTCCTCCTCACTGGTGGGCTTTACGCCATTGCCACTTCCGTCAACCAGGCCAAGGCCGACACCACGAGCTACAGCGCCAGTGACGTAGAGGAAGGCGGCAAGCTCTTTGCCGCCAACTGCGCCACCTGCCACGGCATGGGTGCAAGCGGTACCCAGGACGGCCCTTCGCTGGTCGGTGTGGGTGCAGCAGCAGTTGACTTCCAGGTTGGCACCGGCCGTATGCCCATGCAGATGAACGGCCCGCAGGCCCAGAAGAAGCCCGTTCAGTTCAACGACGAGCAGACCAAGCAGCTCTCGGCCTACGTCGCATCCCTCGGCGCTGGCCCGGCCATCCCTGAGGAGCACCTCCTGGATGAGAAGGGTGACGCTGCCAAGGGTGGCGAGCTCTTCCGTGTGAACTGCGCCATGTGCCACAACGCCGCAGCCGCAGGTGGTGCACTGACCCGCGGTAAGTTCGCACCCGCCCTTGCCGATGTCACCGGCAAGCACATCTATGAGGCAATGGCCACGGGACCGCAGAACATGCCCGTGTTCAACGACTCGAACGTCACCCCGGAAGACAAGCGCGACATCATCACCTTCCTCAAGACCATCGAAGCAAACGGATCGCCCGGTGGAGCCGACCTCGGCTCGCTCGGTCCGGTGTCTGAGGGCCTGTTCGTGTGGGTGGCCGGTCTTGGCGTGATCATAGCCTTCACCATCTGGCTGACGTCCCGTACGTCCTGATCCAGGCGGAAACAATCTTCTGCTGCACTGACAGCAGTTTTGAACTGAAAACAAACCCGGCGCAGGCCGGGACAACGAGAGAAGGATGAGGCGAATTATGGGCAACCATAGTGACGGCAGTCCGAACCACTCGGGCACCGTAGCTACGGCTGGTCAGAATGAGGTGGAGAAGTTCCAGGATCCTGGTCTTCCTCCGCATCGTTTGCGCCTGGCTGACACGGACCCGGTAGCCGCAAAGCGCGCCGAGCGTCAGGTAGCCATTCTGTTTGGCATTTCCGTCATCGGCACCCTGGTGTTCCTGGTGGCGTACTTCGCCATCGATCTGGGCGAGGACTCCACGATCGCGACGATCCGCACGCAGAACCTGCTGCTTGGCCTGGGCACCGCCTTCGCCATGCTCGGTATCGGCACCGGAATCGTCCACTGGGCCAAGGCACTCATGCCGGACCACGAAGTATCGGAAGAGCGCCACGCCATCCGCACGGAGGAAGACCGCCAGGCGGCCGTCCGCATCGTGGATGACATCGTCGAAGAGACCGGCATCAAGCGCCGCCCGCTGATCCGCAACACGCTCCTTGGAGCTGTAGCACTGGCTCCCCTGCCGGCGCTGGCCATCTTCGGGGACCTCGGCCCCCGTCCGGATGACAAGCTGGCGCACACCATGTGGGCTCCGCAGGATGGCAAGCTCAAGCGCCTCACCCGCGACCCCGATGGCACCCCCATCAAGGCATCGGACGTCACCATCGGTTCTGCCTTCCACGTCATTCCCGAGGGCCTCAACGAACTTCACGAGGGCAAGCTCAACGAGAAGGCCAAGGCCGTCGTGTTGCTCATGCGCCTCGACCCGAACTCGTTGCACCCGTCCGAGGGCCGCGAAAACTGGAGCTACAACGGCATTGTTGCCTACTCCAAGATCTGCACGCACGTTGGTTGCCCTGTTGCTCTCTACGAGCAGCAGACCCACCACCTCCTGTGCCCCTGCCACCAGTCCACGTTCGACCTGACGCAGGAATGCAAGGTCATCTTTGGACCGGCCAGCCGTCCGCTTCCCCAACTGCCCATCGCAGTTGACGCAGAGGGCTACCTCGTCGCCACAAGCGACTTCAAAGAACCTGTAGGACCGAGTTACTGGGAGCGTGACGAGCATGAGCGCCTCATCAACAGCTGAAGCCCCCTTCGTAGCGAAGACCAAGGTTGGCCGTTTTACTGACTTCGTGGACGAGCGTGTAGGTGGCTCCGGTATCCTGCGCGAATTCGGTCGCAAGGTCTTTCCCGACCACTGGTCATTCATGTTCGGTGAGGTGGCGCTGTATTCCTTCGTCATCCTGCTGATGTCCGGAACGTTCCTGACGTTCTTCTTCGATCCCTCCATGGCGGAAACGCACTACCAGGGTTCGTACACGCCGTTGTACAACGTCGAAATGTCCGTGGCCTACAACTCGTCGCTGAACATCTCCTTCGACGTTCGCGGCGGCCTCTTCATGCGCCAGGTACACCACTGGGCGGCCCTGCTGTTCGTAGCCTCCCTCGGTGTCCACATGCTGCGCGTCTTCTTCACGGGTGCATTCCGTAAGCCGCGTGAAATGAACTGGGTTGTTGGTGGCGTCCTGCTCATCCTGGCGATGGCCGCAGGCTTCACCGGCTATTCCCTCCCCGATGACCTGCTGTCCGGCAACGGCCTGCGCATCATCGACGGCGTGATCAAGTCCATCCCGGTCATCGGCACGTACATCTCGTTCTTCCTCTTCGGCGGCGAGTTCCCGGGTACGGCCATCATCGGCCGCCTGTACGTCCTGCACATCCTGCTCGTGCCTGCCCTGATCCTCCTGATGATCGTCGTGCACTTGTTCATGGTTGTGGTCCACAAGCACACCCAGTACCCGGGCCCGGGCCGTAACGACGGCAACGTTGTTGGCTACCCCCTCGGTCCTGTCTACGCAGCCAAGGCCGGCGGCTTCTTCTTCATCGTCTTCGGTGTCCTGGCTCTCATGGCGGCCGCTTTCACCATCAACCCGATCTGGAACTACGGCCCCTACGACCCCTCCCCGGTTTCGGCTGGTACCCAGCCTGACTGGTACATCGGGTTCGTTGACGGCGCCCTGCGTTTGATGCCTGGTGTTGTGAATGGTTTCCACTTCGAGTACATCATCTTCGGGCACACGCTGACGCTGAACGTGCTTCTGCCGGCACTGGTCCCGGCGGGCATTATCTTCACGGTGCTGTTCATGTACCCGTGGATCGAGCGTTGGATCACCAAGGACAACCGTGAGCACCACGTTCTCGACCGTCCCCGCAACGCTCCGACGCGTACGGCCATCGGCGTCGCCGGCTTCACCTGGTACTGCGTCATGTGGGCAGCTGCCGGATCCGACCTCATCGCGACGCACTTCCACGTTTCGCTGAACGATGTCACATATTGGCTGCGTGCGCTGTTCTTCGTGGGTCCGGTCATCGCGTTCATCGTCACCAAGCGCATCGCCCTCGCCTTGCAGCGCAAGGACCGCGAAATCGCACTCCACGGCCGCGAAACCGGTCGCATCGTGCGACTCCCCCATGGTGAGTTCATTGAGGTCCATGCACCGCTTGACGAGTACAAGCGCTACAAGCTCGTTGGATTCGAGTCACCGGCTCCGCTGCCTGCAGAACCGAACGAGCACGGCGTGGTCACCCGCAAGGAAAAGCGTCGCGCTGCTCTCTCCAAGTGGTTCTTCGAGGACAGGGTTGCCCCGGCGACACCTGCCGAACTCGAGGCCGCACATGCTCACGGCCACCACGAGGCCATTGAAGCTGGTTCCGACCAGAAGAGCCTCCGCCACTAGCTGAAACCGCCGAAAGGGCGGGTCCGATCCCCAAGGATCGGACCCGCCCTTTCTGCATATCCGGCCGCTGCCCTGCGTGCCGGAGCAAGTGATGCTGCTACTGCGTCCTGTAGCCCGACGAATAGTTCCTGGTAGGCCGCACACCGGGCCTCTGCAGGGGTATCCACAGCTTGTACCTGTCCGCACGATAGTAGGAGACCGAGTAGTCCACCATGGCACGGGCCACGAAGGCGTGGCGCTGGATTTTCAACAGCGGCGAGCCGACGTCCACGTTCAAGAGCCGTGCCGTGGATGGTGAGGCCGCCGTCGCTTCGATCATGTCCTCGCCCCACTCCATCACCAAGCCGAAGCGCTCACTGAGGACGTTGTAGAGGGACGTTGGTGGTGCATCGTCCAACAGCCCGGGGACACGGTGTGCGGGGATGAAGTTCTCATCCACGCTCATGGGCTCATTGTCGGCGAGGAGCAACCGGCGGAAGCGCACCAGGGGTGTGCCCTCCTCCAGTTGCAGTTCCCTCGCCAGGAAGGCGCTGGCCGCGATTTGCTCAAAGCTGAGCACCTTCGCAGCCGGTACCATGCCACGGCGCTGCATTTCCTCGCTGTAGGACGTCAGCTTCACCTGGAGGTCCAGTTTGGGTTTCTTGACGAAGGTCCCCAAGCCCACAACCCGTTCCAGCACTTCCTCGCCCACCAAGGCGTCGATGGCTTGGCGCACGGTCATCCTGGCGAGGCCGAAGCGCAGCGACAGATCCCGCTCCGAGGGCAAGGAAGAACCCGGTGGGCAGGACTGCCCAATGAAGGCCCGGAGGATCTCCCTGAGCTGAATGTAAATGGGCGTACTGCTGGTGCGGTCAATCTCGCCGGCGATGTTCGCTGCTTCAGGCACAACGTCTCCCAACCGATGTTTGGCTCATACAACAAGGGTAAGTCAGTCGTGCGGAGGTCTAGACCAGTAACGGTCGCAATATCGGCAAAGGGAATAGCGGCAGCTAGGCTTGAATTGATCCCCTACCCCAACGGGTCTAACGCCCAACGCTAGGAGCTGGCTTGCCGCAGCTGAAATCCTTTGTCGCCGCCGAAATCGGGCTTCACGCCCGGGCGGCGGCCGTTTTTGTCCGCGCCGTCACGGAGACGGGCCTTCCCGTCACCATCCGAAAGATCGATGGCCAGCCGGTGGATGCCAGGTCCCTCCTGGAAGTCATGACCGAAGACTTCGCCCACGGCTGCGAGGTTGTCCTGGAAGTCACCCAAGACACCCCTGAAGGCCCGCAGACGGCGTTGCAAGCCGCAGATGCACTCTCAGCACTCTCCGCCATTCTTGAGGCTTCGGAGGCCCACTGAGCGGCCGCCAAGTGCCGGTGAGAATCAGCGGGGCGGCACCTGCACAAACATGAAAAACGACGTCGGCCCCCACCATAAGGTGGGGGCCGACGTCGTAATGACTGTGTTGCTTAGTGGGCGTGGTCGCCGCGGCTGTACTCGAAGACCCAGCCGACGAGTGCGACGACGGCAAGACCAGCAGCAACGAACGTGACCCAGAAGCCAATTGCCAGGCCCAGGAAGCCGCCTGCGCAGGCAAGGCCCAGAACCAGGGGCCACCAGCTCCAGGGGCTGAAGTGACCCTGCTCGCCGGCACCCTCGTGGATTTCCGCGTCGGGGCGGTCTTCGGGACGCATGCCGACACGCCGGCCGGTGAAGCCAAGGTAGGCACCAATCATGCCCGCCAGGCCACCCACGAGCAGGATGCCGAGCACGCCAACCCATTCAGTCCATCCGGTCAGGATGCCGTAGACGATGGTCACGGGGACGAAGAAGAAGACTCCGGCACCGAAAAGCCAGGATTCGATTTTCACTTGCGGACGTCCTTCTGGTCTGCGTTGCCGAGAACGGCAGCTGCGGGCGAGGGGGCTTCTGCGGTGTGGACCTGTGCAAGCTCGGGGTGGTGAAGGTCCAGGGCCGGACGCTCCGAACGGATCCGGGGCAGGGAGGTGAAGTTGTGACGCGGCGGCGGGCAGGACGTTGCCCACTCAAGCGAGGCACCGAAGCCCCAGGGATCGTCAACTTCAACCTTCTTGTTGCTGCGCCAGGTGATGTACACGTTCCAGAAGAACGGCAGCAGGGAGGCACCCAGGACGAAGGAGGAAATCGTGGAGAACTGGTTCATCCAGGTGAAGTTGTCCTGCGGCATGTAGTCGGCGTAACGGCGGGGCATACCTTCAACACCGAGCCAGTGCTGGATCAGGAACGTTCCGTGGAAGCCAAGGAACAGCAGCCAGAAGTGGATCTTGCCGAGGCGCTCGTTGAGCATCTTGCCTGTCCACTTGGGCCACCAGAAGTAGAAGCCGGCGAACATTGCGAAGACGACGGTACCGAACACCACGTAGTGGAAGTGTGCCACCACGAAGTAGGAGTCGGAGACGTGGAAGTCCAGCGGCGGCGAAGCCAGGATGATGCCGGTGAGGCCACCGAAGAGGAAGGTCACCAGGAAGCCGATGCTCCACAGCATGGGGGTCTCGAAGGTGATGGACCCCTGCCACAGCGTTCCGATCCAGTTGAAGAACTTCACGCCGGTAGGGACCGCGATGAGCATGGTCATGAAGGCGAAGAACGGCAGCAGCACGGAACCGGTTACGTACATGTGGTGCGCCCATACCGTGACGGACAGGGCCGCAATGGCGATGGTTGCGTAGACGAGGCCCTTGTAACCGAAGATCGGCTTGCGGCTGAAGACCGGGAAGATCTCAGAGACGATGCCGAAGAACGGCAGCGCGATGATGTACACCTCGGGGTGGCCAAAGAACCAGAACAGGTGCTGCCACAGGACCGCGCCACCGTTTTCGGGATCGAAGATGTGCGCGCCGAAGCGGCGGTCGGCACCGAGTGCAAAGAGCGCAGCAGCGAGCGGCGGGAAGGCCATCAGCACCAGGATGGCCGTAACCAGCGTGTTCCAGGTGAAGATCGGCATACGCCACATGGTCATGCCGGGAGCACGCATGCAGATGATGGTGGTGATGAAGTTGACGGCACCGAGGATGGTTCCGAAACCTGACAGCGCGAGGCCGAAGACCCACAAGTCACCACCAACACCCGGACTGAATGTCGTGTTGGACAACGGAGCGTAGGCGAACCAACCGAAGGACGCAGCACCCTGGGGGGTGATGAAGCCGGAGACGGCGATGGTGGAACCGAACAGGAAGAACCAGAAGGCCAACGCGTTCAGACGCGGGAACGCGACGTCCGGTGCACCGATCTGGAGCGGCATGATCACGTTGGCGAAGCCGGCGAACAGCGGCGTCGCGAACATGAGGAGCATGACCGTGCCATGCATGGTGAACATCTGGTTGTACTGTTCCTTGGTCTGCAGGATCTGCATGCCGGGTTCGAACAGTTCAGCACGGATGAGCAGCGCCATGACGCCGCCGAGGCAGAAGAACACGAACGACGCGATGAGGTACATGTACCCGATGGTCTTGTGGTCCGTGGAGGTGATCCAGTTGACGACGATGCGTCCCTTGGATTTAGGAACTACGGGAGCCTCTAGGGTCCCGGCGGATTGAGTGTAAGTAGCCACGTCGCTCCCCTTACTTTTCGTTCAGGTTCGGGTTGCGGTCGTATTCCGCACCGAGCAGGCCCGTGTTGCCCTCTTGGCGAAGCTGGTCCATATGAGCCTGGAATTCGGACTCGGAGACAACCTTGACGCGGAAGAGCATTTCGGAGTGGTATTCACCGCAAAGCTCAGCACACTTACCGTCGAAGGTGCCTTCCTTGGTGGGGGTGAAACGGATGTAGTTGGTCTTGCCGGGGATCATGTCGCGCTTCTGCAGGAAGGCGGGAACCCAGAAGGAGTGGATGACATCGCGGGAGTTGAGCTCCAGGTCAACCGACTTGTTGACCGGCAAGTACAGGGTGGGGAGGAGATCCTTGTTGACCTCGTTGCCCGTCAGGTGGGCCTGGACGCCGGCCTCGTGGAGGTCCTCGGAAATAACCTGGCCCTGCTTGTAGTTGAAGTCCCAAGCCCACTGCTTGCCACGGACGTCAACGACGACGTCTGCGGGCTGCGAACGGTCATCGATCGCGCGCTGGTCCTGGTCGGTGAAGTAGAAGAACACCAGCACCATGAACAGCGGGATGGTCAAGTAGAAGACCTCGAGCGGCAGGTTGTAGCTGAGCTGCTTCGGGAAACCGGTGGTGCCCTTGCGGCGGCGGTAGGCAATGATGCACCAGACCAGCAGGCCCCACGTGATGATACCGACTGCCAAGGCGGCGATCCATGAGTTGACCCAGAGGTCCATGATCCGGTCAGTGTGGTTGGTGGTGCCGCGCTCTGTAGGCAGCCAACCCTTCTCTACCTCTGGTGAACATCCGGTCAAAACCAACGCGCCGGCTAGTGCCAAGCCAGTGATCGAGGTGATCTTTATGCGTCGGCTGCCGGTTCGGTTCTGCGAACTCACAGACGGCCCTTCCTCTTGTTGCTGTCGCCCGGCAGGCCAAAGGCCCACCGGGCACACTAAAAGTTTTACTACCCGATGTAGAGCTTACCGCTATGAAGCGGTTTTCGCGCACATGTCGGCGCCGTGGCTCCGAACGCGGTCAAACACGTTCGGGACGGCGCCGACATGCGGCGATGGCTCACGTCAGTGGAACGAGTCGCCGCAAGCGCACGAGCCGCCAGCGTTCGGGTTGTCAATGGTGAAGCCCTGCTTCGAGATGGTGTCCTCAAAGTCGATGCTCGCTCCGCTGAGGTAAGGGACGCTCATTTTGTCCACGACAACCTCGACGCCGTCGTAGTCCCGTACGGCGTCGCCGTCGAGCAGGCGCTCATCGAAGTAGAGCTGGTAGATCAGGCCCGAGCAACCGCCCGGCTGGACTGCAACGCGCAGGCGCAGGTCAGTACGCCCTTCCTGTTCCAGGAGGCTGCGGACCTTGCCTGCTGCGACGTCGGTCAGGTTGACCTCGTGCGTGGGAAGCTCTTCGCTCTCGGCGAGCTGTGCTCCAGTGCTGTTTTCGTTGGTTGCAGTGCTCATTGGCCTACCTTCTTATAACGCGCTTGGCGGCGGCGCCGGGGACGCTGCCTGCCCTTACCCAATTACGTACGGGTTATAGCTCCATGCTACGTCGCGCAGGCGCTGAGCTATAACTCCTGACGTAACCACGGCCCGCAGTTACTTGTTCCCGTTCAACCTGGCCAGCATCAGCGCCTCGGCCAATACGGCGTGCCGGAAGTCCTCAAGGTGCAGTGATTCGTTGGCGCTGTGGGCCCGGCTGTCCGGATCCTCCACGCCGGTGACCAGAATCTGGACCTCGGGGTAGACCTCCATCAAATCGGCGATGAACGGGATGGAACCCCCTATGCCCATTTCGACGGGCTCCACTCCCCAAGCCTGGCCAAGCGCCCACAACGCCACCTGCGCTGTTTCGGAACTGGTGTCCGTCGAGAATGCATTGCCCCGCTCCCCCGGGGTGAAGGTGACCTTTGCACCGAACGGCGCGTGGGCGTGGACGTGCCGCTCCAGGGCGTCCATGGCTGCTTCCGGATCCTGCCCGGGCGCCAGGCGCATGCTGAATTTTGCCCGGGCTGCTGGAATCAGCGTGTTGGAGGCAACGGCCACAGCCGGCGCGTCGATGCCGATGATGGACAGTGCCGGCTTGGTCCACAGGCGCGAGGCGATGGTGCCGCTGCCGGCCAGCTGCACGCCGTCGAGCACGGACGCATCAGCACGGTAGTCGGCTTCGGCCAGGTCAACGGCAACCTCGTCACGGGACACCAACCCCTCGACGGCCACATTGCCGTGCTCGTCGTGGAGGGTTGCGATGAGGCGGGAGAGCAGGGTGGGCGCATCCAGCACAGGCCCACCAAACATTCCCGAATGGACGGCGTGCTCCAGGACCCGTACTTCGAACGTTCCGTCCACGAGTCCGCGAAGGCTGGTGGTGAGGGCAGGAACGCCCACTTTCCAGTTGCTGGAATCAGCCACCACAATCACGTCGGAGCGCAGCAGCTCTTTGTGTTCCTCAAGGAACGTGCGGAACGTAGGCGAGCCAGCTTCCTCTTCACCTTCGAAGAAGAAGGTCACGCCAAGGCCAAAGTCCTCGCCCAGGACTTTTACGGCGGCGCTGTAGGCCGCAAGGTGCGCCATGATGCCGGCTTTGTCATCGGCAGCACCCCGCCCATAGAGTCGCCCTTCGCGCTCCTCCGCCACGAACGGCTCCGACGTCCAGAGCGAACGTTCACCCGGAGGCTGGACGTCGTGGTGGGCGTACAGCAGGATGGTGGGCTTTCCGTCGCGCGCGGGCCGGTGGGCGACGACAGCCGGCCCACCGGGCGTTCCGTCGGCTTTTGCGGCCCGCAGGATCCGGACGTCCTCCATGCCCGATTCGCGCACCAGTGCCGCGACGGCTTCGGCGCTGCGGTCAAGTTCCGCAGGGTCGAAGCTGGCCCACGCGATACCCGGGATGGACACCAGGTCCTTGAGGGCTGAGACCGTCCCGTCGAAATGCCCGTTGACGGCTGTGTTGAGTGCGACGGTGTCCACACCGTCCACGGATTGGCCCGCGACCGGGGTGGTGTCGGAGTTCCCTGGCGTGTTCTGCGGGTTCCCCGCATGTGCTGAAGTCATGCCCCACACCTTACCGCCGGGTAGCTCCCCGCATGGTGAGGCACGGCACCCCCCACCTTCGCTCCAGCCCCGTACGTAACGTGCGCCACCAGCCCGCGCTGTATTCTGTAGTGGTGTTCGGACGCAAAAAGGAAGAGCCAAGCGCTCAATCAGTAGTTGACCAGGCCCACGCCGCCGCCCAGGACCCCGTTATTGGGAAGGGCGCACCCACGCCCAAACGAAAGGCCCAGGAAGCGGCACGCAAGCGCCCCCTGGTGCCAACGGACCGCAAAGCCTCCAAGGAGGCAGAGCGGGTGGCCATCCAGGACCAGCGGCAGAAGATGCGGCAGGCCCTGGACACCGGCGAGGAAAAGTATCTTCCCCTCAGGGACAAGGGTCCGCAGAAGCGCTTTGCCCGCGACTACGTCGATGCCCGGTTCACCCTCGGCGAGTACCTGATGTTCGGCGCGCTCCTGTTCGTGGTGGTGTCGTTCATCATTCCGTCCAACAGCGCCCAGATCACGTATGTGCTTATCGGTTTCTGGATCATGTTCCTGGCAGTCTTCGTGGATGTCTTCATCCTCTCCCGCCAGCTCCGCAAGCGGCTTACTGCCAAGTTCGGCGAGGTTGAACGCGGCACCGTCTGGTATGGCTGCATGCGCGCCCTCCAGTTCCGCAAACTCCGCCTCCCCAAGCCTCTGGTCAAGCGCGGCCAGTACCCGTCCTAAGAGCACACCAACCTTAATGTGAAGGCCCCGGACCACCCTGGTCCGGGGCCTTCGTGCCTGCCTGGGCCTATCCCCTAAACAGCGCGCTTCCGGATCCTGGCAAGTCCCTTGTTGATGCGTGATGCCCAGAAGGGACCCTCGTAAAGGAATGCCGTGTAACCCTGTACCAGCGTGGCGCCGGCATCCAGCCGTTCCTGGACGTCTTGTGCTGTTTCCACCCCGCCAACGGCGATCAGCACCAACTGGTCCCCCACCGCTTCCTTGAGGCGGCGCAGCACCTCCAGGGAACGCTGCTTCAGCGGTGCACCGGACAGCCCCCCGGCGCCGAGCGATTCCACCTTGGCGGCATCGCTGGCGAGGCCTTCGCGGCCGATGGTGGTGTTCGTGGCGATGATGCCGTCCAGCTTAAGGTCCAACGCCAGCCGGGCGACGTCGTCGATGTCGTCGTTGCTGAGGTCAGGAGCGATCTTGACCAGCAGCGGAACGTGGCGTCCCGCGGATTCGTCAGCCGCGTCACCGACGGCCCGCAGCAGGGGGCGCAGTGTTTCGACGTTCTGGAGCAGCCGCAGCCCCGGCGTATTGGGAGAGCTGACGTTGACCACCAGGTAGTCGGCTGCCGGGGCCAGCCCGCGTGCGCTGACCAGGTAGTCCTCTGTGGCAGCATCGAGTTCCACCACTTTGGTCTTGCCAATGTTGACGCCAATCACCGGCCGCACGCCCGCATGGGCACGCTGCAGGGCGGCCCTCGCGGACTTCAGCCGGGGAGCCACTGCTGCGGCGCCGTCGTTGTTGAAGCCCATGCGGTTGATGACCGCGCGGTCCTCAACCAAGCGGAACAGCCGCGGCTTGTCGTTTCCGGGCTGGGCCTGCCCCGTAATGGTGCCCACCTCGATGTGTCCGAAACCAAGTTCGGAGAGCGCCTCGATGCCATGGCCCTCCTTGTCGAATCCCGCGGCCAGGCCGAACGGAGAGGGGAAGGTCAAGCCCAGCGCCTCGGTGCGCAGCGATGCATCGGGGGCGGTGATCCTGGCCAGGATCCGGCCGGCACCAGTGCGGTGGGCTGCCCGGATGGCCTGGAAACCGATCTTGTGTGCCTTCTCGGCATCCATCCAGGAAAAGGCAAGCTTGAAGAAGGTGGGGTAAACACGCATGATCCTAGTTTTCCGGTTTCCGCACGACTCACCAAACCCGTGACCTGCCTGGGGCTAGCATGTACCCATGCCGCTTCAGGATCGTGACGGACATCATGGAAACCGCATCAACGCAGATGTGCTGGTGGTCGGGGCCGGCCTTTCGGGCCTGGTTGCTGCCGCCACGGCCTATGCAGCGGGCAAGTCCGTGGCCATCCTGGACCAGGAAGGATCCGCATCGCTCGGTGGCCAGGCACACTGGTCGTTCGGTGGCTTGTTCATGGTGGACACCCCTGAACAGCGGCGCCTGGGCGTCAGGGACAGTGCAGAACTGGCCCTCCAGGACTGGTTGTCCTCTGCCGGATTCGATCGCGACGACGATGCCCATGCGCGATGGTGGGCCGAGGCCTACGTTGACTTCGCCTCCGGTGAAAAGCGTTCGTGGCTCAGGAACCTGGGCGTGGGCATCTTCCCGCTCGTGCAGTGGGCAGAACGCGGCGGCTACGGCCCCCAGGGCCACGGAAACACTGTCCCCCGCTTCCACGTCGCCTGGGGAACCGGTCCCGCCGTCGTCGAACCCTTCGCCGCCAAGGTGCGGGAGGGAGTCGCCGCCCGACGCATCTCGCTGCACCTGCGGCACCGCGCAACAACCCTGACCGTCGCCTCGGGCACCGTCACCGGTGTTGGCGGCGACGTTTTGGAACCGACGACGGCGGCGCGCGGCCAGGCTTCCTCGCGTGCCGTCGTCGGGCCTTTCGAAGCGACAGCAGGAGCCGTGGTGGTAGCCACCGGCGGTATCGGCGGCAACCACGAGACGGTGCGCCGCCAATGGCCAGGTGGCCTGGCGCCTCCGGAAATGCTCAGCGGTGTGCCCGCCTCCGTTGATGGCGCCTTCCTGGCGGTGGCGGAGGCCGCGGGTGCTTCGCTGGTCAACGGGGACCGCATGTGGCACTACCCGGAAGGCATCCACAACGACGATCCCGTGTGGCCCAAGCACGGAATCAGGATCCTGCCCGGGCCTTCGTCGCTGTGGTTGGACGCCGAGGGCAGGCAGCTGCCGGCCCCCTTGTTTCCGGGCTTTGACTCCCAGGGCGCGCTCCGCCACATCGTGCGAACCGGACACGGGTACTCCTGGTTCGTCCTGAACCGCACCATCGCCCTGAAGGAACTGGCCCTCTCCGGATCCGAGCAGAACCCGGACCTGACCGGCAAGGACATCCCGTTGTTGCTGGGCCGCCTCAAGCCGCGGGGCGACACGCCCATCGAACGGTTGCTGGAACGGGGCGCGGATTTCGTCCAGGGAACCTCGCCCCGGGAACTGGCCGCCCGCATGAACGCGCTGGCCGGTACGGAACTGATCGACCCGGACTCTTTGGCTGCGCTCATTCATTCCCGCGATCTCCAGGTTTCCAGCGGGCTCGGAAAGGATCCCCAGCTGGCCCAGATTCGTGCGGCCAGGCGTTTCGCGACGGACCGCCTCATGAGGGTGGCTCCCCCGCACCGCCTCACGGACACCGCCCATGGGCCGCTGCTTGCCATCCGGCTGTCGGTGGTTACCCGCAAAAGCCTTGGCGGTTTGCAAACAGACCTGCGTTCGCGGGTCCTGGGCAGCGACGGTTCTCCCATCGCGGGGTTGTACGCCGTGGGAGAAGCTGCCGGATTCGGCGGTGGTGGCATCCATGGTTACAGGGCGCTTGAAGGAACGTTCCTGGGTGGGTGCCTCTTCACCGGCAGGGCGGCCGGTCGAGACGCAGCAGCCAGTGTCTAAGCTGGAGCCATGGAGTGGTCAACGGACATCCTCGGCCCGGACTTCCAGTCCTGCAGCATCCAGGCCCCTGGACCCGGCGGCGCAAGCCGGCGGGCCACCTTGGTGCGCCACAGGCCGGATGCGGTTCCCGACGACAGCAACGGGCAGGGCGCTCCCGTGAAGGGTCGCGGTGCCGTGCTTTTCCTTCATGGGTGGAGTGACTACTTCTTCAATGTTGAACTGGCGCAGTTCTGGGCCCGCCTGGGATACGGGTTCTATGCCTTGGACATGCACAACCACGGCCGGAGCCTGGGTACCGATACCACCGGCGGCTACGTTGCCGACCTCAACGACTACGATGCCGAGATCCAGCAGGTCCTGGACGTCATCCGCAACGACCCCCCGGCGCGGAACGGGCACAATGTGGCGCTTATGGGCCACTCGACCGGTGGCCTCATCGCCGCGCTGTGGGCCAGCCGGCATCCCGGCGCAATCCAGTACTTGATCCTGAACAGCCCTTGGCTGGAAATGCACGGCAATTCGGTGGTGCGCCGGGCCGCGCAGGCCATGGTCCATCCCCTGGCCCGGCTGCGCCCCGAAATGGTGCTGAAGCTTCCGGAGCGGGGCTTCTACTTCCGGAGCATCAGCAGTACGGCCGAAGGGGAATGGCCACTTGATGAGCAATACAGGCCACCGCTGGCCTTTCCGGTCCGGGCGGGATGGCTCCGGGCCGTCCTCGACGGACACACACGGGTGGCGCGCGGGCTGGGGCTGGAGATTCCCGTGCTGGTCCTCACGTCTGCCGCCAGCGCCAACGGCATGGTGTGGCAGGAATCCATGCGCCGCTCCGATGCCGTCCTGGATGTGGATATTATCGCCGTGCGGGCCATGGCACTTGGACAGAGCGTCACGTTGGAGCGGGTGGACGGCGGACTCCATGACGTCTTCCTCTCCGCGCCGAAGGTACGCGCCGATGCGTACTCACGGCTGGCACGGTGGATCCACGGTTTCATGGAGGAGAACACATCTGTCCGCCAAGGGGAAGGCGATACATGACCACCACGGAAGAATCAGTAGGCACCTGGCAACCGGACATCCTCGGAGGTGGCTACCAACGCCTCGACCTGCCCCTGGGGACGGACGAGGAAGGCGAGGTCAAAGCAACCCTGGTCCGGTATCTCCCCGAGCCGGCCGCGCCCCTGCCGCACGGCATCCTGGACTTTTTCCAGGGCTTTGCGCGACGCAAGCGCCGCCACATCCCGCCCGACCCTTCAGCGGCTCCACGCGCGGTCCTCTACCTGCACGGATGGGCCGATTACTTTCTGCAAACCGAACTGGCCGAGTACCTCACGGCCTCGGGATTCCACTTTTACGCCCTGGATCTCCGCAAGTTCGGCCGTAGCCTGCTTCCGGGTCAAACGCCCGGGTACACCTCGGACCTCGCCATCTACGACAACGACATCGCCGCCGCGCTGGACGAAATCGAAGTGGACGTGGCCTCGAGGACCGGCAACCCTGTTCCACCAACGGTGCACATGATCGCCCACTCCCTGGGCGGCCTGATCGCGGCCTTGTGGGCGGACCGCAATCCGGGCCGCATCGGGACGCTCGTGCTGAATTCCCCATGGTTGGAACTCCAGGGCAGCAGCCTGGTACGCAGCATAGCCATGCACCTGATTGAGCCGTTCGCGCGCACGGACCCGAAGCGGCCCTTCCGGTTCCCTGATATGCCCGCCTACTGGGAAAGTGTCAGCAGCGATGCCCACGGAGAGTGGCTGTTGGATCCTGTGTGGCGGCCCCGGGCATCGTTCCCGATCAGGGCCGGCTGGACCAAGGCCGTTCTGGCCGGGCACAGTACGGTGGAGAGGAAACTCAACATCGACGCCCCCGTCCTGGTTCTGTTGTCCGGGCGCACGAGGATCCAAGCCGAATGGACCGCCGAACTCATGCGCGCCGACGCCGTGATCGATGTGGAGGAAACATCCAGAAGGGCCCTCGGCCTGGGCCGGCGCACGGCGGTGTTCCGCTACCCCGGCGCGCTCCACGATGTTTTCCTGTCACGCAGGACCATCCGCCAGCAGGCGTACCGTGACGTCGCTGTGTGGTTGGCGTCCTATCCCTATTGAAATAGCACGACCGCGCTACGTGGCCGAGGGGGCTGCATCCACGGCGCCACCGTAGCGGCGATCGCGCTTGGCATAGATTTCCACAGCGTCCCAGAGGGTCCGCCTGTCCACATCGGGCCACAGTGTGTCCATGAAGACGAACTCCGCGTAGGCCGACTGCCACAGCAGGAAGTTTGACAACCTCTGTTCGCCGGAGCTGCGCAGGAAAAGATCAACGTCGGGAAGATCCGGCTCATCCAGGTACTTCTGGATAGTCTTTTCAGTCACCGAGCCCGGCTTCAGGACGCCCGCCGCCACGTCCTGGGCGATGGCGGATACTGCGTCGGCAATTTCTGCCCGGCCGCCGTAATTAACACACATGGTCAATGTGCAGGTGTCGTTGCCCCGCGTGTAATCCTCCGCCTCTTCCAGTTCGCGGATCACCGACCCCCACAGCTTGGGCCTGCGCCCCGCCCAACGGATCCGGACTCCCCATTCGTCGAGCTGGTTCCGCTGGCGCCGTAGCACGTCCTTGTTAAATCCCATGAGGAAGCGGACTTCTTCCGGCGACCGCCGCCAGTTTTCCGTGGAAAAGGCATAGACACTGACGTATTTGATGCCGAGCTCGATTGCTCCTGCCATGACGTCGAGGAGGGCTGGTTCTCCCGCCTTGTGCCCCTCGATGCGGGGAAGCCCGCGCTGGTTCGCCCAACGACCGTTGCCATCCATGACAATGGCCACGTGCTGCGGAATGAGCTCTTGGGGAATTTCCGGTGGAACTGCTCCCGACGGGTGGGCGTAGGGTGCGGTGACCGGCGCGGTCCGGGCGGGTGATTTGCTCTTCTTACCTAGTACCACTGCTAGCTTCGCTCCACATGTTTGAGTGATTTCACGGCGCGTTCCAAATGCCATTGCAGATAGCCCGCCACCAGGCCTGCCGCTTCCCTGCGGTGCCGGGGGTCGGAGCCGTCGGCCACACCCCAGTTCCCCGTCAACAGGGCACCAAGAAGCACCACCGTTTCAGGGGCAGGCGCCGGCGATCCTGGCGGACGGCAGTCGCCACAAACCATCCCTCCCAAGGGCGCGGCGAAGGCTGTATGCGGACCAGGGGTTGCACAACGGGCACAATCGGTGAAACTGGGCGCCCAGCCGCCCGTGGCCAAAGCCCGCAGCAGGTAGGAGTCCAGGATGAGTTCCGGCGGATGCTCCGAACGGCTCAGCGCTGCCAAGGCACCCACCAACAGGTTGTACTGGGCTGTGCCTGATTCAGCGTCGACGTCGGTCAACTTCTCTGCCGTCTCGGTCATGGCAGCGGCCACCGTGAAGCGGCCATAATCCGCAGCGATGCTGCTGCCGTAGGCTCCCTTCGCCACCGCTTGCGTCACGATGTCCAGGGTACGGCCGGACACCAACTGGAGGTCGGCCACCATGAACGGTTCAAGCCGGGCCCCGAATCGGCTGCTGGTCCTGCGCACGCCCTTGGCCACTGCCCGGACCTGCCCATGGTGCTTGGTGAGCAGCGTGATGATCCGGTCGGCCTCGCCGAGCTTGTGGGTACGGAGCACCACAGCATCGTCCCGGTAGGACCGGGCTGCGAAAGAGGATGGATTGGCCACATCTAATCTTCGCATTGCGGCGGCTTCCTGGAGCACCGCCAAGCCGTGGGGTGACGGTATTTCACGTCACCCCACGGACCGCCTAGGCCTGGGCGTCGCGGACAGCCCGGTTCACTGCGGAAATCAGGGCCTTCAGCGAGGACGTGGTGGTGCTGGGATCGATCCCTACCCCCCACAGGACCCGCTCGCCGACTGCGCACTCAACGTAGGCAGCGGCACTGGCGCTGCCGCCTTCGGACAGTGCATGTTCGCTGTAGTCCAGGACGCGGACGTCCACGCCGTCATGGTGCAGGATGTCCAGGAACGCGGCGATGGGCCCGTTGCCGTGTCCGGTCCGCCGTACTTCGACGCCGTCAATGCGCAGGGAGGCGTTCATGGTCATGGCGCCCGACTCGTCCGTCTCCGTGCTGACGCTGCCCAGCGAGTAACGGCCCCACTGCGACTGTTCTTCGTCCGAGGGCAGGTATTCATCCTGGAAAATCTGCCACAGCTGGGCGCCACTGACTTCGCCGCCAACGGCGTCGGTGCGGCGCTGGATCACTCCCGAGAACTCGATTTGCGCCCGGCGTGGCAGGTCGAGGTTGTGCTCGTTCTTCAGCAGGTAGGCCACGCCGCCCTTGCCGGACTGGGAGTTGACGCGGATAACGGCCTCGTAGCTGCGGCCGAGGTCCTTGGGATCGATCGGCAGGTACGGAACCTGCCACGTGAAATCCTTGACCGGAACCCCTGCTGTGGCGGCGTCCTTCTCCAGGGCTTCGAAGCCCTTCTTGATGGCATCCTGGTGCGAACCGGAGAAAGCCGTAAATACGAGGTCGCCACCGTAGGGCGCGCGCTCCGGGACCGGCAGTTGGTTGCAGTACTCGACCGTTCGGCGCACCTCGTCGATGTCAGAGAAATCGATCATGGGGTCGATCCCCTGGACGAACATGTTCAGGCCCAGCGTCACCAGGTCCACATTGCCCGTCCGCTCGCCGTTGCCGAACAAGCAACCCTCAATCCGGTCAGCGCCGGCCAGGTAGCCCAGTTCGGCAGCAGCAACACCGGTGCCGCGGTCGTTGTGCGGGTGCAGCGAAATAATGATGCCCTCACGCGGGTGCAGGTTCCGGTGCATCCACTCAATCGAATCGGCGTAGACATTCGGCGTTGCCATCTCCACCGTGGCCGGCAGGTTGATGATGACTTGCTTGTCCGCCGAAGCTTCGAAGACGTCTGCGATGGCGTTGCACACGCGGGCTGCGTACTCGAGCTCGGTTCCCGTGAAGGACTCGGGCGAGTACTCGTAGGTGATGTGCGTATCCGCGAGGGTCTCTTCGTACTTCTTGCACAGACGCGCGCCCTGCAATGCGATGTCCAGGATTCCGTCCTCATCCTGGTTGAAGACCACCCGGCGCTGCAGCACGGACGTGGAGTTGTAGAGGTGCACGATCGCCTGCTTGGCACCAACCAGGGACTCGTACGTCCGCTCGATCAGGTGCTCGCGGGCTTGGGTCAACACCTGGATGGTGACGTCGTCCGGAATGTGGCCGCCTTCGATCAGCTGCCGGACAAAGTCGAAGTCTGTTTGCGATGCCGACGGGAAACCGACCTCAATCTCCTTGAAACCCATCTTCACCAGCAACTGGAACATCTTCAGCTTGCGGGCCGGGCTCATGGGATCGATCAGGGCCTGGTTGCCGTCCCGGAGGTCGACGGCGCACCAGCGGGGAGCTTTGGTAATGACCTTGTCCGGCCACGTGCGGTCCGGGACTTCAACGGTGATCTGGTCCTGGAACGGCAGGTAGCGGTGAATCGGCATACCGGAGGGCTTTTGTGCATTGCGCATGACGTGTGGCCTTTTCTCTAAGAACTAAGTGAAAGCTTAGCCGGGCACACCGAAACTCCGCGGCGAGGATGGCCCAGCTTTCAATCAGCTATCAGGCCTCGCCGCGGCAGCTAAGAAGAAGCATCTCCGCACGCACAAGTTCACAGTAACACGGTGCGTATGATGACATTGCAACACCCAATGCAACGTCCACTATGCAGACGCCGCGACGGTGGCAACGCCGGCTGCAGCGTCCATCCAAGGAGCCACAGTGCCACAGTCGGGGATCACTCTTTCCAACATCGATCACAACGTCCGGCCGCAGGACGATCTTTACCAGCACGTCAACGGAGCCTGGCTTAACAACACAACCATTCCGGACGACCGCCCGTTGGAAGGCACCTTTACCGCCCTGCGCGACGAAGCGGAACTGGCAGTAAAGGCGATCATCGAAGAAGCTGCGGGCAAGGGCGAGGCCGCGACCGGCGTCGAACGGAAAGTCGGCGGTCTCTACGCAAGCTTCATGGACGAGGCGGCCGCTGAGGCCAAGGGGCTCGACCCCGTTCGCGGCCGCCTCGAGGATGTCCGCGCGGTGTCCTCCAGCGGTGACCTCGTTGCCCTGATCGGACGGTTGTTCCGTTCCGATGTCTCCGGGCTCTTCGGTATCTACCCCGCCCCGGATGCCGGCAATCCCGAGCGCATCCTCCTGTACATCAGCCAGGGCGGCCTGGGCCTGCCGGACGAGTCGTACTACCGTGAAGAGAAATTCGCTCCCATCGTCACCGCCTACGGTGAGTACATTTCGAAGCTCTTCAGCCTGGCCGGCGTACCGGACGCCGAGGCGGCCGCAGGCCGGATCGTTGCCCTGGAGACATCGCTCGCCTCCCACCACTGGGACAACGTCACACTGCGGGATCCGCAGAAAACCTACAACCTCAAGACCGCGAAAGAGGCGGCCGACCTCTTCCCCCTGCTCAATGCATGGTTCGAGGCAGCCCGCATTGACGAAGGGAAACGCACGGAAATCGTGGTCAGCACGCCCGACTTCTTTGCCGGCGCCGCCGGGCTGCTGGAGTCGGCCGACCTTGCGACGTGGAAGGAATGGCTCACCCTTCGTGTCCTCGGCTCGGCTGCGCCCTACCTGTCCGCTGAGTTCGTTGATGCGAACTTCGACTTCTACGGCACCACGCTCAGCGGCACTCCGCAAAACAAGGAACGCTGGAAGCGTGGCGTGGCGGTGGTGGAGTCAGCCCTGGGTGAAGCAGTAGGCCAGATCTACGTTGAACGGCATTTCCCGCAAGGCCACAAAGCACGGATGCAAACCCTGGTTTCAAACCTGATCGAGGCCTACCGCGCCAGCATTTCCTCCCTTGAGTGGATGGGCGAGGCGACCAAGGCGGAGGCCCTGAAGAAACTGGAAGCATTCCGCCCCAAGATCGGCTTCCCCGAGAAGTGGATCGACTACTCCGCCGTTGAGATCCACCCCAATGACCTCCTGGGCAATGTGGAGCGCGCCCACGACGCAGACATCGACCGCCACCTGGATGAAATCGGCAAGCCGGTGGACCTCAACAAGTGGCTCATGACGCCGCAGACGGTCAACGCCTACTACCACCCGATGCTGAACGAAATCGTCTTCCCCGCAGCCATCCTGCAGCCACCGTTCTTCAACGCGGACGCGGACGACGCTGTGAACTACGGCGGCATCGGCGCAGTGATCGGCCATGAAATCGGCCACGGTTTTGACGATCAGGGATCCCAGTTCGACGGCAGTGGCGCCCTGCGCAACTGGTGGACCGAAGAGGACCGCGCGGCCTTCGAGACCCGCACCGCCAAGCTGGTTGCCCAGTACGACGCCCTGTCTCCCTATGCCGCACCGGACCACAAAGTCAACGGCAAGCTCACGCTGGGCGAAAATATTGGCGACCTCGGCGGACTCACCATCGCCTACAAGGCCTACCTCCTCAGCCTCGACGGTGCCGAGCCGGAGGTGATCGATGGTTTCACAGGACAGCAGCGCTTCTTCATGTCCTGGGCTGCGGGATGGCGCCAAGTGATCCGTTCCGAGGAAGCCATCCGACGCCTCGCCACTGATCCCCACTCCCCCAACGAATTCCGGACCAACGCGATCGCCCGGAACCTCAACGCCTTCCATGAAGCCTTCGATGTCCAGGAGCAGGACACCATGTGGATGGCACCCGGGGAGCGCGTCAGCATCTGGTAAACGTCAGCAATGAACAGTGGCCGGTTCCCACCAGGGAACCGGCCACTGTTCATTAAGTCCGGATAGTTACTGGGTGATGTAGAGGGGGTTCACTTGTTGGCACACCGCATCCTTGGCCGTCTGGTTCACCACATCCGTAGGAACTGAAGCCGCACCATACGCGGTACCGCTTGCAAAGTCCGTACCCACGTAAACCTGGACTCCGGAAACGCCCGCGGCTTGTTTGACCTGGGTTGCCGGGATACCGAAGAGCGCCGCCACATCCGTAGCCACGTCAGCGAAGTCGGCACCGTAGTAAACGACCGTCTGTTCCACCGGGTTGGCCAGGTAGGACACCGCCTGGGTGAAGCCATTTCCGGTCAGAACGGACATGATTTCCTGTGCCCGCGTACCCACGCCACTGCCATTGGCCACGGAAACAGGCTGGATGGCCTTGTTGTACGCCGACGCCGGAGGCGCAACCGTAGTGGGTGCAGCCGACGCCGCGTCCGTGGCGGAAGGCGTTGCCGAAGGACTCGACGTAGCTCCCGGGTTGGTCAGGTCAAGGTCCGCGCGGAGCGCAGCAAAGAGCTGCGAGGCCTGGGGTTCCACCAATTCAAGCCTGTTGGGATCGACGGCCGCCGGCTGGGTGGGCACAGAGACAAACGCCACCTTGGAGACATCAATGTCCTTCAACCGGCCGCCGATGGTCAGCAACGTTGGGACCGAGGCCAAGCCTTCGTCCACCGTGAGGTTCTGTGTCACCACATCGGCAATCTGCAGCAGGCGCTGCGGGTTGGCCAAGGTGCCTTCGGACTTCAACTTCCGGGTCAGGGAAGAAAGGAAGGCCTGCTGCCCCTTGATGCGGCCAAGGTCGCCGCCGTCGCCGAACGCATGGCGCGTACGGAGGAAGGCCAAAGCCTGCTCACCTTCCACGTGCGAGTTGCCCTTGGCCAGGCGAAGGCCGGAGTCGGGGTCAAAAACGGGGTCGCTGACGCACACGTCCACGCCGCCAACGGCCTTGGACAACTCCTTGACCGCGTTGAAGTCTGCCATCATGAAGTGGTCCACGGTGAGGCCCGTGAGCTTGTTGATCGTATCCACGGCGCAACCGATCCCGGCTTCCGCCATGGCGGCATTGATCATGACGCCACTGCGCGCGGGGAAGGTCTGGTTGTTGGTGTGGTCGGTGCATTGCGGGACGTCGACCAGCAGGTCACGAGGGAAGCTCATGACGCTGACCCGCTTGTTGTCGGCAGAGATGTCCAGCAACATCATGACGTCCGAGTGGCCGTAGCCCGTGGAATCCTCAGACGTGCCGTATTGCGCGTTCTTGCCGTCGCGGGTGTCGGATCCCAGGATGAGGATCTGGAGCCTGTCCGACTTGTCGTTGACAGTGGCATCGCCGGAAACCCGCTCGTCGCCGGCGCTCAGCGGTGCCTTGGTGATGTTGCTCTGGAGCCGGATGAACCAGAATGCCGCGAAAGCTACGCCGGCCACCAAAGCCACGGAAACCACTCCGGTAACGATTTTCAGCCACACGGGCAGCCCCTTGGGCGCGTTCATGTGGCGCGGAGTTCCTTCGGGACCCCCACCATGGCGCGCCTCACCGGGAGCAGCGGTGCCGGTGCCCTGGGCGTGGGCTTCACGACGTCGCACTATTCGGTTACCTTTCCTCAAACAGGTGAATCTCCGCAATCATAGTGGCCGTTTCTGTGAACTTGCTCATCCATCCCCTGACCACGCCGATGCGTAGGGCCAATCAGAAGCCCAGCTTCACCAATTGCTTGGGGTCCCGCTGCCAGTCCTTGGCGACCTTGACGTGCAAATCCAGGTAGATGCGGGTGCCCAGCAGCGTTTCAATACCTTTGCGTGCGTTGGTGCCCACCTCGCGCAGCCGGCTTCCGCCCTTGCCAATGATGATGGCCTTCTGCGAGGGACGCTCCACGTAAAGATTGACGCGGACATCCAGCAGGGGGTTGTCCTCGGTACGGCCCTCACGGGGAACAATCTCCTCGACCACCACGGCCAACGAGTGCGGAAGTTCGTCGCGGACACCTTCGAGTGCCGCCTCGCGGATCAGTTCGGCAATCATGACTGCTTCAGGTTCGTCGGTCAGTTCGCCATCCGGGTAGAGCGGCGGAGATGCCGGCATGTGCCCAATGAGGACATCGGCAACCGTGTTGACCTGGAATCCATCGGCGGCCGAAACGGGGACGATGTCCGCCCACCCTTGGTCTCCGAGGACTTCCCTTCCCAGTTCGGCGACGGCAAGCAATTGTTCAGTCAGGGCCTGCCGGTCCACCAGGTCGGTCTTGGTCACGATCGCCACGATGGGCTTGCGGCCCACTCCCGCCAATTGGGCGGCGATGTACTTGTCGCCGGGGCCGATCTTCTCGTTCGCAGGAAGGCAGAAACCGATGGCATCAACCTCTGCCAGGGTGTCCGCCACGAGCTCGTTGAGCCGCTTGCCCAGCAGGGTGCGGGGACGGTGGAGTCCGGGAGTATCCACGAGGATGAGCTGGGCATCTTCCCGGTGCACGATGCCGCGGATCGTGTGCCGCGTGGTCTGCGGTTTGGCCGACGTGATGGCCACCTTCTGCCCCACCAAGGCATTGGTCAAGGTGGATTTACCGGCGTTGGGGCGGCCAACCAGGACCGAGAAACCGGCGTGGAAGCCGCCGAACGCGTCCTCGGCGTCGAATTTCTTATTTTGCTTGCTCACGTGGAACTCCCTGTTGCGTTGTGCCGGCCTCGTCGAGAAGGTTTTCAAGGTCAGTTTCTTCTTTTGGCATTGCTGCCGCAATGATGTGGCTGACCCGGTTTCGCCGACCCTCAAGCCTATCGGCCCTGAGCGACACCCCGTTCACCTCCACTGAACTTCCCACGATCGGTACCTGGCCCAGCGCCTTCGCCAGGAGGCCACCCACCGTGTCCACCTCGTCGTCGTCAAGATCCATGTCGAAGAGTTCGCCAAGATCGTCGATGCTCATGCGGGCGCTGACACGGTAGGTTCCGTCGCCGAGGTCAACAGCTTCTTCCGCCGCGGCGTCGTATTCGTCCACGATTTCCCCGACGATTTCCTCGATGAGGTCCTCAAGGGTCACCAGGCCGGCCGTGCCACCGTACTCGTCGATCACGATGGCCACGTGCGTCGATTCCTGCTGGAGTTCCTTCAAGAGGTCGCTCACCGGCTTGGACTCCGGAACGTACCGGACCTCGCGGGCCAGCGAATCGACGTCGTGCGGCTGCAGGCCGTGCTCGTTGCGGTGGAGCGCCGCAGCAACGTCCTTAAGGTAGAGGATGCCCCGGATCTGGTCGGTGTTCTCGCCGATGACCGGAATCCGCGAATAGCCTGAGCGGAGAAACAGGGCCATCGCCGCTTCCAGCCCGGAACCGGTACAGATGCTGACGATGTCCGTTCGGGGAACCATGACCGACCGCACCAAGGTATCCCCAAAGTCGAACACCGAGTGGATGAGTTCGGCCTCGTTGTCCTCGATCATGTCCGACTCGGCCGCGCGGTCCACGAACTCCCGGAACTCTTCCTCGCTGACGAAAGCGTCGTCGCCGCCCGGGGCGCCGGGTGCCACCGCGCTGCCCAGGGCCACGAGCCACCCGGGAATTGGTCCGAGTATCCAGCAGAGGAACCGGATCAGCGGTGCCGTGAACCGCACCACCGGACCTGAGTGCGCCCTCCCCAGCTGCCGCGGCGAAACCCCAACCAGGACAAAACCTATGACCGCCATGATGCCGGTGGCTGCGAGCCCGGCGAGCCATACGTTGTCCAGCAGGCTGTGAAGTACGACGGCGACCGCCACCGCAGCTGCCATTTCGAACCATACGCGCCAAAAGCGCAGCGCGCGGATGTGCGCAACGGGGTTCTGGAGGATGCTCCCCAGGGCTTTGCCCTTGCTCCGGTGCACGGATTGTTCAGCTTCGTGCCGGGGCAGGAAATTGAAGGCGGCCTCGGCCGCCGTCAGAAGGGCGACGAAGCTCAGGAAGACCAGCGCCATGCCGACCAGGAGGAGCGAGGTCACTGCATGGTCTCCATGGGGGCATCCTTGCCCAGGAACTCAGACAGCAGTTCGCGCTGCAGGCCGAACATCTCTTCCTTCTCGTCCGGCTCGGCGTGGTCGAAGCCCAGCAGGTGCAGGATGCCGTGGGTGGTCAGCAGCAACATCTCGTCCTGCGTGGGGTGTCCCGCATTGCGTGCCTGGACTTCGGCCACCTGCGGGCAAATGGCAATATCGCCGAGCATGCCCTGGGGTGTGGGCCGGTCCGGGGTGCCCGGCGTCAACTCGTCCATCGGGACGGACAGCACATCCGTGGCCCCTGGCTCATCCATGAGTTCGATGTGGAGTTTCTCCATGGCCGCCTCATCCACCAACAAGATGGACAGCTCGGCCTGGGGGTGGATGTACAAGCGCTCGAAGATGAAGCGCGACAACGTGACCAGCTGGGCTTCGTCCACCTCCACGCCGGATTCGTTGTTGACCTCAATGCTCATTTGTGTTCTCCGCGTTTGTGCTGGGTGCCCGCTGTCGCCGGGCGGTGGGCGTCGTCCCATTTGCTGTACGCAGAAACAATGTCTGCCACGAGGCGGTGCCTGACGACGTCGGCCGCCTCCAGGATCGAGAAGTTGACGTCGTCGATGCCCGTCAGGATCTCCCTCACGATCCGCAGGCCGGACGTTGCGCCGAAGGGAAGGTCGATCTGGGTCACGTCTCCCGTCACAACCATCTTGGAACCGAAACCAAGGCGCGTCAGGAACATCTTCATCTGCTCCGGAGTAGTGTTTTGCGCCTCGTCCAGGATGATGAAGGCATCGTTGAGCGTCCGACCACGCATGTAGGCCAGCGGGGCAACTTCGATGGTGCCGGCGGCCATGAGACGGGGAATCGACTCGGGGTCCATCATGTCGTGCAAGGCGTCGTACAGCGGACGGAGGTAGGGGTCGATCTTGTCGCTGAGGGTACCGGGAAGGAAGCCCAGCCGCTCCCCTGCTTCCACTGCCGGACGCGTCAGGATAATCCGGCTGACTTCCTTGTTTTGCAAGGCCTGGACGGCCTTTGCCATGGCCAGGTACGTCTTGCCCGTACCGGCCGGGCCGATGCCGAAGATCACGGTGTTGTCGTCGATGGCGTCGACGTAGTTCTTCTGGTTCAGCGTCTTGGGGCGGATGGTCTTGCCCCGGCTGGACAGGATGTTGTGTGTCAGGACGTCAACAGGGTTCTGGACGGACTGCGCCCCCAGCAGGGAAACGAGCTGCTGCAGGATGTCCGGCGTGACGGTAGTGCCCTTGGCGACGAGCCCGCGCACTTCTTCCAGAAGCCGCATGATCCGCGGGATGACCGCCGACGGACCGGACATGGACAACTCGTTGCCCCGCACATGGAAGTTGACGTCCGGGAACTGGTCCTCGATGTAACGCAGGGCTTCGTCGTGGCTGCCCAGCGAGTGAACCATCTGGTCTGAATTGTCGAACGTGACGATTTCCGTGCGCGTGCCCGGCAAGGTGTGCGGGAACTCTGTGGCCGCCGGGTTCCCGTTGCCGGTCCGCAGCCGCCCATTCAGGGATTCACTCATAGTGCTGGCCGTACGGCCTGTTCTCCTCCGGTTGGTTATCGTCTTTTCCCCGGTCAGGCGCCGCGCCCACCGTGGTCCGGCCATATGCCGGAATGCCTTCAATCCTACGCCAGCAAGCGGCCGTCCGAACTGGCACGGCACCATCGCACGAAGAGCCGGATGCCACCACCGCAACGTTGGCTGTTTGTCTCAACTCGGCATCAAGCCGGTATCAATCCTGTTTCAGTTGGTGCTGGTCCGGCAAAACCCGGCCAGCCGCCGTCGGACGTGTGCCAAGCTGGCAAGGCAGGGTGAAAAGTCCGCCCGCGCAGGACCGGACGCCCACTCCGGCGGAAGCAAGGCAAGGAAACCCCACATCACGCAGTCAGCCACCCCACAGCAAGGCGCCCGCAAGCGGACGAAGTCCGCCGTTGCCGCGCCCGCTATGGCTGCCGTCCTGTTCCTGACCGGTTGCATCGCCAACGGCGGCACCACCGCGCCCACCTCAAGCCCGGCCATCAATGTCCAGGACGCCCCCGCGAGCAACGCGCCGTTGGAAACCACCCAGGCCTCCACCAAGATCCCCGTCTATTGGATCGGGCGGAGCAAGGACAACGTCTACCTCTACCGCGAGTTCCGGGACATCTCCGGCGACGGGAACCCCGTCACCACCGCCCTGCGCATCATGATGGCCGAGAAGCCGCTGGACCACGATTTCTTCACCCCATGGCAGGAACCCGGCAGCCTGGCCACATCGATCTCAGGCAAGAACGTCATCACCGTGGACATTTCGCGGGACGCCTTCAACTCGAACCTCGACGCCGGCATGGCCCAACGGGCGGTCCAGCAGTTGGTGTACACAGCCACTGCCGCAGCCTCGTCCTCCGGGCTGATCAACTCCGGGCAACAGATCCAGGTGGTCATCCTGGTGGATGGACACACCGACTTCATGGCCTTCGGCCAAGTGAAACTCGGCCAACCCATGGCGAGGGACGCCTCGATGGTGGCTCCCCTGTGGATCATCGACCCCCAGGAGGACACGACTTTGCCGGCCGGTGCCGTCAAGTTCAACGGCCGCAGCACGGACAGCTCCAAGCCGGTGAACTGGCAAATCCTGCAGGATAACGGCGGCGCCAGGACCAGCCTGCTCACCGGCCAAGTAAAATCCACCGGTGAACCGGGACAATTCGGCGTCTTCACCTTCAGCGCCACGCTGAAGCCCGGGCGCTACGAGCTTCGCGTGACCCAGGTGGACAGTTCCGGGCAAGCCGACGAATCGACACTGGATACCAGGCTCTTCAACGTCAACTGACGCCCTGGGTCAAGCCTCCTGCCAGCGCCCCAGGACATCGCTCGCCAGTACGACGGCGGCAGGCCCGGCCGTCGATGACCTCAGGACATGGTGGCCCAACAGGGCCGTCACGGCACCAGCATCGCTAAGGCGGGTTACTTCGCGCGGCGAGATGCCACCCTCCGGTCCAACGATCAACAGGACTTCCCGGGGTGCGTCGGGGCCGGCACCGGCCAGTTGGGCCGCGCCTTCCAGGACGGACCGCAGTCCATTCTTTGCATCCTCATGGAGGATGACGGCCACGTCTGCCTCAGCGACTGCCTTGGCCAGCGATGCGGAGTCCACGATGGACCTGACCTCGGGGATCCAGGCGCGACGTGCCTGCTTGGCAGCGGCGGTGACCACCGACTGCCACTTTGCATGGGCCTTGGCCGCACGGTCGCCCTTCCACCGCACGATGGAACGTTCCGCCTGCCAGGGAATGACAGCGTCGATGCCGAGTTCCGTGGCGGTCTCGATGGCGAGCTCGTCCCGGTCGCCCTTGGCCAGGGCCTGGACCAGCACCAGCCGCACCGACGGTTGTTCCTCGAAGACCACGTCCGTTGCCGTCACCGAAAGCGAGCCTTGGCCGGCGTCGGACACCTTGCCAGTGAGCCGGGCGCCGGACCCGTCCGCGAGATCCACGGGTTCGCCGACGGCCAACCGCTTCACGGTCACGGCGTGGCGGGCTTCAGGACCTTCGAGGATGAACACGGAACCCGGCCCCAGTCCGTCCAGGCTCCCGGCCGGGGTGAAGAAGACGGGGTTGCTCACCGCTACAGGTTACCGAGCTTGTCCCGGAGCTTGGCGAACATGCCGCCACTGGCTACGAGCTTGCCTTCCGTGAACTGCTCACCGCGCAACTTCGCAAGCTGCCTCAGCAGGTCTTCCTGCGCGGCATCCAGCTTGACCGGCGTCTCGACGTGCAAGTGCACCTTGAGGTCTCCGCGGCCGTAGCCACGAAGATGGGTGACCCCCAAACCGCGGAGGGTAATGATTTCACCCGACTGCGTGCCCGCCTTGACGTCGATTTCCTGGGCGCCATCGAAGGTCTCCAGGGTCAGTTCCGTTCCCAGCGCGGCAGCAGTCATCGGCACGCTCAGTGTTGCGTGGAGGTCGTCGCCTTCGCGGATGTACGTGGAATCGCTGTTGACGCGGATCTCAACGTAGAGGTCGCCGGCAGGGCCTCCGGCAGGGCCTGCCTCACCCTGGCCGGACAGCTGGATGCGCGTTCCCGTTGCCACGCCCGCCGGCACCTTGATGGTCAGCGAGCGGCGGCTGCGGATGCGGCCCTGGCCGCTGCATTCGTTGCAGGGGTCCTTGATGATGGTGCCGAAGCCTTCGCAGGAGCCACACGGGGCCGTGGTCATGACTTGGCCGAGGATGGAGCGGACTGCCCGCTGGACCTGGCCGCTGCCACCACAGATGTCGCAGCGTTCAGGGTGCGTTCCGGGACGGCAGCAGCTGCCATCACAGGTGGGGCAGACAACCGCGGTGTCGACTTCAAGCTTCTTGTTGACGCCGAAGACCGCGTCCTTGAGGTCGATGCGGACGCTGATGAGGGCATCCTGGCCGCGCCGGACGCGTGAGGCAGGACCTGCGTGTCCGGCGCCGCCACCGCCAAAGAAGGTATCGAAGATGTCCTGGAAGGCAAAGCCCTGCCCGGAGTAGCCGCCACCGAAACCGTTGTCGGTTCCGTTCTCGTTGCCGGTGGCGTCGTACACGCGGCGTTTCTGCGGGTCGGACAGCACTTCGTAAGCGTGCGTCACGGCCTTGAACTGCTCAGCGACATCCTCGCCCGGGTTTACGTCCGGGTGCAGTTTTCGCGCCAACTTGCGGTACGCCTTTTTGATCTCTTCTCCGGTGGCTTCCGGGGAGACTCCCAAAACGTCATAGTGGCTGCTCAAAGTCAGTATCTCTTCCTTGTTGTCCTGCGGTTCTTACGTTGGTGGCCGGCGTCAGCCGCCGAGAATACGGGAAAGGTAGCGGGCCACGGCCCGCACGGCGGCCATGGTGGTGGGATAGTCCATCCGGGTGGGCCCCAGGATGCCTACCTTGGCGCCGGAGCCGTAACCCGTGGCGACCACCGAGGCCTCGGACAGCCCGTCATAGGGGTTCTCTCGACCGATGCTGACGGTGACCCCGCGCGGATCATCACCCATGTCAGACAACAACCGAAGCATCACTACTTGTTCCTCGAGGGCCTCAAGTACAGGGCCGATGCTCAGGGGGAAGTCCACGTTGGAGCGGGCCAGGTTTGCTGTTCCCGCCATCAGGATCCGCTCTTCGCGACTGGTATCGCTGAGGGATTGGAGTCCGGAGGCCAGGACCTGCGCCACCCCACGGACTTCCGGCCTGCACAAGGCCACGACGGAGGGCAGCACCTGCGGCAACAGCTCCAAAGGAGTGCCGGCAATGCTGCCCAGGAACCTCGCACGCAGGGCCAGCAACGACTCGTTGCTGACCTCGGTTCCGGCATCGATGACTTTTTGTCCCACGCTGCCGGTGTCCGCGATCAGGACCACCAGCACCTGCTTGGGTGCCAGCAGCACGAACTCCACATGCCGGACCAAGGCCCGCTTGGAGTGCGGGTATTGCACCACCGCTACCTGGTTGGTCAACTGCGACAGGAGCCTGACTGTCCGCTCCAGGATGTCGTCAAGATCGTCGGGGCCTTCAAGCAAGGAATGGATGGCCCGGCGCTCGGCGGCCGAGAGCGGCTTCACTTGGGAAATCCGGTCCACGAACAACCTGTAGCCCTTGTCCGTGGGAATGCGGCCCGCGCTGGTGTGCGGAGCGGCAATGAGGCCTTCCTCTTCCAGGACGGCCATGTCATTCCTGATGGTGGCACTGGAAACGCCCAGATGGTGCCTCTCCACCAGTGCCTTGGAGCCGACAGGTTCCCGTGAGTGCACGTAATCCTCGACGATGGCACGCAACACTTCCAGCTTGCGCGGCTCACTCATGTGCAACACCTCCTGTCGACGCTCCGAATGCGGGCTGCCCGGCATGGGATGGACCCGGGCTGACCCTTGCTTTTAGCACTCAACATGCCTAAGTGCTAACAAGTCTAGTATGGGCCACCCCGTTGCTAGCATTGAAAACGCCCGCGGATGACGTCCGGGGAGCCGGCTCCACCCGGTACCGGCCCATCAAACCCAGCGCGAAGAGGTATGAAGTCCTTGGCTTTCGACACATGGGGTCCGCAGGACCTTTCCGCACCCGTCAAACAGCAGCTTCCGGACGTGCCTGTCCAGCGCGGGATGGTCCTGGAAGACGTCCAATCCGGGTGGGTGGGCGAGGTCGTCCGGGTAGAGAAGTCCGGCGGAATGCACATCGTGTCGCTTGAGGACCGCCGGGGCAAGACGCGGTCCTTCCAACTGGGGTTCGGCTTCCTCCTGGAGGGCCAGGCCATTCGTCTGCTCCCCCCGGCCGCCAGGCAACCGGCCGGCGCTGTCCAGCCCGGCCGGACGGCGTCGGGCTCTGTCAAAGTCCAGGGCCAACGCGCACAAGTGGCAAAAGCCAGCCGGATCTGGGTGGAAGGCAAGCACGACGCCGAACTCGTGGAAAAGGTCTGGGGTGACGACCTCCGGGTGGAAGGCATCGTCGTGGAGCCGCTCCATGGCGTGGACGACCTCCGGTCCGCCATCGCCGCCTTCGGACCCGGTCCGCAACGCAAGCTCGGAATCCTGGTGGACCACTTGGTGGCCGGTTCGAAGGAGTCACGCATTGCGGCCGAGGCCATGCAGGTACCGGGAGCCAAGGGAAACGTGTTGATCGTGGGACACCCCTACGTCGATGTATGGCAGGCGATCCGCCCCAAGGTACTGGGCATCGAACAGTGGCCTGACGTGCCTCGCGGCACGGATTGGAAGACGGGAATCCTGAGGGCTTTCGGCTGGCCGCACGAAACGGCGGAGGACATCGGGCTCGGCTGGCAGCGCTTGCTCGGTGCCGTGCGGACGTATGCGGACCTGGAAGCGTCCCTTCTGGGGCGCGTGGAGGAAGTCATCGACTTCCTGACCGCCCCCTGAGCAGGGACACCTGCCCGTTTCAGGGGCGGATGGTCCCTGCAGGGAGTCCGGACCCAGTATTCTGGGACAGCAACACCGCATTTTTACAGCAAAGGGAAGACACCGTGGCAGAGAACGCTCCAGAAGAACAGGGCAGGGCCGCAGGCCAGCCCCAGTACCATGGCGCACCTGCGAATGCACTGCCCCTTACGGCAAGCGAAGACCGGCAGTGGGCCACGTTGGCGCACTTCGGTGGAATCCTCGGCTGCCTTCCGTCCTTGCTCATCTACTTGATCTTCCGCGAGCGTGGACCGTTCACGGCGCAGGAGTCCAAGGAAGCCCTGAACTTCACGCTTCCGCCCACCATCGCGGCCGTGTTGGCGAACATCCTGGTCCTGCTGCCGGTTGTGGGCAACATCTTCGCGGTCATCGCGACAGCCATCTGGGTGGCCCTGACGTGCTTCTCCGTTTCCGCGGGCATCCGCGTCAACCACGGCCAACCCCACCGCTACCGCTTCAACCTGCGCTGGATCAAATAGCGCCGCGGGCGGTCAGTCCGGCAGGATCCTGCGCACCACTGCGTCCGCCAACAAACGGCCCTTGAGGGTCAGCACCAAGCGGCCTTTGAAGGCGGCAGCGGGATCCACCAGGCCATCGGCAATCAGCCCGGCCATGGCATGCCTGCCCACTTTGTCCAAGGCATCCACGTCCAATCCCGAGCCAAGGCGCGCCTCAAGCATGATGCGCTCCACTTCCCGCGTACCGGCGTCGAGGGTTTCCCTGCCCGCAGCAGGCGACGTTGCCGCCGCCAGCCGTGAAGCGTAGGCAGTGGGGTGCTTGACGTTCCACCACCGGACACCGCCAACATGGGAATGGGCTCCCGGGCCGATCCCCCACCAGTCGTCGCCCCGCCAATAGGCGAGGTTGTGGCGGCACGCCTGCTCGGGAGTCCTGGCCCAGTTGCTGACCTCGTACCAGGTGAGGCCTGCCGCTGAAATCAGCTGGTCGGCGAGCTCGTACTTTGCTGCGTGGTCGTCGTCGTCGATTCCCGGCACTTCCCCACGCCGGATCTGGGCAGCCAGTTTGGTGCCATCCTCGACGATCAGCGCGTACGCACTGATGTGGTCAGGATCGTAGGACAGGGCGGTTTCCAAGGACAGCCGCCAGTCGTCCATGGACTCACCCGGGGTGCCGTAGATCAGGTCGAGGCTTACCGCCAGGCCCGCGTCGCGTGCCCATTGAACAACCAGCGGGACCCTGCTGGGGGTGTGGGTGCGGTCAAGGACCTTGAGGACATGCGGCACAGCGGACTGCATGCCGAACGACACCCGGGTAAACCCGGCATCCGCGAGCACTTGGAGGGACTCGGGCGTGACGGAATCAGGGTTCGCCTCGGTGGTCACCTCTGCGTCCGGCCCAAGTCCCCAGTGTCCGACGGCGGCACGCAGGATCCGTGCCAGGTCTTCCGCCGGGAGCAGCGTAGGGGTGCCACCGCCGAAGAACACGGTGCTCAGCGGGCGGGATGGAACGCCGGAAGCCTCCAGCGCGCGAACGGCGAAATCCACTTCGGCCACGGCCGTGCCGGCATAGGCGTCCTGCGACGCGCCGCCGCCCAGTTCAGTGGCGGTGTAGGTGTTGAAATCGCAGTAACCGCAGCGGACCGCGCAAAACGGGATGTGGACATACAGGCCGAATTTACGGTCTTGGACGCCACTGAGCACCTGCGGGGGCAGGAGCCCGTCCGCAGGTGCCGGATCGCCCAAAGGAAGGACGCTGGGCATTTACTTCTTGGCCTTGTCCTTGGACTCGTCCGTGGTGAGGGCTGCGATGAAGGCCTCTTGGGGAACCTCCACACGACCCACCATCTTCATGCGCTTCTTGCCCTCTTTTTGCTTCTCAAGCAGCTTGCGCTTACGGGTGATGTCACCGCCATAGCACTTGGCAAGGACGTCCTTGCGGATGGCCCTGATGCTTTCACGGGCGATGATCCGCGAGCCGATGGCGGCCTGGATGGGCACCTCGAATTGTTGCCTCGGAATGAGCTCGCGAAGCTTCGAGGTCATCATGACCCCGTACGAGTAGGCCTTGTCGCGGTGGGTGATGGCACTGAAGGCATCCACCTGTTCGCCTTGGAGGAGGATGTCCACCTTGACGAGATCGGCCACCTGTTCGCCGTCCGCCTTCCAGTCCAGCGACGCATAGCCACGGGTCTTGGACTTGAGGAGGTCGAAGAAGTCGAACACGATTTCAGCAAGCGGAATCCAGTACCTGAGCTCAACACGATCCTCGGAGAGGTAGTCCATGCCCTTCATCTGGCCTCGGCGGCTTTGGCAGAGTTCCATGATGGCACCGACGAACTCATTGGGGGCGAGGACAGTAGCTGACACCATCGGCTCACGGACCTCGGCGATCTTACCCACAGGGTACTCGCTCGGGTTCGTGACGTGGACCACCTTCTTGTCCTCGAGCGTTACCTCGTACTCCACGTTGGGCGCAGTTGAGATGAGGTCGAGGTTGTACTCCCGCTCCAGGCGCTCACGCGTGATTTCAAGGTGCAGCAGGCCGAGGAAACCGACCCGGAATCCAAAGCCCAGCGCTGCCGAAGTCTCCGGCTCGTACACGAGCGCGGCGTCATTAAGCATCAGCTTTTCCAGGGCGTCGCGGAGGACCGGGTAATCCGTACCATCCAGCGGATAGAGACCGGAGAAGACCATGGGCTTGGCGTCGGCGTAGCCGCTGAGCGACTCGGATGCCGGCTTGGCCAGGTTGGTGACCGTATCACCAACCTTGGACTGGCGGACATCCTTCACTCCGGTGATGAGGTATCCCACCTCACCCACACCGAGGCCCTTGGATGGCGTGGGTTCCGGTGAGCTGACACCGATTTCGAGCAGCTCATGCGAAGCGCGGGTGGACATCATCTGGATTCGTTCGCGTGGGTTGAGCTTGCCGTCCACCACCCGGACGTAGGTGACAACGCCACGATAGGTGTCATACACCGAGTCAAAGATCATGGCTCGCGCAGGGGCATTGGGATCGCCCACGGGAGCCGGGAGATCGTGGACAATCTTGTCCAGGAGCGCCTCGACGCCTACGCCGGTCTTGCCGGACACCTTGAGGACGTCATCCGGGTCGCCACCAATGAGATTGGCCAGTTCAGCCGCATACTTCTCCGGCTGGGCTGCCGGGAGGTCAATCTTGTTCAGCACGGGAATGATGGTGAGGTTGTTTTCCATCGCCAAGTAAAGGTTGGCCAGGGTCTGCGCCTCGATGCCCTGGGCCGCGTCGACCAGCAGCACTGCGCCTTCACAAGCTGCCAGGGAGCGGGAGACCTCGTACGTAAAGTCCACGTGGCCGGGGGTGTCGATCATGTTCAGGGCGTAGGCGGTGCCTTCGACTTCCCATGGCATCCGGACGGCCTGGGACTTGATGGTGATGCCGCGCTCACGCTCAATGTCCATGCGGTCCAGATACTGGGCCTTCATGTCGCGCTGCTGAACGACGCCGGTGAACTGCAACATGCGGTCGGCCAGGGTGGACTTGCCGTGGTCGATGTGGGCGATGATGCAGAAGTTCCGGATGATGGCCGGATCTGTTGCGGCGGGCACCGGTGCGGTGCGGGCCATGGGAGACACGCAGGGTCCTAACTGTCGGCATTCACGCGGCTTCACCGTTCACTGGGCAGGGGCCAGCGCAGGACATACCGCATATCTGATCCTCCAGTGTCCCATGAACCGGCCGTTCAACGTACATTCCGGTCCGACGCACCCCGTGGCCAAGGGGTAGCTTTATCCCATGGCTTTGGACTTGCGACCCCTCGGCACCTTCATCCTCCGTTCCCTCAAGGCGTTGGGAGGTGCCGGCACCAAAGCCGCTCCCCGCAGCGGTACCCCACAGCGGCGTGTGTCCACGGGGCAGCAGAGCCGGCCAAACGACGTCGTCAACGGGTCAGGCGCTTATCCCGGCGACTACCACGGCCGGGTCACACCGCATTACGCCCCCAAACCGGACGGGAAGCCCGATCCGGGCGGGATCGTGTGGAGTTGGGTGCCGTACGAGGAGGATCACGCGCAGGGCAAGGACCGGCCCGTGCTGCTGGTGGGACGTGATGGAAAGTGGCTTCTTGGACTGATGCTGACCTCCAAGGACCACGACAACGGGATGCGGGCGGACGACTACGTGGACATCGGCGCGGGTCCGTGGGACCGCCAGGGCCGCCCCAGCGAAGTCAAAGTGGACCGCGTCATCCGACTGGATCCGGGCGCGGTCCGGCGCGAAGGGGCTGTCCTCGGTAAAGCTGCCTTCGGTGATGTCGCTCTGGCCCTGCACGGGAAGTCCACCAGGAACTGAGGCATTCCGCAGTTCGCTCGTCTTTCTGCTATTCTTTATAGCTGTGTGTCCGTGCAGGTCGACGGCCACACATGGTTGGCTGCCATAGGCATCCCCACGCCGCTCAGTCGATGGCCAACCTGACAACCCTCTAGACCATTTCCGCATTAAAAAGAGAGTTCATACGTGGCTAATATCAAGTCCCAGAAGAAGCGCATCCTCACCAACGAGAAGGCTCGCCTGCGCAACAACGCAGTCAAGTCCGAGCTGAAGACGGCCATCCGCGCCGTCAACACCGCCGTTGCGTCTGCTGACAAGGATGCTGCTGGAACTGCACTTGCTGCTGCCAGCCGTAAGCTGGACAAGGCTGTCAGCAAGGGCGTTATTCACAAGAACAACGCTGCTAACCGCAAGTCGGCGATCTCCAAGAAGGTCAACGCACTCTAAGGTTTTTCCAGTTCGACTGAGCTGAACAGGAGGCCGGCACCCACGGGTGCCGGCCTCCTGGCTTTTAAGCCCAGCCCAGCGCCCAGCCCAACCAGGGCGTCCTCACTTGCGCTGGGCCGACGTCGAGATGACTGTGACTGCATGCTCCACGGCATACACGGGATCCCTCGACTCACCCTTGACCTGGGCGTCAGCCTCGGCAATGACCTGGATGGAGCGGATGAGCCCCTCGGGAGTCCAACGGCGGACATCCCGCTGCGCCTGCTCCACGAGCCAGGGCTGCATGCCCAGGCTCTTCGCGATGGTCGCTGAGGACCCCTTGGCGCCCGCCACTTTGGCAATGGTCCGCAGTTTGGCCGCCAGTGCCGCCACCAACGGAACGGGATCAACTCCGGTGGAGACCGCGTGCCGCAGGGTGGAGAGGGCCAACGGACCATTTCCCGCCATGGCCGCGTCCGCTACTTTGAAGGCCGTGGCCTCGACGCGGCCCCCATAGTATCTGTCCACGGTGTCCGCGGTGACGGCAGTGGTGGCATCGGCGATGAGTTGGTTACATGCTGCGGCAAGCTCCGAAAGATTGGCTCCCACCGCATTGACGAGGGCCTGGACCGCACCGCCCTCGATCCGCCGGCCGCCGGCTTTGAACTCCGCTACGACGAATGCCGTCTTGTCGGAGTCCTTTTTGAGGGGCTGGCAGTCGATCACGGGCCAGCCTGCGGCCTTGACGGCGTCAAGCAACTTCTTGCCCCGGACTCCCCCCGCGTGCCGCAGGACAAGGACCACGTCGTCCTCCGGCTGGGGAAGGTACTTCATGGCGTCAGCAAGGAAGGCGTCGTTCATCGACTCGAGGCCTTCGACTTCGACCAGCTTTCCTTCACCGAAAAGCGACGGGGTTACCGTCATGGCCAAGGAGCCGCCCTCGTATGCTCCCGCGTTGAGCCTGGTCAGCTCCACATCCGGGGTTGAGGAGCGGACCAGGGACCTGATGCGGTCCATAGCACGGATTCCCAAGTACTCTTCCGGTCCGGTGACCAGCACTACGGCGGCAGGCGTGGCGTCGCGCCATCCGGCGTTGTTCGCCGGGATGTTCTTGGCCCGGGTGTTCTGGGCAGCAGCCACTGGTGATTCCTTCCGGACGGGTTTGCGCAAGGTTTAAGTCTGCCACGTCCGCGGCGTAGGTGTTGATGGCGTCGACCGGCACCCCGCAGCGCAGCCCGGCACGAAGCAGGTCGCTCGAGGGATTCCAGGCCCTTCATGATGTTGCTGTGGAAGTTCAGCACCGCCACGCGGAAGCCTGCCGGATGGAGCATGCTCCACGTTACGAGGACAGCAACGGTGGAGAAGGCAAGCATGGATGCGATCCCCACCGGCCCCTCCGCCCACGGCATGGCAGCACCTGGCAGGGCGGCGAAGAACCGGGCCACAGCTGCCACCATTCCGGCGCTGGTCCCCGCCACGGCCACGGGCGCCGCGGCCAGCCATGGCACCGAAGCCAACGGCACGGAGATGGTTCCGAGGATGGTGACGGGGGCTACCAATGGCCCAGCCAGCACATTGGCTGCGAGGGAGTAGGGCGAGAATTGGGGCTGCAGCGCAACGATGGCGGGTCCACACATGAACTGCGCTGACAGTGGAACGGCGATGCCCGTGGCCAACCACGCGGGAACCCATGCCGGAAACCATGACGCCAGGCGGCCAGCGAACAACACGATACCGAGGGTGGCCAGGACGGAAAGCAGGAACCCAAATGACACAGACAAGCCGGGGTCAAGGAGCAAAAGCGAGGTGCTCGCAAGGCAGAGGAAGGACAGTGACCTGCCGCGACGCCCCGCGGTGAGGGCGGCCAGCCCCACCGTGCCCATGACCGCCGCCCGCAGGACGCTCGGATCCGGTCCGACCAGGACCACGAAGGCCGCCAGACCGGCAACCCCACTGATGGCCGCCAGGGGCCGCGGCAGGCGGAAAGTCCGGGCCAGCAGGATGAATCCACCCAGGACCAGGCTGCAGTTTGCACCGCTGACCGCGGTCAGATGGGTCATGCCCGTAGTTTTCATGGCCGATTCGAGGCTCTCCGGCAGCGTGGAGGTGTCGCCGGTAACCATGCCCGGCAGCAGGCCTGCCGCGTCCGGGGGCAACCAAGCCGACGCTTTGCGGAATTGCTCCCGGGCCCGGGCCGCGGTTTGTTGGGGGTCGTAGGAATCAGCGACCAGCACGGGCGCCGTTGACGCGGCCAGGACAGCGGCCTCGGGCTGGCCCTGCTTGCCCTCCCCCAGGGTTCCCGCGGTTCTCAGCGATTGTCCCGGCTGCACGCGCTCCCAGGCGTCCCCACCGATGACCAACACCGCAGCCGAATCTGTCACGGTATTGCCTTGGGAGGTGAAGTGTTCCACCTGCGTCGGGACGGCCCACCGGCTTTCCCCGGAATGCCCTGGAACGGACAGCGCCGCCGGAGGACCGGTAACGCGGACCGTAATGACCACTCCATCATTTCGGGCGGCAGCGGCGGCAAGCGGGCCCTGCTCGCGCCAGGCCATGTCCAGGGCACAGTGCAGGGCCACGGCGGCACCGGCCACGCAGGCCAGCGCGAGGGTGGACGACGTGGTCCGCACCCACATCCCCCGGCGTCGGCGTTTCCGTCCGGACACCGTCAAACCCAAGGCACCCACCACCAGCACAGCGCAGATCGAGGCGGACCACGGCTGAGGAGCCACCGTTCCCGCCAAAGCAGCCGACCAGGCTGCGAGGGCTGTCGGGACCAGGCGTACGTCCAGTCGCCTGGCCGAGGTTCCTTCGGCGGACTCAGCCACCCTGCACCGTCACCAGGCCCTTGAGCGATTCCATGAGCTTGGGGCCGATGCCGTCGATCGCGTCCAATTCCTCGACGGACGTGAAGGGGCCGTGATCCTTTCGCCAGTCCGCGATGCGCTGCGCCATGACGGGTCCCACGCGGGGCAACGTGCCGAGCTCCTCGACACTGGCGGTGTTGATATTGACTTTGGCCGAACTTCCCGGCCCGGCGGCACTTCCGGCTTCCGCTTCAGACTGTTCCTGCACCGGAGACGGGACGGGCGCATCCCCGGCACGCGGCACCACGATCTTGGCCCCGTCCGCCACCACTTCGGCCAGGTTCAGTCCGTCAAGACGGGCATCCTGGGCAGCACCTCCGGCCGCGTCAATGGCCTGGAAAACCCTGCTGCCCTCCGGCAAGGAGACCACTCCAGGTTTTTGCACGGCACCGGCGATGTGGATGACCACGGTCGCACCGGGCATCGTGACTTGCCCGGCCTCCGCACCGGGAACTGCTGCCTCGGAGGTTGCAGCAGGGGTGAGCGGTTCGATCAAGGGTTGGTCCTGGCCGGTTTGCCAGACAAAGCACACGGCCGCCACCACGGCGGCCGCAGCCACTACGAACACCACGGCGCGGGGGCTGCGCCACCGGAAACGGGAAGGGACCGCCGTCGGCAGTCCGGCACTGTCACCGCCGTCGGAGGTCTGCTCCTCCACCGCAATCGCCAGCAGCGGTTCCGCCTGCACAGCGGGCTGGACATGACGGGACAGCCGCCGCCTGAACACCGCGGTTGCGGCATCGGACGAGGCGTCCTGGGTCCGGCGTGGCATGAATTGAGCCTATGGCCGGGTCCGAACGGGCACTGTTCCCCATCGGGACTATGTGGATAAAGCCGTCAATTGCCCGGCGTGCTGCTTTCTCCCACAATGACGGCCAACACACCCAGACCGGCGTGTGCGGCAAGAACGGCGGGGAGGGAACTGATCTGGGCAAGCGGAGACTGGGGACATTTTTCGGCGAGCCGGGCGGCAAGTGACTTTGCCTCGGCTGGATTCCCGAAGTGGTGTACGGCCAGACGCGCCTGGCCGGGAGCGCGGGACGCGACGTCGGCGACGACGATCTCTTCCAACCGGGAGATGGCCCGTACAGCGGACCGGACCTTTTCCAGCGGGACGATCTTGCCGCCGTCGACGGCAAGGATCGGTTTGATGGAAAGCACCGTTCCCAGGAGCGAGGCGGCGGCGCCGATGCGGCCGCCGCGGCGAAGCTGCTCAAGGCTGGGGACGTAGAAGTAGACCTTGGTGCGGTCCATACGCTCCACGGCGAAGTCCCGGACCTCGGCGGCTCCCCGGCCGTCGGCCGCGGCAACCACGGCGCTCTGAACACCCATCCCCTGCGCCATACCTACTGTCCGGGAATCAACGATTTCCACGGGTATGGTCACCCGGGCTGCAGCAAGGCGGGCTGCATCGGCGGTTCCGGAGAGTTCGGACGAGATGTGGATGGAGACTACGGCCTCAAATCCACGACGTTGGGCGGCCAGATACGCCTGCTCGAATTGGCCTGGCGATGGCCGTGAGGTCTTCACCGAGGCGCCGGAGGCAAGCGCCAACGACAACGTCTGGGTGATGTCGTCTTCACCTTCACCGTATATTTCGTTTCCCACCATCACCGGCATGGGAACAACAGCCAAACGACCGTCGGCCGTAAAGGCGGAAACCCAGTCAGCGGGCAACGCGGCCGCCGAATCGGTGACCACGGCAGTCGTGACGACGGCGGCAAGGGGCTCGTCAGCGACAGGAACCGGTGCCGCTGGCTGCCGGAGGCGCGCCACTCTTTCCTTGAGCCACATCCACGCGGGTGGTTCTCGCTCAGGCACGCAACCTCCAAAGATGATGGCTGGCCGCCGGCACAGTGCCGGCGGCCGCACAATCCCCGCTAGGCAGGAACGATGTTCACCAGTTTAGGTGCCCGCACGATGACGGTGCGGATGCCACGGCCGTCCATGGCGCGCTGGACGTTTTCCGATGCCAGCGCGCGTTCACGCAATTCGTCTTCGCTGATGTCCGGGGAGACTTCCAGGCGGTCACGGACTTTCCCTTGCACCTGGACAACGGCAGTGACGGTTTCCTGGACCAGCAAGGACTCGTCGTGTGCGGGCCACCCTGCGTTGGCCACGGAGGCAGGGTGGCCAAGGGCGTTCCACAGATCCTCCGCAGTGTACGGAGCGAAGAGGCTGAGGATCACGGTAACAGCCTCAACGGCCTCACGGACTGCGGGATCGGCTCCACCGGCACCGGAGTCGATGGTCTTGCGCGTCGCGTTGACCAGCTCCATGAGGCGCGCGACAACCACGTTGAACTTGTTGTTGTCCAGCAGTTCCGCGGCATCGGCAATGGTCTTGTGGGTCACGGTCCTCAGGGCACGGTCGCCCGTGGCCGGATCGGTGCCGGGTTCGCTGGTGACGTCCTGGCCAAGGCGCCACGCACGGGCCAGGAACTTGCCCGACCCGGCAGGCGAAACGTCAGCCCAGTCAACGTCGTCCTCGGGCGGAGAAGCAAAGACCATGGTCAGGCGGACAGCGTCCACACCGAACTTGTCCAGCTGTTCGCCGAGGTCCACGCCGTTGCCCAGGGACTTGCTCATGGCCTTGCCGCCATTGAGCACCTGGCCCTGGTTGAGCAGGGCACTGAAGGGCTCGTTGGCTTCAATCAGGCCGATGTCCTTGATGACCTTGGTGAAGAAGCGGGCGTACAGCAAGTGCAGGATGGCGTGCTCCACGCCGCCTACATACTGCCCTACCGGCATCCAGTCGTTGATCTTCGCCGGATCGAACGGGCCTTCAGTGAAGTTCGGCGAGACGAAACGCAGGAAGTACCAGGACGAATCGACGAACGTGTCCATGGTGTCGGTATCGCGCTGTGCGGCGCGGCCACAGTTGGGGCACTCGACGTTGACCCATTCGACGGCGGCGGCCAGCGGTGATGTGCCCTTGGGCGCCAGCGCCTCTCCGCGGAGATCTTCAGGCAGCCTCACCGGCAGATGGTCATCCGGAACCGGCACCTCGCCGCATTCTCCACAGTGGATGATCGGAATCGGCGTGCCCCAGAACCGCTGGCGGCTCAGCAGCCAGTCGCGGAGGCGGAAGTTGACGAACTTCTCCCCGGTGCCCTGCTTTTCCAGGATGTCGATGGCAGCAGGGATGGCCTCGGCCTTGCTCAGGCCGTCCAGTGCGCCCGAGTTCTGCAGGGTGCCTTCGCCTGCGGTGGCTACGCCGGATTCCGCAGGATCGTCCTCACCCGTGTTCAGTACGGCGCGGACAGGCAGGTTGAACGCCTTGGCGAAATCCAGGTCGCGCTGGTCGTGTGCGGGAACAGCCATGATGGCGCCCGTCCCGTAGTCGGCCAGCACGTAGTCCGCGGCCCACACGGGCAGCTTTTCGCCGTTGAGCGGATTGATGGCGTAGCGGCCAGTGAACACACCGGTCTTTTCCCGCTCTGTGGACTGGCGCTCGATTTCCGAGAGCGCCTTGACCTTTTCGCGGTACGCCATGAGTTCGTCATGCTGTTCCGGGGTGACCAGGTCCAGGGCCAGGTGGGCGTCTGCTGCGACAACAAAGAAGGTTGCGCCGTACAGGGTGTCCGGCCGGGTGGTGAAGACAGTGACTTCGCGTTCGGGGCGGCTTCCTTCGGCTTCAATGACGAAGCGGACGTGGGCGCCTTCCGAGCGGCCGATCCAGTTCCGCTGCATGGCGAGGACCCGTTCGGGCCAGTGGCCCTGCAACTGGTCCATGTCTTCGAGCAGGCGATCGGCGTACTCCGTGATCTTGAAGTACCACTGGTTCAGCGACTTCTTGGTGACGGGAGTGCCGCAGCGTTCACAGGCACCGTTGACCACCTGTTCGTTGGCCAGGACGGTGAGGTCCTTGGGGCACCAGTTGACCGGCGAGTCCTTGCGGTAGGCCAGGCCGCGCTCGTAGAAGCGCTTGAACAGCCACTGCGTCCAGCGGTAGTACTCGGGATCGGAGGTGTGCAGGCGGCGGGACCAGTCGGCGGAAATGGCATAGCGCTTGAAGGACGCGGCCTGCGTATCGATGTTGGCGTAGGTCCACTCGCTGGGGTGGGCATTGCGCTTGATGGCCGCGTTCTCGGCGGGCAGGCCAAAGGAGTCCCAGCCGATCGGATGCAGGACGTCGTAGCCCTTCTGCCGGAGGTAGCGCGCCACGACATCGCCCATGGCGAAAGCCTCGGCGTGGCCCATGTGGAGGTCGCCTGAGGGGTAGGGGAACATGTCCAGCACATAGCGGCGCTCCCGCGAACCGTCATCTACGGGGGTGAACACCTTGAGGTCGTCCCAGACCTGCGGCCACTTGGCTTCCATGGCCGCGAAGCTGTAGACGCCCTCTTCGGGTGCTCCGGCTGCCGTTGCCTGTGCTGTTCCGGTCTCTGTCTCCGGCTGAACGCTCACTGCTGCCCTCTTCTGTTCTCGATGGCGGAATTACCTTCTGCTGTTGTCGCACGATCCCAAAGGCACAAAAACCCCCGGACACACAAAAGCCCCTCGACAATGGAGGGGCGGCCGCACGGCGAAGATTGCCGGGCGGCTAACTAAGCAGAAGGTTCGCACGCATACACATACCTTACCGCACCAAGCCCATGCGGTTGGTGCGGCGCGGAGCCTGGGCAGACAGAGGTTCCGGGGACTCCCGCCATGGTGTGGTGGGCACCGCGATGGGCCCCCAGCTGCGAGGGCCCCACCGCGAGCTTGCGAGCGGCGGGAGCAGCTGGGGACGGGCGGGCGGGAGTCCCCGGAACCTCGTCAGCGAGGACTACTTCACATCCTCGTCCACCCAATCCATGGACTTGGTCACAGCCTTCTTCCACAACCGCAACTGCCGCTCCTGCTCTGCCGCATCCAATTGCGGTTCCCAGCGCTTGTCCTCGCCCCAGTTGGCACTGAGCTCGCCGAGGTCGTTCCAGAAGCCCACAGCCAGGCCGGCGGCGTAGGCAGCACCGAGGGCGGTGGTTTCAATGACCTTCGGCCGGACCACCGGGACGCCCAGGATGTCCGCCTGGAACTGCATGAGGGCATCGTTGGCGACCATGCCGCCGTCGACCTTCAGCTCGGTGAGCGGCACGCCGGAGTCCGCGTTGACAGCGTCCAGTACCTCGCGGGTCTGGAAGGCCGTGGCTTCCAGGGCTGCCCGGGCGATGTGGCCCTTGTTGGCGTACCGGGTGAGACCTACGATCGCGCCGCGCGCGTCGGCACGCCAGTACGGGGCGAAGAGGCCGGAGAAGGCGGGCACGATGTACACGCCGCCGTTGTCCTCCACCGCGGCAGCAAGTTCTTCCACCTGCGGGGCCGAACTGATCATGCCGAGGTTGTCCCGGAGCCACTGGATGAGCGAGCCCGTGACCGCGATGGATCCTTCCAGCGCGTAGTGCGGTTTCTGGTCTCCCAACTTGTAGCCAAGCGTGGTCAGCAGGCCGTTCTTGGAATGGACAATCTCCTCGCCGGTGTTGAAGATCAGGAAGCATCCGGTGCCATAGGTGTTCTTGGCTTCACCGGGCTGGAAAGCCGCCTGGCCGAACGTGGCTGCCTGCTGGTCGCCCAGGATGCCGGCAACCGGGGTTTCCCGGAGCAACTGGGACGTGTGGACCTGGCCGTAGACCTCGGAGGAGGACTTGATGGCCGGCATCATGGAGGCCGGAACCCCAAAGATGTCCAGGATCTCCTGGTCCCACTGAAGCGTCTCCAGGTCCATGAACAATGTGCGTGAGGCGTTGGTGACATCGGTAACGTGCACGCCGCCGTCGGTCCCGCCGGTGAGGTTCCACAGCACCCAGGCGTCGGTGTTTCCGAAGAGGAGGTCTCCCGCTTCGGCCTTCTCCCGGGCTCCTTCGACGTTGTCCAGGATCCATTTGATCTTGGTCCCGGAGAAGTACGTGGCCAGCGGCAGGCCTACCTTCTGTTTGAACCGCTCCACTCCCCCGTCCTTGGCCAGTTCGTCGACGATCGGCTGGGTCCGGGTGTCCTGCCAGACGATCGCGTTGTAGACGGCCTCGCCGGTGTTCTTGTCCCAAACCACCGCGGTTTCGCGCTGGTTGGTGATTCCGACGGCGGCAATATCGTGCCGTGTCAGGTTCGCCTTGGAGAGAGCTGAGGCAATGACCTCGCGGGTGTTGTCCCAGATTTCGGCCGGGTTGTGCTCCACCCATCCTGCCTGCGGGAAGATCTGCTCGTGCTCCATCTGGCCCGTGGAAACGATGGTTCCCGCGTGGTCGAACACGATGGCGCGGGAACTCGTGGTGCCCTGGTCAATGGCGATGACGTATTGGTTCATGGTGACGTCCTTGTCTGTGGTTGGGTGGTTGGGTATTGCCTGTATGGAAAGGGATCAGCCGGCGACGGCGGGCATGATGTCCGGAACCCAGATGGCCACGAGGCCGGCGAGGGCGCCACCAACAAGGGGTCCCACTACCGGAATCCAGGAATAGGCCCAGTCGCTGGAACCCTTGCCCTGGATGGGGAGGACAGCGTGCGCAATGCGCGGGCCGAGGTCACGTGCGGGGTTGATGGCGTAGCCGGTGGGTCCGCCAAGCGACACGCCAATGCCGACAACGAGCAGTGCCACGGCCAGCGGTCCAAGGCCCGAAGGCGTACCGCCGAAGGTCAGGATCACGAAGACCAGCACGAAGGTGCCGATGATTTCGGTGATCAGATTCCACGGCGTGGAACGGATGGCGGGGCCGGTGGAAAAGGTGCCCAGCTTGTTGGCCGGAAGGGGCTCGGCGTCGAAGTGCTGCTTGTACGCGAGCCAGCACACCACGGCACCAAGGAAGGCGCCCAGGAGTTCGCCGCCGAAGTAGGTCAGCGTGGACCCAAAGGTGACTGCGACGTCGGGGGCGTATTCCTTGCTGCCCTTGACGAGCAGGCCCAGGGTGACGGCGGGGTTGAGGTGGGCCCCGGACTTTGCGGCCACAAAGACGCCCGCGAAGACCGCAATTCCCCAGCCCCAGGTCACCATCAAGAATCCAGCGTTGTTGCCCTTGGTGCCTTTGAGCGCAACGTTGGCCACGACACCGCAACCCAGAAGGGTCAGCATCATGGTTCCGAATACTTCGGAAAGGAAAACAATTCCAAGAGACATCTTTGACTCCTCATTCTTCTGTTATCAGCCCCCTCGCGGGTGGAAGAGGCTGTTGGAACGGCACCGTCGCCAGTGCCGTTCCGGTGGTGGGTTTCAGTCCACCAGGCTGTGCACGTTGACCTTGTGGTAACGGTGCAGGACCTCCTGCGCGAGGCGGACTTCCGCCTGCCGTTTCGTGGCGTCCCAACCGAGGGGGCCACCAAGTGCCTCGGCAATCTCGTTCAGCAGTTCGCCCGTGACCAGGCCACGGAATGCGAGCGAGGTGCGGCGGATCAGCACGTCAACCAAGTGCCCTACCTGCTCGTTATGTGCCATGAATTCCAGTTCCCTGACACTGAGTTCGCGGGTGGACCGCAGCGGGGCGTCCTCGCCGGCTTTCAGGAAAGCGATGACTTCCCCGGCGCGGGTGCCGTAGCGGGTCAGCAGCCCTTCAACCCGGCCCGCATCCAACCCCGGTCCCATATGCGACTTGATCCATTCCTGTTCGGCCTGGGCGGTCACGGGGAAGCCCGCGCCGCCGCCGATGGCGAGTTTCGCCGTCGAGACCTTGCGTTCTTTTCCGAGTTCCCGGAGGACGTCGTTGGTCATGTGTTCGGCCAACGCGCGGAATGTGGTCCATTTGCCGCCCACCAGGCTCAGTACGACGGCGGCCTTGCCGCCCGGCGTCGCGGCCGCGCCATCGCCGGTGCGGACCGAGCGTTCGATCCGGTAGTCCCGGGAGACGAACCCGGGCTGGGTGGCGTCATGCCGCGGCAGGGGACGGACACCGGAGAAGCTGTAGACGATGTGGTTGCGGTCCACGGCGATGGTGGGAAAGACGTGGCCCACCAGGTCGAAGAAGTAGTCCACCTCTTCTTCGGTGCACACCGCATCCTGGGACATGTCCGCGTCGACGTCGGTGGTTCCCACCAGCACGCGGTCGCCCATGGGGTAGATGAGGACGATGCGGCCATCAGTGTGCTCGAAGAAGATTTCCCTGCCGTTGCAGGCGGCGAGGAGTTCCGGGTGGTCCAGGACGATGTGCGATCCCTTGGTGCCGCCCATGAACGTGCTGGCAGCACCCATGGCCTGGTTGGTGAGATCCACCCACGCACCAGTGGTGTTGACGATGACGTCCGCCTGGAAATCGAATTCCCCACCGGTCAGTTCATCGCGAAGCCGCACCCCGTTGGCCCCCATGGAGACCAGTGAAACATAGTTGCTGGCACGGGCGCTGCCCCCTGCTGCTCCGCCTGCCGCGTGTCCTGCCTTCTCGCCGTCCTGGAGGACATCCAGCGTGAGCCGCTCCGGGTTGTGCACGGAAGCGTCGAAGTAGGTGGCGGTGTACTTGATGCCCTGGTGCAGCTGCGGCAACTCGGCCAGGGCCTTGTCGCGGCCAAGGAACTGGTGCTTCGGAACACTGCCGCCATCGCGGGAGAAGAAATCGTAGATGCTCAAACCGAGCTTGATGAGGAAAGCGCCGCGTTCCTTCGGCTTTCCCTGCTTGTGGGTCAGGAAACGCACCGGGGCAGAAAGAATGCCGGAGAAGGTGCTGAAGATCGGGATGGTGGTCTGGAGCGGCTTGACGTAGTGGGGTGCGATCCGCAGCAGGCGGTTGCGTTCCACCACAGATTCCTTCACCAGGCGGAACTCGCCGTTTTCCAGGTAGCGGATACCACCGTGGATCATGTGCGACGACGCGCCGCTGGCACCCTGGCAGTAGTCTCCGCGTTCCACGAGTGCCACGTCCACGCCCTGCAGTGCCAGATCCCGGAACGTCCCCACTCCGTTGATACCGCCACCGATGATGAGTACCTGGGCTGAGGGGCGTTCCTTCAAGGCCGCTGCCGATTCACGCCGACGTGCCTCGGACGAGGTACCGGAAATCCTGTTTCCCAAAACTGCTCCCTTGGGCTTGGTTCGTGCGTGGCGCTCCCCGCCGCTGCACCTTTCACCACTAATCTGGCGAAGGTGGAAAATGGAGTCAAGCTATTTGCACAAACGTGCAGCAAGGAAATGAGATGGGACGATCACGCCATTCGGACGCGCTGAGGGCCGCACAGATGTACTACCTCCAGGACCTGACCATGGACGCGATCGCCCGTGAGTTGAGGACCTCGCGTTCAACGGTTTCCCGGCTGTTGTCCTCGGCCCGGGAAACCGGCCTGGTTCAGGTCCAGATCAAGAGCCCCTTTGATACGGCGCCCGAACTTGAAAGCCAGATCCGCGACCGCTTCGGAGTGGACGTCCACGTGGTTCCGGTACTGGACACCCTGAACGAAGCCGAGACCCTGGACCGCGTTGCCATGCAGGCGGCCCGGACCATTGGCCCCCTGGTGGACTCGAACGCCATCATTGGGGTGGCCTGGGGAGCCACATTGAGCGCGGTCAGCCGGCACCTCACCCGCAAGGTGACGCACGACAGCATCGTGGTGCAGTTGAATGGGGCCGGAAACATGCAGACCACCGGTATTACCTACGCCAGCGACATCATGCGGCGTTTCGGAGGCGCCTATGGTGCACGGGTGGAGCAGTTCCCCGTTCCTGCGTTCTTCGACCACGCCGCCACCAAGACAGCCATGTGGAATGAGCGCAGCGTGCAGCGGATCCTCGATGTGCAGGCCCGCATGAGCATTGCCATCTTCGGCGTGGGCTCAGTGGACTCCGACTACCCCAGCCATGTCTACGCCGGGGGATACCTCGATGAACAGGACCTGGCGGCGCTGGCAGAGGACGACGTGGTGGGCGACGTTGCCACGGTCTTCTTCCGCAGCGACGGATCATCGGACGGCATCACCTTGAACGAACGGTCAACCGGCCCCAGCCACGAACAACTGCGCCAGGTCAGGCGCCGGATTTGCGTGGTCTCCGGTGCTTCCAAGATCAATGGGCTCCAGGGGGCGTTGGCTGCCGGGCTGGCAACGGACCTGATCCTCGACGAAGCATCTGCGCGGAGGCTGGTGAGTTTCACTGCCCACTCCTGAGGCAATCCGCCCCGGAATGGGTAGAGTCGTTGCTATGAGATTCCCGGCACGGCTGAGCCTGAACAACGGCGTCATGATGGACCAGATGGGCTATGGCCTGTACAAGGTCCCCCCGGCTGATGCCGACGCCTTGGTCAGCACTGCACTGGGGGAAGGCTACCGGCGCTTCGACACCGCAGCCATGTACGGAAACGAAGTCGGCGTGGGCCGGGCGATCGGCGGGGCCATCGGCGACGCACGGGACGCCAACCTGGGCACGGGCGGATCCGGTGAATCCGTCCACGCACTGACGCGCGAGGACGTTTTCGTCACCACCAAGGTCTGGAACGACCACCATGGCTACGATGCGACGCTCCGAGCCTTCGACACCTCCATGGCCAACCTTGGCCTGGACTACGTGGATCTGTACCTCATCCACTGGCCCTGCCCGGCCCGTGGACTGTTCGCTGAGACGTACAAGGCCTTGGAGACCCTCTACCGTGAGGGCAAGGTCCGGGCCATTGGCGTGTCCAACTTCCAGCCGGACCATCTTGAACAGCTCATGCAGTCCGCCGAAGTGGTTCCCGCCGTGAACCAGGTGGAACTGCATCCTTGGCTGCAGCAGGCCCGGCTCAGGACCCTGCACAGCCAGCTCGGCATCCGGACCGAGGCATGGAGCCCCTTGGGCCGCGGGCAGGTCCTCGGGGATCCGGCAATCGTTGCCCTGGCGGAAAAGTACAAGAGGACTCCCGCGCAGGTCATCCTTCGCTGGCACCTGCAACTGGGGAACCTGGTCATACCGAAGGCCAGCACGGCAGGACGCATCAAGGAGAACGTCAACGTCTTCGATTTCGAACTGGACAGCGAGGACCTGGACGGTATGGCGGGCCTGGAACGCCACCACCGTACGGGCTCGCATCCGGACAACGTGAACTAGGAATTACTGAATGGAAAAAGTGGACACCGCGCATCCCGTTGGGGGTGCACAGGCCCCCGTCGAGTTCTTCAGCAAGTCCTTGGCAGCCCGCACGGCCGCTTCCGATGTGGACGTCGATGGCAGCACCGTGGCCTATTGGACGTACCAACCGGTCAAGGCTACCGACAAGACACGGACCATCCTGGTCATCCACGGCTTCCGGGGCGACCACCACGGTTTGTTGCGGGTGGCTGACCTGCTCCCGGAGATGCGCATCATCATGCCGGACCTCCCGGCCTTCGGCAGCTCCGAGCCGTTCGTGGACGACGAACACAGTGTAGAGCGCTACGGTCGCTTCATTGAAGGCTTCATGGAAGCCTTGGGGCTGGGCCCGGAAACGGTCCTTCTTGGACATTCCTTCGGATCGATCGTGGCAAGCCATTTCGTGGCAAGCCATCCTGGCGCGGTGTCTCCCCTGGTACTGGTTAATCCCATAGCCGCTCCAGCCCTGGAGGGACCCAAGGGCGTCATGACCAAGCTGGCGGTCTTCTACTACCAGGCCTCGGCAAAGCTTCCCCGTCGCCTTGGCCTTGCCATCCTGCGGAACCGCGCAATCGTCCGGATCATGAGCGTCACCATGGCCAAGACCAAGGACAAGCAGCTGAGGCGCTTCATCCACGGCCAACACGACGCCTACTTCAGCGCCTTTGCCGATCGGAACAGCCTCTTGGAATCGTTCAAGGCCTCCGTCTCCGGCACCGTCGCGGACGTGGCAGAACAGCTCAACCTCCCTGTGCTGCTGGTCGCCGGCGAAAAGGACGAAATTGCCACCTTGCCCAACCAGTACAAACTGCTGGAACGCCTCCCGGACGGGACGCTGGACGTGATTCCCGGCGTCGGGCACCTGATCCACTACGAAACGCCCGAACCGGCAGCTGCTTCCATCCGAACCTTCCTGGAGGAACATCCCGCGTGAAAATCGTCATCGACGCCCGCTTTACCAGGACAGACCACCACGACGGCATCAGCCGCTACGGCTCAAGCCTCATCGCAGCGACCGCGAAGATCGCCGACGTGACCATGCTCATCAATGACAAGAGGCAGCTTGCCCTGCTGCCCGACGTTCCGTGGGTCATGGTAAACAGCCCGCTCTCTCCCCTGGAGCTGTTCGTGGCACGGAAAGTCAATCCACTGGGCGCCGACGTTGTGGTCTGCCCCATGCAGACCATGGGCTCGTGGGGTCGGCAATACAGCTTGATCCTGACCCTGCATGACCTGATCTACTACGAGCACCCTGCGCCGCCGGGCTTCCTTCCGGCACCGGTCCGCCTGCTGTGGAGGCTTTACCATAAGGCGTTCTGGCCGCAGCGCGTGCTGCTGAACCGGGCCGAAGTGGTGGCCACCATCAGCCGGACCACCGAGGCACTCATGGCGAAGTACCGGCTCACGCGCCGCCCTGTCCGGATTGTCGGCAACGCCCCGCAGTCGGGACAGACGCCACGGGCTCCGGCGGACGGCGCGGACAAATCCCTGCTTTATATGGGCTCGTTCATGCCGTACAAGAACGTGGAGACCATGATCCGCGGCATGGCCGGGCTCCCCGATTACACCCTGCACCTGCTCAGCCGCATCACGTCCCAGCGGAGGGCGGAACTGGAAGGGCTGATTCCGGACGGCGCCAAGGTGGAGTTCCACAACGGAGTCACCGACGACGAATACGAGGAGCTCCTCCGCCGGGCCACCGCGTTGATCAGCCTGTCGCGGGCCGAGGGTTATGGCCTGCCCTTGGTCGAAGCGATGGCTTTGGGCACGCCGGTGATCGCGAGCGACATCCCCATCTTCCGGGAAGTGGGTGCTGACGCCGTCAGCTACGTGGATCCCGGGTCCCCTGCGGACTTTGCCGCCGCCGTGGCTGCCTTGGATGACGAAGCCCTGTGGCAACAGCGGTCGCGCCGTTCCGTGGAGCGGGCAGCGGACTTTAACTGGGACGAATCCGCGCGGCAGCTGCTTGCTGCAGCGGAGGAAGCCGTCGCCCTGCGCAAACGCAATGCCCCAAAGCGAAAGACCACCAATGATTGAAATCCTGCGCCCCTCCGAAGTCGCCAAAGCGAAAGTCACCGGCGCACTGGTTGCCGACATCCTTCAGGCGCTGAAGAACCGCGCGACCGTCGGCACCAACCTGTTGGACATCGACCGCTGGACCAAGGACATGATCGTCGAAGCCGGAGCCGAATCCTGCTACGTCGACTACGCTCCCTCGTTTGGCCGGGGTCCCTTCGGCCACTACATCTGCACCGGAGTCAATGACGCCGTGCTCCACGGCCTGCCCCACGACTACGCGCTTGCGGACGGCGACCTCCTCACTTTGGACCTCGCGGTCACCAAGAACGGAATCGCGGCAGACGCGGCCATCAGCTTCGTGGTTGGCACCTCGGCGCGTCCCGAAAGCCTGGCCATGATCGACGCGACGGAACGTGCCCTCGCAGCAGGCATTGCCGCAGCGGTCCCCGGCGCACGGATCGGCGACCTGTCCTCTGCGATCGGCTCGGTCCTCAAAGACGCCGGCTACCCCGTGAACGTGGAGTTTGGTGGCCACGGCATCGGATCAACCATGCACCAGGACCCGCATGTTCCCAACACGGGCAGGCCGGGGCGTGGCTATGAGCTCCGTCCGGGATTGCTGTTGGCACTTGAGCCGTGGGTCATGCAGGACACGGCGAAACTCGTGACCGATGCCGACGGCTGGACCCTCCGGAGCGCCACAGGTTGCCTGACGGCCCACACAGAGCACACCATCGCCATTACCGAGACAGGCGCGGAAATCATGACGCTTCCCACAGGCTCGTCCAGGCACTAGAGGACATCCACTCCGTCAAGCCGCAACTGGACGGGCCCGTGCATGCGCTTGGCTGCGTTGGCGGCCTTGACCGCCCGCATCGCCTGGGTGGCTGCGGCAGCTTCACCGTACGGGATGAAGAACAGCGTGCGGACATCGGCGTCGGGCTCCGATGCACCGGCGCCGTGCAGCTGTACCGGGGCAGGACCAACGCTCCGCAACGAATCTGTTGGCCGATTGAGCGCGGCGGTCAGTGTTTCCGAAAACGACACGACGTCTGCCCGGGTGCCGGTGACGGAAGCCACCCGCACCGCCGGAGGCAACTGCAGCTCCTTCCTCAGGGCAAGTTCACGGGATGCGTAACCCGGAGCATCCCAGCGAAGCAGGGCCCCCGTGGCCGTGGTCTCGTCGGCGGTGATGACCACCAGTCCTCCTTGGCCCGCTGGACGCACCAGGGCGGCCGCGTTGAACCACCGGCGAACCGTGTCCTCGCCCGACCGCAGGTTTTCCCGGCGCAACAGGGAATTCCCGTCCAGGAGCAACGCCGCCGCGTAACCCTCCGGGGCTACGGGTTCGGCACCCACTGTGGCCACAACCAGGGCGGGCGACCCCGGCACGGTCGCCTTGATGTGCTCGCCGGATGAGGTAATGACTGTGTGCCCGGGAAAGGCCCTGCCAAGTTCTTCGGCGGTCCGGATGGCACCCGTGGCACCGCGCCTCAAGTGGACGCCATTGCAGTGCGCACAACGCCACTGCGGAGCCGGCGTAGAACACCAACGGCAGGCAGGCAGGGCGGAGCCGCTGGATGTTGCCAACGGGCCCTGGCACACAGTGCAACGGGCCGGCTCGCGGCACGTTTGGCAAACGAGGGACGGTGCGTAGCCTGCCCGGGCCACCTGGACCAGGACCGGGCCCCGTTCCAAGCCTTCTTTCGCGGCTTTCCAGGCCGCCCCGGGAAGGCGCGCAACGCGTGCCAAGGGATCGCGTTCCTGTTCGAAGCTGTCCGCCGTATTCAGTACCCGCGGCGCCGTGGCGCGGACGGCTACCCGCGGGGCCTCGATGGGCACCGCCCACTGAAGCTCCACGAGCCGTTGCAGCTCGGTGCTGCGGCTATGCGAAGCAAGCAGGCAGGCCGTCTCTTCCTGTTCCGAGCGCAGCAACAGGATCTCGCGCGTGTGCGCGTACGGCGCCCGTTGATCGATGTGCAGGTCATCGCCGTCATCCCAGCACACCATCAACCCGGGATTGCGCACTGGCGCGTAGGCGGCCGAGCGGGTGCCGATGGCCACTCCCGCCTGGCCCATCAGGAGCCTCAAGAAGTTCCGGTACCGTGGCGTCTGACCGTCGTCGGCGGTCAAACGTGCAATATCGGTGGCGGGCAAGACCTCCGCCAACGCCGCCTCAAGTCGCTCCAGGTCCCGGTAGTCCGGAACCACCACCACGGCGCCGCGGCCGGAACTGCGGACAGCGGCCACGGCCGAGGCCAGCATTGCGGGCCACCCGTGGCGGCCAAATCCCTGGAGAGCGGTCAGCACGGCCTTGGGTGTGCCGCCCGCAGCCAGATGCCGCAGGAACGGCGTCCCATTGGTGTAGGAGGTCCACGACCCGGCGTCCACCACCGGAGCGGTTGCGGTGACATCCTGCTCCGGGGTCTCCAAAGCTTCCTTCTCCACCTTCGCTACCCGTGGCGGAATAGCCGTCCGCAGGACGTCGCTGAGGGTTCCGGCGTACCGGGCAGCCACCGCGGCAGCGAGGCGGCTGATGGCCGGCGTCATCACTGCCACCGGTGACACCACTTTGTGGAGGGGGATCAGACCATGCCCCGCGTCGGAGACCTGACGCCTTTCGGCAAGGTAGCCATTCAGTTCCTGCCCGCTGAACTTCACCTTGACCCGCACACCCGGGACGGCCGTCTCTGCCAGCTCGATGGGGACGGCGTAGTCGAAGGTCCGGTCCAAATGCGGCAAGGGAGACTCCAGGACCACCCGCGCAACCGGGTCCACGGCTGCGAGGGGCGGCCCCTTGACGGCTGGCTTCGTCGGAAAGCCCTGCAGCAACGACGGCTGAAGCAAAGACGGCTGGATATCCTGTTCCGCCATATACTCCGCCTCCATCCTGTGATCAGTTCTGCCTGTCCGCCGGTCAACGCAGGATGCCCGCAGTGGGATTGACCCACTGCGGGCATCTCTGGCTCAAGCCAATCACGGGCCGCCGACATTAAGGCAATCAGCGGCGGCTCCGGAGCTCAGGCGTTGAAGAACTCCTTGAGGTCCGCTACCCGGTCCAGGCGTTCCCATGTGAAGTCCGGCTCATCGCGGCCGAAGTGGCCGTGGGCCGCCGTCTTGGCGTAGATGGGGCGCTTCAGGTCCAAGGCGTCGATGATCGCCCGCGGGCGGAGGTCGAAGATCTCGTTGATGGCCTCGCTGATGCGTGCCGGATCCACGGTCTCCGTGCCGAAGGTCTCCACGTAGGTACCAACCGGCCGTGCCTGCCCGATCGCGTAGGCGATCTGGATTTCGGCGCGCTTGGCAAGTCCTGCGGCCACCACGTTCTTCGCGACCCAGCGCATGGCGTACGCCGCGGAACGGTCCACCTTGGACGGGTCCTTGCCGGAGAAGGCACCGCCGCCGTGGCGGGAGAATCCGCCGTAGGTGTCCACGATGATCTTGCGCCCGGTCAGTCCGGCGTCACCCACGGGTCCGCCGATCACGAAGGCACCGGCAGGGTTCAGGATGTTCGCCACACGCGAGAGGTCAAGGTTGGCTGCTGCAAGGACAGGATCGATGACGTGGCTTGCCAGATCGGCACGCAACTGCTCCAGGCTCGCGTCCTCTGCGTGCTGGCTCGAAATGACCACAGTTTCAACGGAAACCGGCCGGTCGCCGTCGTACCCTACCGTGACCTGGGTCTTGCCGTCGGGCCGCAAGTATGCGAGTTCGCCGCTCTTGCGGACTTCGGTAAGCCGCTCGGACAAGCGGTGTGCCAACCAGATGGGAGTCGGCATGTAGGAGGCGGTCTCGTCGCTTGCGTAGCCGAACATGATGCCCTGGTCGCCGGCGCCCTGGAGGTCGTAGTCGTCTTCCTGGCGTCCTTCACGGGCCTCGAGCGAGTTGAACACGCCCCCGGCGATGTCGTTGGACTGCTGGCCGATTGAAACAGAAACGCCACACCGTGCGCCATCGAAGCCATTGGCAGAGGAGTCGTAGCCGATGCCGAGGATGGTCTCGCGGACAATCTGCGGAATCTCCACATAGGCGTCGGTGGTGACCTCACCCGCCACGTGCACCAGGCCGGTGGTGGCCATGGTTTCAACGGCCACACGTGACTCGGGGTCTGCAGCGAGCAGCGCGTCAAGGATGGAGTCGCTGATCTGGTCGCAGATCTTGTCCGGGTGTCCCTCGGTGACCGACTCGGAAGTGAAGAGCCGGAGCTTGGACGGGGTGCCATGGTGTTCATGGTGAAGCGGTAAAGTCACTCGACCACCTTACTGGGTTACGGGGCGGCGGCATTTGCCGTGTGTCCCTATGCTAAGAGTTCTTTGCTTCGGCCTGCGCCGCCGGCAGCTAGGGTGCCGGGAACACCCGGGCCAGTTCCGCGCCCACACGGTCAACGACGGCGGCGGCGACGTCGGCCTTCGAGCCGGAGGCCGATTGGGGTTCGGCCCCGTGACCAGAGAGGATGACCACAGAATTGTCATCCTGGCCAAAGACCCTGCCGACGCCTACCTGGTTGACCACCAGGAGGTCACAGCCCTTGCGTTTGAGTTTGGCGGTGGCATGCTCCAGGACATCGCCTTGTGCGTCGCCGGTTTCCGCGGCAAAACCCACGATGACCTGCCGGCCACCCGCGGCATTGCGCCGTTCCACGAGTTCGTGGAGGATGTCCGGGTTGCGTACCAGCCGCACCAGTGGAGCATCCTCGCCGTCGACCTTCTTGATTTTGGTGTCCGAAACATCCGCGGGGCGGAAGTCCGCAACGGCGGCTGCCATGATGACGACGTCGGAATCGACTGCCGCTTGAAGCGCCGCTTCGCGCAGCTCCAGGGCAGACTCGACGCGGACCAGTTCGACGCCGGCGGGCGGCTCGACATCCATATGCGCTGCGAGGAATCTCACAGTAGCTCCAGCCGCCAGCGCCGCAGCGGCCAAGGCCGCCCCCTGCTTTCCGGAGGAGCGGTTTCCAAGGAAACGGACGGGATCCAAGGCCTCCCGGGTACCCCCGGCAGAAACGGTGACCACCTTGCCCGTGAGCGCTCCTGGTTGGCGAGGCGTTGCCGGCAGGCTTTCAGCTCCGGCCAAAGCGATGGCGGCGGCGAAGATCGCTTCCGGCTCCGGCAGCCTTCCGGGGCCGGAGTCCGCTCCGGTGAGCCGGCCGCTGGCCGGCTCCAGGACGGTCACGCCACGGCTGCGCAGGGTTTCGACGTTTGCCTGCGTGGCTGCATGCTGCCACATTTCCGTGTGCATGGCCGGCGCGAAGAGGACCGGGCCGTGGGCCATCAGGAGGGTGTTCGTCAGGAGGTCTCCCGCCTGTCCCGTTGCCGCCTTGGCAAGGAGGTCGGCGGTAGCTGGTGCAACGACGATCAAATCGGCCTCGTGGCCGAGCCTGACGTGGTTGACCTTCTCGACATCGTCGAAAACGCTGTTGCTGACGGGGTTGCCGGAGAGCGCCTCCCAGGTGGCCACGCCCACAAATCGGGTAGCCGCCTCCGTTGGGATGACGGTGACCTTATGGCCGGCTTCAGTAAAAAGCCGGAGGAGCGATGCAACCTTGTAGGCTGCGATCCCTCCCCCGACTCCGAGGACTATGCGCACGTGACCTCCGTCAACAGGCAGTCAGCCTTACTCTGCGGGCTCGATCGGGGTGGAGACCAGGAGGCCTTCGTTGATCTCGCGCAGGGCGATGGAGAGCGACTTCTCGTTCAGCTTGGTATCGACCAAGGGGCCGACGTACTCGAAGAGGCCCTCATGCAGCTGGGCGTAGTAGGCGTTGATCTGACGGGCACGCTTGGCGCCGAAGATCACCAGGCCGTACTTGGAATCGGCAGCCTCAAGCAGCGAGTCGATCGGCGGGTTGATGATGCCTTCAAGGTTCGTGGACACGAAATCTCCAAATTCTAGCGGGCCGACAAGTGCAAGCGCTTAGCGCTGGTGCGGGGTAAGCCCCATGAGTGAAACAAGCTCGTCCGCTGCCCGGCGAACGTCGTCATTGATGACGGTGTGGTCAAACTCCGGTTCAGCAGCAAGTTCCAGTTTAGCGGTTTCCAGCCTGCGCTGCTGTTCGTCGGGAGTTTCGGTGCCGCGGCCCACCAGGCGGCGGACCATTTCGTCCCAGCTCGGGGGTGCCAGGAAAACGAAATTGGCATCCGGTACCGCTTCCTTCACCTGGCGCGCACCCTGGAGGTCGATCTCCAACAGAACGGACTTGCCCTCGGCGATGGCTGCGTTGACGGTGCTGCGCAACGTGCCGTAGCGGTTATGGCCGTGGACCACGGCCCACTCCAGCAATTCACCATCTGCGACGAGGGAATCGAACTCCTCGGCGGACTTGAAGAAGTAGTGGACACCATCCTTCTCGCCGGGCCGGGCCGCACGGGTAGTGGCTGATACTGACAGCCAAACCTCTGGATAGTTGTCCCTGATGTAGGTGGATACGGTTCCCTTGCCAACAGCAGTTGGGCCTGCAAGGACAGTCAGTCCAGGTTTCGTGCTCACGGATTCCTTCGGGGAGATGCGTCAATCGCTTTGTTGGGTATACATAAAATCTACCAGCGCGCGGGCCTGGTGAATTCCCAGGCCCCTGATCCGCCGCGATCCGGCAATACCGATGTCGGCCATGATCGCGGCGGCCCGGACAGGGCCAATGCCCGGGAGTGCCTCCAGCAGTTCGATCACCCGCATCCGCGCAATGGCCTCATCCGAAGTGCCCGATGAGATCAGTTCGGCGATGCTGACCTCACCCCGCTTGAGCCGCTCCTTGGCTGCAGCGCGGGTAGCCCGTGCCTTGGCAGCCTTTTCCAAAGCGTCGTAACGCTCCTGCGGGGTGAGTTCTTTCAAAGCCATGGCCAAACTCCCGTTCAAGAGGAACTGTGACACGGATCACGCGACTGATGCTGAACCTACCGGCAGCAGCCTAGGCGCGCAAGCCGCCCAGGGTTTCCTCTGTTGCGGCCCGAAGGGCAGCGAGTGTGGGCCCGGCGGCGAGGATTCCGCGGCTGGACGTGGCAAGGACTGCCGGGTAGGCCGAACCGAAGGTAGCGCGAAGGTCCGCCGGAGTGGCTCCCTGGGCACCAAGACCGGGAGCCAGGATCGCGCCCTTGACCGGTCCAAGATCAATTCCGAGGTCCTCAAGGGCGGAACCGATCGTGGCTCCCACTACAAGGCCAACCGATCCCAGGGCGCCAGCGTAGCGTGCATTTTCGGTCGCAGCAGCAGCAATAATCCGCCGGGCTACCGAGTCATCTCCGCCAACATGCTGGACGCTCTTGCCTTCCGGATTGGACGTCAGTGCAAGCACGAACACTCCCCTGCCGTACTCCGCTGCGAGCTCCAAGGCAGGCCGCAAGGACTCAAAGCCCAAGTAGGGGCTCAGCGTGACCGAGTCGGCTGCCAAGGACGAACCATCGCGAAGCCAGGCATCCGCGTACGCCGCCATGGTGGAGCCAATGTCGCCGCGTTTGGCGTCGGCGATGCTCAAGACTCCGGCCTCTTTGGAGGCTGCCAGGGTGCGTTCCAGGACCGCCATACCGGCGGATCCGTGGCGCTCGTAGAGCGCCACCTGCGGCTTGACGGCGGCAGCGAGGGAAGCCACCGCCTCCACCACAGTGAGCGAAAAGCGTTCCAGCCCGGCGGCGTCGTCGTTCAGTCCCCAGTCCGCCAGCAACTGCGGGTGCGGGTCAATGCCAACGCACAACGGACCGCGGGCGTCCATGGCCGCCGCCAGCCGGGAGCCGAACGACTCCCGGGCCGGCTGCAGTTCGGGTGTTACGCCGGACTCAGGCATTGGCGGCCTCAAAGGAGGCAGCCAGGTTGGCCGCGTGCTCCTGCAGGCTCGTCACGGACCACTCGTAGGTGCGCAGCGCTTCGATCGCCTGGACCGCAGCGTTGAACTCCGCCACCGTGGTGATGCAGGGAATGCCGATCGAGGTTGCCGCAGCCCGCAGTTCGTATCCATCGCTGCGCGCTTCGCCGCCGGACGGGGTGTTGAACACCATGTCGATTTCCCCTGCCACGACGAGGTCCGCGATGGTTCCCTCACCCTCGGCGCTGCTGCCCTCGGCCACCTTGCGAACAGGCGTTGCCTGGATGCCGTTGCGGCGCAGGACGTCCGCGGTTCCGCCTGTGGAGACAATCTCGAAACCGAGGTCCGACAGGCGCTTGACGCCCATGATCACGGACCGCTTGTCCCGGTTGGCCACCGAGACGAAGATCTTGCCACCGGTGGGCAGGGCGTTGTTCGCGCCCGACTGGCTCTTCGCGAAGGCGGTATCGAAGTGCTTGTCGATGCCCATGACCTCGCCCGTTGAACGCATCTCGGGGCCGAGCAGGGAGTCAACAACCTTGCCCTCCGGAGTGCGGAAGCGGCTGAACGGCAAAACGGCTTCCTTGACGGCGACCGGGGCGTCGAGCGGAAGCATGGAACCGTCGCCGGACTCCGGCAGCATCTTGTACGCGCTGCGGAGCTGGTTGATGGTCACGCCCGTACCGATCAACGCGGCGGCCTTGGCCATCTGCACGCCCGTCGCCTTGGAGACGAACGGAACGGTACGGGAGGCGCGCGGGTTCGCCTCGAGGACGTAGAGGACATCCGATGCCAGGGCGAACTGGATGTTGATCAGGCCGCGGACGCCCACACCTTCGGCGATGGCGCGCGTAGCAGTACGGACGCGCTCGATCACGTTGTTGCCCAAGGTGATCGGGGGCAGCACGCACGCGGAGTCACCGGAGTGGACTCCGGCTTCCTCGATGTGCTCCATGATGCCGCCCAGGTACATGTCCGTGCCGTCGAAGAGCGCATCGACGTCGATCTCCACCGCGTCTTCGAGGAAGCGGTCGATCAGCACCGGGTGCTCGGAAGTGATTTCCGTTGCGTTGGCGATGTAGCGGGACAGGTTGGCTTCGTCGTAGACGATCTCCATGCCGCGGCCGCCCAGGACGTAGGACGGACGGACCAGGACGGGGTAGCCGATCTCGTCGGCGATCTTCTTGGCGTCCTCGAAGGAGACCGCGGTGCCGTTCTTCGGGGAGGTCAGGCCGGCCTCATCCAGGACACGGGCGAAGGCGCCGCGGTGCTCTGCGAGGTCGATCGCTTCGGGCGAGGTGCCCAGGATGGGGACACCGGCGTCGGCCAGCTGCTGGGCCAGCTTCAGCGGGGTCTGGCCACCGAGCTGGACGAAGACGCCCATAACGCCACCGGTGCGCTCCTCGGCGGCGATGACCTCGAGGACGTCCTCGAGGGTCAGCGGCTCGAAGTAGAGGCGCGTGGAGACGTCGTAGTCAGTAGAGACGGTTTCCGGGTTGCAGTTGACCATGACGGTCTCGTAGCCGGCCTTGCGCAGTGCCATGGAGGCGTGGACGCAGGAGTAGTCGAACTCGATGCCCTGGCCGATGCGGTTGGGGCCGGAGCCGAGGATGATGACAGAGGGCTTGGAGTGCAGTCCTACCTCGTCTTCCTCGTCGTAGGCCGAGTAGTGGTACGGCGTGTAGGCGGCGAACTCGGCGGCGCAGGTGTCCACCGTCTTGTAGACCGGGCGGATACCCAGGGCCTGGCGGACACCGCGGACAACAGCCTCCGAGTTGTGCGTGAGGGCACCGATCTGCTCGTCGGAGAAGCCGTGGCGCTTGGCGGTCCGCAGCATGTCTTCGCTGAGGACGCCGGCCTTGCGGATCTCCTGTGCCGTCTCGTTGAGCAGCTGAAGCTGGTCCAGGAACCACGGATCGATCTTGGTGGCCGCGAAAAGGTCTTCCACCGTGGCACCGCCCAGGAGGGCGCGCTGCACCTGGTGGAGGCGGTCCGTGGTGGGGCGCTTGGCGTTCTCGATGAGCTCCGCGACCTGGTACTCGGGGACGGAGCTGAAGTCCAGCTGCGAGCCCTTCTGCTCGAGGGAGCGAAGGGCCTTCTGCAAGGCTTCGGTGAAGTTGCGGCCCATGGCCATGGCTTCGCCCACGGACTTCATCGTGGTGGTCAGCGTGTTGTCCGCCGCCGGGAACTTCTCGAACGCGAAGCGCGGAACCTTGACCACGACGTAGTCGAGGGTGGGCTCGAAGGATGCAGGGGTCTTCTGCGTGATGTCGTTGGGGATCTCGTCCAAGGTGTAGCCGAGGGACAGCTTGGTGGCGATCTTGGCGATCGCGAAGCCGGTTGCCTTCGAAGCCAGGGCGGATGAACGGGATACACGCGGGTTCATCTCGATGACCACCACGCGGCCCGTGGCGGGTTCGATGGCGAACTGGATGTTGCAGCCACCGGTGTCCACACCGACTTCGCGGATCACGGCGATGGCCACGTCGCGGAGCTTCTGGTATTCGCGGTCGGTCAGCGTCAGGGCAGGTGCGACGGTGATCGAGTCACCGGTGTGCACGCCTACGGGATCGAAGTTCTCGATGGAGCACACAACAACGACGTTGTCGTTCTTGTCGCGCATCATCTCGAGCTCATATTCCTTCCAGCCAAGGATGCTCTCTTCGAGCAGTACCTCAGTGGTGGGGCTGTACTGGAGGCCCTGGCCAACAATGCGGCGGAGGTCGTCTTCGTTGTACGCCAGGCCGGAGCCCAGGCCACCCATGGTGAACGACGGCCGGACCACCATGGGGTAGCCGAGGTCCTCGGCAGCCTTGAAGGCCTCGTCCATGGTGTGGATGATGTGGCTGCGTGCCGATTCGGCGCCACAGCGTTCCACGACGCCCTTGAACTTTTCGCGGTCCTCGCCGAGCTCGATCGCGGCGATGTTGGCACCGATCAACTCCACGTTGTACTTCTCCAGGACGCCGTTCTTGTCCAGGGCAATCGCGGTGTTCAGTGCGGTCTGGCCACCCAGCGTCGGCAGGACGGCGTCAGGACGCTCCTTGGCAATGATCTTCTCGACCACCTCGGGCGTGATGGGTTCCACATAGGTGGCATCCGCGAACTCGGGGTCGGTCATGATGGTGGCCGGGTTGGAGTTGACCAGGATGACCCGCAGGCCTTCGTCCTTCAGGACGCGCAGGGCCTGGGTACCGGAGTAGTCGAACTCGGCGGCCTGGCCGATGACGATCGGGCCGGAACCGATGACAAGGACGCTCTTGAGATCTGTACGCTTGGGCATTACTTCTGGTCCTCAGTCTTGGTGTCGGTGGAGTTTGCGGCGGTGGCGGCTTTCGTGTCGGCCATGAGGTCGATGAAGCGGTCGAAGAGGTACGCGGCGTCGTGCGGGCCCGCAGCTGCCTCGGGGTGGTACTGGACCGAGAAGGCCGGGATGTCGAGGCAGGCGAGGCCTTCCACAACGTCGTCGTTCAACGAAACGTGGCTGACCTCAACCCGGCCGTAGCGCTCTTCCGGGGCCACAGTGGCGCCGTTCATGGGCGCGTCCACAGCGAAGCCGTGGTTCTGGGAAGTGATCTCCACCTTGCCGGTGCGGCGGTCCATGACCGGCTGGTTGATGCCGCGGTGTCCGTAGCGCAGCTTGTAGGTGCCGAAGCCAAGCGCGCGGCCCAGGATCTGGTTGCCGAAGCAAATGCCGAAGTACGGCAGCTTCTCGTCCAGCACCGAACGGAGCAGGGTCACTTGGTGGTCCGCGGTGGCGGGGTCTCCGGGGCCGTTGGACATGAAGAAGCCGTCCGGGCTGACGGCGTTGACGTCCTCGAGTGTGGCGGTGGCCGGGAGGACGTGCACGCGGACGCCGCGCTCCGCGAAGCGGACCGGGGTCATGGCCTTGATGCCGAGGTCCACCGCGGCGATGGAGAAGCGCGGTTCGCCGTCCCAGCCGTGGTCCTTGGGCTCCACCACGTAGGCTTCGTCGATGCTGACTTCCTCAGCCAGGGCTGCGCCTTCCATGGGGGCGCTGGCCAGGACGGTCTCCAGCAGTTCCTTGTCCGAGGCCTGGGCGGCCTCGCCGGAGAAGATGCCGGCGCGCATGGTCTTGTGCTCACGCAGGTGCCGGGTAATGGCGCGGGTGTCCACGCCCTGGATGCCCACGATTCCCTGCTCCACCAGTTCGGCGTCGAGGGAACGCTCGGAGCGCCAGTTGGAGGGGCGGCGTGCGGCGTCGCGCACGATGTAGCCCGCAACCCAGATCTTGCGGGACTCAGCGTCTTCGCTGTTGACGCCCGTGTTCCCGATGTGCGGGGCCGTCTGGACCACCAGCTGGCGGGCGTAGGAGGGGTCCGTGATGGTCTCCTGGTAGCCGGTCATACCGGTTGCGAAGACGGCTTCACCGAGGGCTGTGCCTTGGGCGCCGTAGCTCCGGCCGCGGAACATGCGGCCGTCTTCGAGCACCAGAACGGCTGCTGAGGGGGTTGGTGTGGTGGCTGCGTTACTGTCCGTCACTTTATTACTTTCCACTATCGGCATCTGCCTGAGGGGCTGCGGAGATCAATTCTTGAAGGGCTTCGAGGAGGAGCTGCTGGTCTGCGGATTGCCTGGATCTGAAGCCGGTGTCCAGTTCCCGGTCCCCCAGCTTCCAGCTGATGACCAGGAGTCCGTCCTTCTCGACGAACTTGCCGGCCATCCCGGCGTCCCTGCGGACGTCGGTCACGGCCGCGCGGGGGATGAACACCGGAGCTGCTCCGGGGCGGTCGAACAGCACGCCTTCGGCGTGGATGCTCAACTCGGCGTTGGTCCGGATTCCCAGCCCCTGCACGGCGATGCGGTCCAGCCAGTCGCCTGCCGTGGTGGTCGCAACATACTGCCCCTCGGCCACCACTGCGGCCGGCGCCAGTTGCTGCGGCACGTCCGGGAGGCGTTCGACGTCGGACTGTCGCCTGAGGCGGTTCCGCCACCCCAGCCCGATCATCGCCAGGATGACGAGGATCAAAGCCACGGTGATGACCGCTGAGAGGGTCTGGGTGTCCATCAGGCGCCGCTGACCGCCGCGGCAGGGGTATCGAGGTTTCCCGGGTACCGGTAAGGCGTGTTCAGTTGGCCGTCGAGGACCGTCGGGTGGCCCTTGAAGAACGTGGCAACGACTGATCCGGGCAGTTCCTTGCCCTTGAACGGTGAATTGCGGCCCATGGTGGCCATTTTATGGGGGTCCACCGTCCAGCGCGCAGCCGGGTCGACCAGGATGAAGTTGGCCGGCTCACCTTCGTCCAAGGGACGGCCCTGGTCGGCGACCCGGCCGATCTGCGCCGGAGTGAAGGAGGTAACCCTCGCGAAGTCGGCCCATGTCATGAGGCCGGTTTCGATCATGGTTGCCTGCACCACGGAAAGTGCGGTTTCCAGGCCCGTCATGCCCATGGCGGCCTGTGCCCATTCGCATTCCTTGTGCTCGCTCGGGTGCGGCGCGTGGTCCGTTCCCACCACATCGATGGTTCCGTCGGCCAGGCCTTCGCGGAGAGCCTGGACGTCCGCGTCCGTGCGGAGCGGCGGGTTGACCTTGAACACGGGGTCGTAGCTGCGGACCAGTTCGTCGGTGAGGATGAGGTGGTGCGGGGTGACTTCCGCCGTGACGTTGATGCCGCGGGCCTTGGCCCAGCGGACGATTTCAACGCTTCCTGCCGTTGACACGTGGCAGATGTGCAGGCGCGAACCCACGTGCTGGGCCAAAAGGACATCGCGGGCGATGATGCTTTCTTCGGCGACAGCCGGCCAGCCGGCCAGTCCCAGGACGGCCGAGACGGCGCCTTCGTTCATCTGTGCCCCGGCGGTAAGGCGCGGTTCCTGCGCATGCTGGGCCACCACGCCGTCGAACGCTTTGACGTATTCCAGGGCGCGGCGCATGAGGACGGGATCATGAACGCAGATGCCATCGTCGGAGAACATCCGTACCTGCGCGCGGGAGTCGGCCATGGCACCCAGCTCTGCGAGCTGTTCCCCGGCAAGTCCGACCGTGACCGCACCCACGGGGCGGACATCCACCCAGCCCGAAGCCCGGCCCAGGCTGTGGACCTGCTCCACGACGCCCGCGGTATCTGCCACGGGGTTGCTGTTGGCCATGGCGTGGACGGCAGTGAAGCCGCCCAGGGCTGCCGCACGGGTACCGGTTTCAACCGTCTCTGCGTCTTCCCTGCCCGGCTCGCGAAGGTGGGTGTGGACGTCCACCATGCCGGGGAGGGCGATCAGGCCGGCCGCGTCGATGACAGTGGCATCGTCAGCTGCCAGGTCCTTGCCACGTGCCGCGATGAGCCCGCCACGGATCAGGAGGTCTTCGGCTTCGCCGCCAAGAATGGCGGCCCCGCGGATCAGGTAGGTATCACCGGACATCAGTTGTTCTCCTTGGTGGACGGGGTGGTTGCAGTGGGGGCTGCCTCGCGGGTGTCTCCCGAAAGCAGCAGGTAGAGGGCGGCCATCCGCACGGAAACACCGTTCCGGACCTGGGCCAGCACGGTGGAACGGGGAGAGTCTGCGGCCGCGGAGGAGATCTCCAGGCCCCGGTTCATGGGACCCGGGTGCATGATGATGGTGTCCTTCATGCCGAGGTCATCCAAGGTTTTCAGGCGTGCGTCATCGAAACCCCAGCGGCGTGAGTACTCGCGGGTGGACGGGAAGAAGGAAGCGTTCATGCGTTCGCCCTGGACCCGGAGCATCATCATGGCGTCCACGCCGGCTTCGAGGGTCTCGTCGAGGTTGTAGCTGATCTTGCAGGGCCAGTGTTCGACGCCGATCGGCAGCAAGGTGGGTGGCGCAACAAGCGTGACATCGGCACCCAGGGTACGCAGCAGCCACACGTTGGACCGGGCCACCCGGGAGTGCAGGACATCGCCGGCGATGGCCACCCGCATGCCTTTCAGGTCCGCGCCGGAGGACGCCGTCCCGTTGATCTGCGACCAGTGGCGGCGCATGGTGAAGGCATCCAGCAAGGCCTGCGTGGGGTGTTCGTGGGTACCGTCTCCGGCGTTGATCACCGCGGCATCGATCCAGTCGGTAGCGGCAAGTCGGTGCGGAGCCCCGGATGCCCAGTGCCTGATCACCACGGCGTCGGCACCCATGGCGGCCAGGGTCTGTGCCGTGTCCTTGAGGGACTCCCCCTTGGAGACCGAGGAGCCTTTGGCAGCAAAGTTGATGACGTCCGCGGACAAGCGCTTGGCCGCGGCCTCGAAGGAGATGCGCGTCCGCGTGGAATCCTCAAAGAAGAGGTTCACCACCGTACGGCCGCGAAGGGCCGGAAGCTTCTTGACCTCGCGGTCCCCCACGGCGGACATTTCCTCGGCGGTGTCCAGAACGCGGATGGCGTCCGCGGCGCTGAGGTTCTCAGTGGAAAGAAGGTGCTTCACTTACCTGCCTCGATCACTACTTCGTTGATGGGTTCGCCGTCCACGGAATCGATCTCTTCGAGGCGCACGCGGACCTTCTCTGAAGATGACGTGGGAAGGTTCTTGCCCACATGGTCCGCCCGGATGGGCAGCTCACGGTGACCCCGGTCCACCAGGACTGCGAGGCGCACGATCCTGGGCCGACCCAGGTCAACCAGGGCATCCAACGCCGCACGGATGGTACGTCCCGAGTAAAGGACGTCGTCAATGAGGACAACAACTTTGTTGTCGATGCCGGAGAGGGGAAGGCGCGTGTGGTGCGGTGGCCGCGTGGGCTGGTGCGAGAGGTCGTCACGGAACATGGTGACATCAAGCTGGCCGACAATGGTTTCGGCGCTGACCGCGGGATCGGCCGCGGCAATTTTGTTGGCCAGGCGCACGGCAAGTGGATAGCCGCGGCGGGGAATGCCCAACAGGACCAGGTCCTGGGAGCCTTTGTTGGCCTCGAGGATCTCATGGGCGATACGAGTGAGCGCACGGTCGATGTCCGCCTGGTTGAGGACAACCCTGGACGGAACCTGCGCTGAAGTAACTTCAGTCATCGCTCGTCTCCCCTTTCCCCGCCTCACAGGACGGAATTAAAAAAGGAATATTTGCGTTTCAAAGTTACCACAGGCACCTCGGGCGCCCTCACCGCATGACCCGGGCAGCGGTGAGTTTAACCTCACATCCCGAACGCGTGGAATAGGCTCGAGAGCATGACCAGCAACTTCCCCGGCAACCCTGGCGGCCCGCGGCACGATCCTGGGTCCATGCCGGGCGGGTCCCCCAATCCCACCTGGATCGGCAGGGTGCAGCCAGGCAACTACCAAACGGCCCCCGGGAATCCAGGCGCGCTTCCCCAACAGTCCTGGGCCAACCCGGCCCGCGCCCAGCCCCGACGGAGTTGGGGTTTGATCCCGCTGCTCCTGGTGGGTGCCGTCCTGGTTTTCGGAAGCCTCCTCCTGGTGATCCCTTTCCTCCTGGGAAACACCGGCGTCACCGGCTTCGTGATCGGTTTTGTGGCTTCGGTGGTTCCGCTGTCCGTGGTGTTGTTGACCGTACGGTTCATTGACCGCTGGGAGCCCGAGCCCAAGCGCCTGCTGTGGTTCGCGTTCACCTGGGGAGCCGCCGTCTCCATTGCCGCGACGCTTTTGATCCAACCTGTGTTTGCCTTGGCAGCTCCCACCACCAGCGAAGAGGCCTTCACCTACTTCATGGCTACGGTGCAGGCTCCCATCGTGGAGGAATTCAGCAAGTCCCTTGGCTTGCTGGTACTCATCCTCGCGGCACGGAAATACTTCGACGGTCCGGTGGATGGCGTGGTCTTCGCCTTCACCATCGCCGCCGGCTTCGCCTTTACGGAGAACATCCTGTACTTCGGCCGCGAGATCGCCTCATCCTCCGAGCCGGGTGCAGACCTGGTCCGGATCTTCATCCTGCGTGGGGTCATGTCGCCCTTTGCGCACGCCATCTTCACCGGGACCACCGGGCTCATCATGGGATTCGCCGCACGGAAATGGCACACCGGCTACGCGGTCCTGGCGTTCTTCATAGGCCTGCTCCCCGCAATGTTCCTGCATAACCGCTGGAACAGCATGGGCCAGGACTTCCTGGCCGAGTACTTTGTGGTCCAGGTACCGATCTTCCTGGTGGCCGCCGTGGGCATCATCCTGCTTCGCCTCGCCGAAGGAAAGCTCACACGCCAACGCCTGCAGGAATATGCCGCTGCTGGTTGGTTCACGCCGGTGGAGGTGGAGATGCTGTCAACCGCCCGCGGCAGGAGGCAAGCCATCGGATGGGCTGCCACCCGCGGCCGCTCGGCCCACATGCGCAACTTCATCAAGGCCGCCACGGCTTTGGCTTTCACCCGCCAGCGGATCCTGAGCGGACGCGACGTCCAGCTCCATCAAAGGGACGAACTGGAGCAGCTGCGGGCCATTCCGGAGTTCCGCAAGGCTGTCCTGGGGTAGGCATACAGAAAGGGCCCGCTTTCCGGCACGCACGGTGCGGGAAAACGGGCCCTTCTTGGGCAGTACAGCTAGGCCAGCAAAGATGGCTTGAGCTTCTGCAGCCGCCCCAGCAAACCGTTGATGAAGGCCGGCGATTCGTCAGTGGACATGGTCTTGGCCAAGGCCACGGCTTCGCTGACGGCCACACCATCAGGAACGTCGTCGTTGTACAGCAGCTCCCAGGCGCCGATACGCAGGATGATGCGGTCCACGGACGGCATCCGCTCCAACGTCCAACCCTGCGCGTAGGTCTGCAGGAATTCGTCGATGGTGGGCTGCATGGACACAACACCCTCCACGATTTCCACCGTGTACGGGTTAACAACGAGGTCAGTCTTCTCCCGGCGTGCCTTCAGCGCGTCGAAAGCCGAGACCGAGCGCTGCTCGGCTTCGAAGAGTACTTCCAGGGCCCTGTTACGGGCCTTACCGCGGGCGCTCACTAGTCGTTGACCCGGCCCAGGTAGCTGCCGTCGCGGGTGTCGACCTTGACCTTGGTGCCCTGCTCGACGAACAGCGGAACCTGGATCTCGTATCCGGTCTCGACCGTAGCCGGCTTGGTGCCCGCGGACGAGCGGTCACCCTGGAGGCCGGGCTCGGTGTACGTGATTTCGAGGACGACGCTCGGCGGGAGTTCAATGTAGAGCGGAGTGCCCTCGTGGATGGCGATGTTCACCATCTGGTTCTCCAGCATGAAGTTGGTGGCATCACCCACAGTTGCGCCGGATACGTGGATCTGGTCGTAATCGCTGGTGTCCATGAAGACGAAGTCTTCGCCATCCTGGTACAGGTACTGGTAGTCGCGGCGGTCAACCGTGGCGGTCTCGATCTTGAGGCCGGCGTTGAACGTCTTGTCCACAACCTTGCCGGACATGACATTCCGCATCTTGGTGCGGACGAAGGCGCCGCCCTTGCCCGGCTTGACGTGCTGGAACTCAATGACGTTCCAGAGCTGGCCCTCGAGCTTCAGTACGGTTCCGTTCTTGATGTCGTTTGTGGTTGCCACTCGTATCCTCTGGTTTCTCTCACTGGTCAAAGCTAAGTTCTAGCTTCCAGCCGTATGCCAAGCCGGCATGCCACAATGGCTGGCCAGCGCGTATTTATCAAAAATCCAAGAACCATTCTAACGGCAATTGGAGGGTGGCCCGTCATCGGGCAGCAGGAAGCGGCCTAGGAAGCCACTTCCACCACGTCGCGGGCACGCTGCAAGGCCACGGCGGAGGAATAGATCAAGGCCGCGTCGGCCGCCATGGCTACCCGCAGGTCCAGGGCCTTCGCGAACTCTTCTGAAGCCGCGACGGCGTTGCCACTGACGAAGTAGGCACGCCCAAGGTACTGATGGACCACGGCTTCCTTGCTGCTGCCATGGACTTCATTAAGGAGTTGGCGGAACAGCTGAACGGCACGGTCGTGCCTGTTGGTGGCACGGTGGACTTCGGCTTCGAAGATCCTCAGGCGAAACGACTCGGGGTCCTTATAGCGTGCCTCGGCGAGCAATTCGGCGGCTTCCTTGGGCTGGTTCTCCAGCAGGAGTGCCATGATGCGGTCGGCGGGATCTTCGGACACAGCGAGGGCGGACTCCATCGCGTCCTCGTTCACCACCACCGGGAGGAGGGTGTCCGGGTTCATCCGGACTCCTGGGAAGCCGGCTGTTGGCCAGTCGCTGATGCCTTCGCTGAGGGTGGCCGTCATGATGCGATCTCCTGGTAGGCGGCAAACAGCAGTGAGGTGTCCGGAACATCCAGGATGCCGGGCTTGGCCACCCCGTCCAGGACCACGAATCGAAGAAGGTCGCCGCGGGACTTCTTGTCGCGCCGCATGCCGTCCAGCAAACCCTGCCAACGGTCCTTGCGGTAGGTGATAGGCAGGCCCAGGCTCTCCAGGATGGTCCGGTGCCTGTCGGCGTCGGCATCCGTGAGACGGCCAACACTGCGGGAGAGCTCTGCGGCGAACATCATGCCGACGGAGACCGCCGCGCCATGCCGCCAGGAGTAGCGCTCCACGAGTTCGATGGCGTGGCCCAAGGTGTGGCCGTAGTTCAGGATCTCACGCAGCCCGGATTCCTTGAGGTCCTGGGAAACAACCTTGGCCTTGACCGCGATGGCCCGCTCGATCAACTCCCGGATCACCACCGATCCCGGATCCGTCACTGCGTCCGTGTTCTTCTCCACGAGGTCCAAAATGGCGGGGTCCGCGATGAAGCCACATTTGATGACTTCGGCCATGCCCGAAATGAGTTCGTTCCTGGGGAGCGTCTGCAGTGTGTCCAGGTCCGCGAGCACAGCGGCAGGCGGGTGGAACGAACCCACGAGGTTCTTGCCTTCCGCGGTGTTGATGCCGGTCTTACCGCCGACAGAAGCGTCCACCATGCCAAGCAGGCTGGTGGGCATGTGGATGACCTTGACGCCGCGCAGCCAGGTGGCAGCAACGAATCCAGCCAGGTCCGTGACCGCACCACCGCCAACGGCGACGATTGCGTCCGATCTTGTGAAGTCGTTTTGCCCCAGCACCTGCCAGCAGAAGGCGGCTACCTGGATGTGCTTGCCCTCTTCGGCATCGGGGATCTCGGCTGTCAGGGCCGTGAAGCCTGCGGCCTCAAGTTCGGCCCGGACGGTATCGCCGGTCAGCCGAAGGGCCCTGGGGTGGATCACCAGGACACGGCGGACGCGCTCCCCGAGCTTGGCCGGAAGTGTTTCCAGCAATCCCCGTCCCACCACGACGTCGTAGTTGTCCGAGGCATTTTGCCCGGTGACCTTGATGACAGTTGCTTCGTTGCTCACTTTTCAACTTCCTCTTTCAAGGCTGCGTACTCGCGCAGCCGCTCCTCCAGCAGGAGGGCGATTTCCGTCACGGATCCCGACCGGACATCCAGGACGATGTTGGCGAGGCGCTCGTAGACGGGCTTTCGGGCGGCGAACAAGGCCTCCCAGCGGGACATCGCGTCCCCCTGCAGCAAGGGGCGGCCGGTGTTCCGCGCAATACGGTCTGCAACGGTTTCGGCATCGCATTCCAAGTACACAACAGTGCATTCTTCAAGCAACTGCTGCGTCCCCGAGTCAAGGACTGCTCCCCCACCGAGCGAAATGACGGCGGGCAGGACCTTGGCTGAATCGATGGCTTTGGCCACTGCCCGCGCTTCGAGTTCACGGAACGCGTGTTCGCCGCGGCCCGCGAAGATGTCCGCAATGCTGCCGTGCGCGGCCACCACTACGGCATCCGTATCCACGAAAGGTATGTCCAACTGTTGCGCCAACTGCACGCCAATGGCGGATTTTCCTACCGCCATCGGACCAACCAGGACAACGGGACGGCCTGCGCGGCCGCCCTGGATCGCGCCCGCCACTACCGGCCGACCGAGTCCAGGGTAGCCGGGATGCTGTCCAGGTAGCTCTGCAGGTTGCGGGTGGTCTCCGCCACGGAGTCGCCGCCAAACTTTTCGGTGATGGCCTCGGCCAGCACCAGCGCCACCATGGCCTCTGCAACGACGCCTGCCGCCGGCACCGCACATACGTCCGAACGCTGGTGGTGTGCCTTGGCCGGCTCACCGGTGCTGACGTCGATGGTGCGCAGCGCGCGCGGAACGGTGGCAATGGGCTTCATGGCCGCACGGACCCGGAGTACCTCACCAATGCTCATGCCGCCTTCGATGCCGCCTGCACGGTTGGTCTGCCGGATGATCTTGCCGTGCTCATCCTTGACGATTTCGTCGTGGGCGGCCGATCCACGGCGCGCAGCGGTCAGGAAGCCATCGCCAACTTCCACGCCCTTGATGGCCTGGATGCCCATGAGCGCTGCCGCCAGGCGTGAATCGAGGCGACGGTCCCAGTGGACGTAGCTGCCAAGTCCGGGCGGGAGTCCGTAGGCCAGGACTTCAACGACGCCGCCCAGGGTTTCCCCTTCCTTGTGGGCTGCATCAACCTCAGCCACCATGGCGTCCGAGGTCTCACGGTCGAAGCACCGCAACGGGTCCGCATCCAGGGCGAGTACGTCGCCCGGAAGCGGCAAAGGCCGGCCTTCAGGAACGGAGACGCTGGCAATGGAAACGGTGTGACTGACCAGTTCGACGCCAAGTTGCTTCAGGAACTGCGCCGCTACCGTACCCAGTGCCACGCGGGTGGCGGTTTCCCGGGCACTCGCACGTTCAAGCACAGGACGTGCTTCATCAAACCCGTACTTCTGCATACCGGTGAAATCGGCGTGGCCCGGACGCGGACGCGTCAAGGGGGCATTGCGTGCCTGGTCCGCCAAGAGCTCCGGATCCACCGGATCCGCGGACATGATCTGTTCCCACTTGGGCCATTCGGTGTTGCCCACCTGGATGGCAACGGGACCACCTTGGGTGACACCGTGACGGACACCACCCATGATGGTCACTTCGTCCTGCTCAAACTTCATGCGGGCGCCACGGCCATAACCAAGGCGGCGACGCGCCAGCGCGTCGCGGATCTGCCCACTGGTGAGTTCAACACCGGCAGGCACGCCTTCAACTATTCCGACCAGAGCCGGACCGTGGGATTCACCGGCTGTCAACCAACGCAACATATAACCAATCCTGCCATGTAAGGCCTCTAGAACACTCGCCGGGGAAGCCCGACTGAGTCGCACATCACATCTATGACGGCGGCATCCACGTCGCATCCGCTGAAAAGGCGGATCTGTTCTGCCGCTTGGTACATCAGCATTTCAAGCCCTGGAACCACGGCTCCGCCGTGCCCATGCCACACCTCGGCAAGGCGGCTCGGCCAGGGGTCGTAGGCGACGTCCAGCAGCACCCCTCCCCCGGTTCCGGGCTGGTCCGCCAACTCGTCCGCCAGGGCATCGGCGGCACGCGGCGGGAAGGTAGAGATCACCAGGTCGCTCGCGGCCACCGCTGTTGAGGCTTCCGTGAGCGGACGGACCGCAAGTGAAATCCCGACGGCGGCCGCAGCCGCTTGGGCTTCGACGGCACGGGAGACATCGCGGACGAAGACATCGACGTGTCCCGCTCCCATCTCCTGCACCGCTGCGATCGCGGCCGCGGAGGTTCCGCCACCGCCCAGGATGGCTGCGTGGGGCGTCGTTGCCAGACCGGCGTAACGGACAGCTTCAATAATGCCTGCGACGTCGGTGTTGTATCCGACACGGCGGACGGAACCGCCGTCGAGTTCAAATGCCACGGTATTGAGCACGCCCAAGTGGGCGGCCGCACCGCGGACCTCGTCCACCTCTGCCACCATTGCCGTCTTCAACGGCATGGTCACGGACAGACCGCACCACGAGCCATCTCCGCGGACCGTTTCCATGAACGCTGGAAGTGATTCCACCGTCACGTCAATCGCCGAATAGCCGATGTCCACACCGAGCTTCGCGTATGCGGCGGAATGCATCGCCGGAGACTTCGAATGTGAGATCGGATGGCCAAGGACAGCAGCCCGGCGGCTCACACACACCGTCCCGGATTGGCCGCGCACCAGGCGTTGTATTGCTCGACGTAGCCGCTGTGCTCCGCCAACGTCTTGGAGAACTTGGTCTCCTTGGTGTCCAGGTTGATGGTCACCCAGTACAGGTAGTCGTTGGCAGTGGGCTTGGCGGCGGCATCGATTGCGGTCTTGCCCGGCGAACCGATGGGGCCCGCAGGAAGTCCAACATTCGCATACGTGTTGTAGGTGTTGGACTTATCGGCCTTCTCTTCGTCCGTCAGGTGGAAGGACTTCTTGCCGAGGCCGTAGGTCACCGTGGCATCGGACTGGATGAGGCCGTTGGTTTCCTTGTTGTCGGGCTTGAGCCTGTTGTAGATGGCGCCGGCCACGTTTCCGTAATCGGCCTGGCCACCTTCTGCCTGGACGATGCTCGCGATGGTCACGACGTCGTACTGCTTGGCCTGGTCCGTGATGCCCTGCGCCTTGAGTTCGTCCAACGTGGCTGTGACGAGGGCCTGGATGATGTCCTTGCCGGACGTACCCAGCGGGAAACGGTACTCACCCGGCGCAAGGAAGCCTTCAAGGTTCTTCGCCTTGGCCGGCAGCCCGAATTGGCCGGGTGCCTGGTTGAACGCGTTGAGTTGCTGGAGCGGGATACCTGAACCCTTGGAGATCGCGTCGAGCGACTCGTTGATCCGCAGGCCTGCGCTCAAGGCGAAGTAGATGACCTTGGACGAATCCTTGTTGGAGAGGATTGCGACGGCATCGGAGTTCTTCATCTCCGTCTTGAACGTGAAGTCGCCCGGAGACAAGACACCGCCTTCAGCTGTGAAGGCCTTCACGAAGCTGTCGGCATCGGCCACCACCTTCTTCGACACCATGTCGGCGGCAACCTGCTTGGGCCCCGCACCTTCGGGCACCGTGACGGTGACTGAACCGGAGCCCGGCCCCGGATAGTCGGTCACCTTGTCCATGCCCAGGAGAGGCTTGAGGAACTGGGCGCCGATCACGATGGCGGCCACGAAGACGCCGAGGGTGATGAGCAGGGCGAGCACACGACGGCGGCGGCGCGCCTTGCGGACAGCTGCTTTGCTCACCGGGCTTTCCATGGCCGGAATCAGCTCATGGGCGTGATCGTCGGGATGGTGGTCATCGGGATGGGCTTCATGATGCTCGTCGTAGGCGTAGTGCGCATCGTGCCCGGCGTGGATGTCCCCGCCGTGGTGGGCCTCGTGGTCCGCAAAATCGTGGTGTCCATGGTCGGCGGCGTCGCTGTCCTGGCTGGGCTCTCCCTCAACATGGCCTGCATAGGCGGGAGCCACGACCGGCATATGCGTGGTGGCATCGTGAGGCTCAGGCTCCTCCGCAATGGACGGAGCCGCTTCGGGTGCAGGCGGAACAGGATTCGGCAGATCCGCGGGCTGTGCCTGTGGGGCGGGACGCGGCGCTGGCTCGGCTGCCGGCGGAGCAGGCTCCGCTGCCGGCGGGGTGGGCCGGGCTGCGGGAGGTGCCACGGAGGGACGCTGCGCAGCTGCGGCATTGGGGACCGCAGGTACAGGACGGGGAAGTTCGGGCTCCACTTCCGCCGAGGCGCCCGCCTCGCCTGGCGTGGCTTCGGGAACGGGCACCACGTTCTGGTTTTGCGTGGCAAGGAATCTTTCCCTTGCGCGCAACTCCTTGCGGGTCAGCGGCATGCCACCGCCCCCCGTACCGTTGGAGGGGTCGTTGTTGACCGGGCTCACAGTTGCAGTCCCCTCGTAGAAGAATCTGGATCACTGCCGGAGGCAGCCCGCAGCGTTGGGGCACTGCTGGGTGTTTCGGACTGCGCCCGCGCCTGCACGCGGCGGCCAACGTCCGTTCCTCTGGCTCTTTGCATGTCGATCGCGTGCTGGAGTATTCCAGCAGCAGCAACCTGATCAACCACTTTACGGTGGTTCTTGCTGCTCATGCCAGCTTCGTGCAGGTTGCGGTGCGCCGTCACGGTGGTCAAGCGCTCATCCACGAGGTTGACGGGAACATCCATTTCCGCCCGCAGCAAGGCCTCCGCCAACAGTTCGGCATACTCGGATGCCATTTGTGCCGATGCGCGCTCCTCGCCTTTCATGGTGCGCGGAAGGCCCACCACAATCTGGACGGCGCCGAGCTCAGCCGCCTGCTTCACCAGGACGCGGATGTCCGAGTTCTTCTTTGCGTCCCGTCCGACGGTCTTGAACGGGGTGGCAAGGATCCCGTCGGGGTCGCAGATGGCGAGCCCTACGCGGACGGTGCCGACGTCCACCCCCAGCTTGATGCCCCGGGGGTAGACGTCGCCGCTGCTACTGGAACCCACCTCAGCGCTTGGCTATCGCGTCCACTACCGCGGCGAGGGCCTCGGAGACCTTCGCAGCGTCAGTACCGCCGCCCTGGGCAACATCGTCCTTGCCGCCGCCGCCTCCGCCGAGGATTCCGGCTGCGAGGCGAACCAGGGCACCGGCCTTCACTCCGGCGTCACGGGCGGCCTCGTTGGTAGCCACCAGGACCACGGGGCGATCGTTGCTGACGCCTGCGACAGCCACCGTGGATGCCTCCGAACCCAGGCGGTTCCGGAGGTCAAGGGCGAGGTTGCGGAGATCGTCCGCGCCACCAACCTGGCCCGCGTCGTGGGCAATGACACGGACGCCCGCGGCGTCACGTGCGGTACCTGTCAGGCTTGCCGCGGCTGCAGCAAGCTGTTCCTTGCGCAGGCGGTCGAGTTCCTTCTCGGTGGCCTTGAGCTTGTTCAACGTGCTGGAGATACGGTCGGCCAACTGGCCGGACGGCACCTTCAGGAGTTCGGTCAGCTCGGTGACCAGCGCACGTTCGGCGGCCAGGTGGCGGAAGGCGTCCAGGCCCACGAAGGCCTCCACGCGACGGTTTCCGGAGCCAACGGACTGTTCTCCCAGGAGCGAAAGGCTGCCGATCAGCGAGGTATTGGACACGTGCGTGCCACCGCACAGCTCCCGCGACCAGGCGCCGTCGATCTCCACTACCCGCACTTCGCTGCCATAGTTTTCACCGAACAATGCCATGGCTCCGAGCGCCTTGGCCTCGGCCAGGCCCATCACCTTAGTGTCCACCCGGAAGTTGTTGCGGATGGCGATGTTGGAGACTTCCTCGATTTCCGAGCGAGTGGCGGAGCTCAGGCCTTCGCCCCAGGCGAAGTCGAAGCGAAGGTAGCCTGCCTTGTTGAAGGAGCCTCGCTGGGTGGCCTCCGGGCCGAGGATCTGGTGCAGGGCAGCGTGCACAATGTGCGTTCCCGTGTGGGCCTGCTCTGCGGCGTGGCGGCGTTCGCGGTCGACGGCGGCACGCACCAGCGCGTCGCCGGCAATCTCGCCTTCGCGGACGATTGCCTTGTGGACGCTCAGGCCCTTGACGGGCCGCTGGACGTCCAGGACCTCGACGACGAAACCGTCGCCGGTGATAAGGCCAGTGTCTGCCGACTGGCCACCGGCCTCGGCGTAGAACGGGGTCTCGTTGAGCACGAGTTCGATTTCGTCGCCCGTGGAGGCGTGGGCTACCCGCTTGCCGCCGCTGACGATGCCACGGACCCTGGACTCGCCCTCAAGCTCGTCGTAGCCGGTGAAGACTGTGTCGCCTTCGCCCAGCAGTTCCTGGTAAGCCGTGAGGTCCGCGTGACCGCCCTTCTTGCCCTTGGCGTCGGCCTGGGCACGCTGGCGCTGTTCGAGCATGAGTGCACGGAATCCGGCCTCGTCCACCTTGAGGCCGGCTTCCTCGGCCATTTCAAGGGTGAGGTCGATCGGGAAACCGTAGGTGTCGTGCAGGGTAAAGGCGTCGGCACCGGAGAGCGGAACACCGGCGGCCTTGGACTCCGCAACAGCATCTTCCAGGCGGGCGGTGCCGGAAGCGATGGTCCGGAGGAAGGCCTTTTCCTCGGCATAGGCAATGCGGCTGATGCGGGCAAAATCAGTCTCGACCACCGGGTAGACGCCCTTCATGGCGTCCCGGGAAACCGGCAGGAGCTCAGGGAGGCAGGCGTTCTCGACTCCAAGGAGGCGCATGGCCCGCACTGCGCGGCGGATCAGGCGGCGCAGGACGTATCCTCGGCCTTCGTTGGAGGGTGCCACGCCATCGGCGATCAGCATGAGGGCTGAACGGATATGGTCTGCCACAACACGCATGCGGACATCGTCAGTGTGGTGCGGATCTTCGTCGGTCTCGGCGGAGGTGTATTCCTTGCCGGACAGCTCGGCAGCCTTGTCGATGACGGGACGGACCTGGTCGGTCTCGTACATGTTCTCCACGCCCTGCAGGATCATTGCGAGGCGTTCCATGCCCAGGCCCGTGTCGATGTTCTTGTTGGGAAGTTCGCCAACAATGTCGAAGTCCACCTTGGAGCGGACGTTCTCGATCTGGTACTGCATGAACACGAGGTTCCAGATTTCGATGTAGCGGGTCTCGTCCGCGATGGGACCGCCCTCGATGCCGTACCCGGGACCGCGGTCATAGTAGATTTCCGAGCACGGACCGGCGGGTCCGGGCTGGCCGGTGTGCCAGTAGTTGTCGGACTTGCCCATCCGTTGGATGCGCTCGGCCGGGATGGCGGTGTTCTTGAGCCACAGTTCCTTGGCTTCATCGTCTTCTTCGTAGACGGTGACCCAGAGGCGTTCCGCCGGAAGCCCGTAGCCGCCGTCGTCCACGCTCTTGGTAAGGAGTTCGAAGGCGAACTTGATGGCGTCTTCCTTGAAGTAATCACCAAAGGAGAAGTTGCCGCACATCTGGAAGAACGTGCCGTGGCGAGCGGTTTTTCCGACTTCCTCGATGTCGCCGGTGCGGATGCACTTCTGGACGCTCGTGGCGCGGCTGTACGGCGGCTCTTCACGGGCAGTCAGGTAGGGAATGAACGGCACCATGCCGGCCACAGTGAAGAGAAGTGACGGGTCGCTGGAAACGAGCGACGCGGAGGGAACGGCTGTGTGGCCCTTACTGACAAAAAAGTCCACCCAGCGCTTGGTGATCTCCTGCGACTTCATTGGCTGATTACTTACCCTTCTCAATTCACTGCACACGTTGTGCGCGGTACCGGCTGATGCCGTTCCGCAGCTTTCCATTCTGCCCTGTTGCGGGCGCGGGGGCGAACCCGCCCGCTACCGACGGACGGCGTCTTCGATGCCCAACGCCGCCCGGAGGTCCTCTTCGCGCTCGTGCATGCCCGCCCGCACCGCGTCGGCAAAGTCGAACAGCCCGTCGGCCAGCCGGCCAACGGCGCGGTTCAGGCCATCAGGCCCGATGGAGGCCTGCGCCTCGTTGAACTTCTTGAAGGCGATGACGCCGATCGCGACGCCAATGCCCATCCAGACAACTCTCTTCATGTGTGATGCCCTCCCGGGGAATCAGCGGCTGCGCCGGCCGGACGATGGGGTGCTCTTCCTGGCGAACGCGGAGCGGACACCATAGCTGAACGCGGCAACCTTGATCAGCGGTGAACCAACCGTGGCCGCCACGAGCGAAGACAGTGCCGAAATGTTGGCGGAGGCATCGGAAACGTTCGACGCAATGCCGTCCACCTTCTTCAACTGCTCGTTGGTGGTGGACACCGTGGCCGTCACCTCGTCCATGAGGGGCGTGGCGCCGTCGCTGATGGAACGGATGGACGAGCGGACTTCGTCGAAAACTCCACCGAGCTTCAAGATCGGCACAGCCAGCAACAGAACCAGGAGCGCGAAGACTCCTGCCGCAATCAGGCCGGCGATGTCGCCACCAGACATAGAACTCAACTCCTAGGATCGTTGCGCTGCCCCGCCGGCCGTCTCCGGTTTGGCTGGGGCTTCCCCAAGTACCTTACAGACAAAAGGAGCCTCATCTCACCTGTGGAGGCAACACCGCCAACACCAGCCGCAAAGACAGAGAAGCCCGTGGCGTATGCCACGGGCTTCTCAGTGCGCTGCTGGAAAATTTAGCGAGCGTAGAATTCGACGACGAGCTGCTCTTCGCAGATCACGGGGACCTCGGAGCGCTTCGGGCGGCGAACCAGCTTTGCCTGCAGGGCGTCGATCTTGACATCCAGGTAAGCCGGGGTGGTGGCCAGGACGTGTGCACCGGCAGCTGCTGCCTGGAACGGTGCCATGACCTCGGAGCGGCTGTGGACGTGGATGAGCTGGCCTTCGCCGACGCGGAAGGACGGGCGGTCCACGCGGATGCCGTCAACCAGGATGTGGCGGTGCACAACCAGCTGGCGGGCCTGGGCGATGGTGCGGGCGAAGCCTGCACGGAGAACCAGGGCGTCAAGACGCATCTCGAGCAGTTCAACCAGGTTTTCACCGGTCAGGCCCTTGGTGCGGCGTGCTTCTTCGAAGGCACGGGTCATCTGGGCTTCGCGGATGCCGTACTGGGCGCGCAGGCGCTGCTTTTCGCGCAGACGAACGGCGTAGTCGGAGTCCTGCTTCTTGCGGGCACGGCCATGCTCACCGGGGCCGTACGGGCGGCGCTCCATGTACTTGGCGGCCTTGGGGGTCAGAGCGATGCCGAGTGCACGCGAGAGGCGTGCGGTACGGCGAGCACGAGTGTTGTTAGCCACTTGTGTCCTTCCAAATTACTGCGGTGTATCAGTGTTCCTGGCCTCCATCAGGGAGAGCATCGGCCAACCGCTGCCTCTTGCTACTGGCCCACGGCACAGTGCCATCGAAGGAAACTTCCATGGGATTGTGCGTCGGGTCATGCCAGACGAAGATCAATCCTACCACGGGGCCACGGCTCCACGGTCGCGGACCGGCACCAGGGAGCTACTGGCCGCGGATGATCTTGCGCAGCCGTTCGAGCCTTGGGGCAATGTCCCTTTCCGCGCCGTTGGTGGTGGGCACGTAGTAGTCCTTGCCCACCAGGTCGTCGGGCGGATACTGCTGGGTGGCCACACCGTGGGGCTCATCGTGGGCGTACTTATAGCTCTGGCCGTGGCCAAGCTGCTTGGCGCCGGGATAGTGGGCGTCGCGAAGGTGCATGGGAATACCACCGCCGAACCCTGCCCGGACATCGGCGATGGCCTTGTTGATGCCCATGTACGCAGCGTTGGATTTGGGTGCGGTTGCCAGGTGGACCACGGCTTCGGCCAGGATGATGCGGCCTTCCGGCATGCCGATCAATTGAACGGCCTGCGCAGCCGCGACGGCCGTCTGCAATGCGGTGGGATCGGCCATGCCAATGTCTTCGGCGGCGGAGATCACAATGCGGCGCGCCACGAACCTGGGATCTTCGCCGGCTTCGAGCATGCGTGCCAGGTAGTGCAGGGACGCATCCACGTCCGAACCCCTGATGGACTTGATGAAGGCGCTCGCCACGTCGTAATGCTGGTCGCCGGCCCGGTCATACCGGACGGCGGCCGCATCCACGGCGCGTTCGGTGTGGCGCAATTCCACGGGTACCGGCGCGTCCGGTGCGCCGTCGTCGGCAAGGCCCGGCTCGCCGTCGTGCGTTTCTTCGCCTTCGACGGCGGCGCTGTCACCGAAAGCGACACCTGCGGCAGCTTCCAGCGCGGTCAGTGCCCGCCGCGCGTCCCCACCCGACAAGCGCACCAGGTGCTCCAAGGCTTCCTGGCTGAGCTCCACCCGCCCGCCGAGTCCACGCGCATCCAGGACCGCCCGCTGCAGCAGCCCCGAAATGTCCTCATCGGTCAGTGGCCTGAGCGTCAGCAGCAACGAGCGCGACAGCAAGGGCGACACCACGGAGAAGGAGGGATTCTCCGTCGTGGCCGCCACCAGCACCACCCACCGGTTTTCGACACCGGGAAGCAGGGCATCCTGTTGGGCCTTGTTGAACCGGTGGATCTCGTCCAGGAACAGGACCGTGGTCTTCTTGTAGAGGTCCCGGGCAGTCAGGGCCTCATCCATCACCCGCCGCACGTCCTTCACGCCCGCCGTAATGGCGGACAACTCCACGAACTTCCGGCCCGGTCCCCTGGCAATCACATGCGCGAGAGTCGTCTTGCCGGTACCCGGCGGACCCCACAGGATTACCGAGCTCGGCCCCGCAGGACCGGCTGCCTCCGCCCCCGCCGCCAACTGCCGCAGCGGTGAGCCTTGACCGAGGAGGTGCTGTTGTCCCACCACGTCATCCAGGGTCCGGGGACGCATGCGGACCGCCAACGGGCTGCGCTGCGAAGCCATCCACCCCGCATCGGAGACTCCCCCGGCTGCGGGCACGTCCTCCGACTCGTCGTCGTTGACTGCGCCGGCACCAAAGAGATCTTCCACATGGATAGGCTACTCATAGTTCCAGCAAAGGAGACATTGACGTGGACCGGCCCGTAACCAGCCCGCACCACCAAGGACCCCGCGCCGCCAGCCGGACGGCCTTGGTTCCTGCCGCGCGGCTCAAGGGCTGGGTGGACCGCTTTGCTGCCAGCCACGGGTCCGCGGCCGAGGATTTCGACGGCGACGCCCTGGTCCTGCGCGCGGCCGACGGCACCACGGCTGCGCTCAGGCCGCCATGGCCGATCGACGGGCGGCCGGGGCGCGGCGCCACTGAACTGGAGCGCCTGGCCTCCCTGGCTGCCCAGGAACGCGGGCTGGGGCTTGTCCTGGTGCGACGTGGCGGCTTTGCCATTGCCGCAGCCAGCGGCGGCAAGATCCTCGCGTCGAAGAGCGGCAACCGCTATGTCCAGTCCCGGACGTCGGCAGGAGGGCAGTCACAACAAAGGTTTGCCAGGCGGCGATCCAACCAGGCAGACGCTTTGGTGGAGACTGCAGCCGACCATGTGGGCCGGATCTTTGCTTCACACCTGATCGAATACATCATCCCCGGAGGGGACCGCGCCTTGGTGGAGCAAGTCCTTAAGGCCCCGGTCGCGCAGGCCTGGGCCCAACGGACCCGGCTGGCCTTCCTCGATGTTCAGGAACCGAAGACGGCAATCCTGCCCAAAGCTGCTTCCGATGCATGTTCCATCCGCATCACCGTCACTGACCCACCAGGCTGATTTCTAGCAGCCTGACCTTGCCCGCTGCAGCGGTGCCTGCCGATACAAATAGCTGCCGTAGTCCCTGAAGCCTGCCAGTCGGTACAGGCTCTGCGCAGCATGATTTGCCGCCGTGACAAGCAGCCAGAATCCTTTGAGGTCCTCACGGGCACCCTCGTTCAGCAGGGCGTCCAGCACCTCACTTGCGTAGCCCCGCCTGCGGTGCGCTTCCGACGTCGCCATGCCATAAATGCCACCCCAGCCACCCGCCAAAGCAAGACGCCCGACGGCGGCCGGCTGGCCGGCGTCGTCCCTCACGAGGGCGTAGACGGAAGGACAGCCGGTCAGGATCCTGCGCGCGACCTCCAGTTCAGGTTCACCGCCGCGGCCGTCCACCGACCACCACAGCCTCAGCCATTCCTCCGATGGGGAACGCGACAACTCCACGCGGCCGTCACCGCAGGACGGCAGGCCCGACGTGCCGCGCACCATGATCTGCGTGGCGGACTGCCGGGTGAAGCGCAAGCCATCCAGGACGTCATTGAGGCCCGCGCTGCGGGCGTCGTCGAACACCTGGAAGATCAGCGGGAGGCGGCGGCGACGGTACCACTCGGAGGCATCACGGACGGCCGCGGCCAGCGCCGCGCCGTCCGCGCCAGCGGACAATCCGCGTGGCCACACTGAATTGGCCCGCTGCGTCACGCCCTCAGACGCCCTCAGCACCCAAGCACCAGATTCTTCCCGGTCCAAGGACGGCCAGGCCTCGTCCATGAGGGCTTCGATCGAGGACTGGTCCAGCATGAAGGGGGCCACCTTTCACTGACGGCGGGAACGCCGAAGGCCCCCCGCGGACGGGGAGCCTTCGAAGGGGAACTTTACTCGGACTTGGTCTCCGGCTTTGCGGCGGGCTTGGCCTCCGGCTTGAAGTCCACTCCGGCTTCCTTGCGCTGCTGCGCCGTGATCGGAGCAGGCGCTGCGGTCAGCGGGTCAAAGCCGTTGCCGGTCTTGGGGAAGGCGATGACGTCGCGGATGGACTCGACCCCGGCCAGCAGGGCCACCACGCGATCCCAGCCAAGGGCGATGCCGCCGTGCGGAGGGGCGCCGTACTTGAAGCCCTCGAGCAGGAAGCCGAACTTGGTCTCGGCATCTTCCTTGTCCAGGCCCATCAGCTTGAACACGCGCTCCTGGACATCGGCCTGGTGGATACGGATGGAACCGCCACCGATCTCATTGCCGTTGCACACAATGTCGTAGGCGTAGGACAACGCCGATTCCGGATCCTGGTCGAAGGTGTCCAGGAACTCAGGCTTGGGCGAGGTGAACGCGTGGTGCACAGCCGTCCACTGGCCGGCGCCAACCGCGACATCCCCGGACGCCACAGCCGCGGCAGCAGGCTCAAACATGGGGGCGTCAACAATCCAGACAAACGCCCAGTCGTTCGGGTCGATCAGGCCGGTACGGTGGCCGATCTCCACGCGGGCTGCGCCGAGCAGTGCACGTGAAGCGGACTTCTCGCCCGCTGCGAAGAAAATGCAGTCCCCCGGCTTGGCGCCCACGGCATCCGCCAGGCCTGCGCGTTCCTGCTCGGTGAGGTTCTTGGCAACGGGACCGGCCAACTCGCCGTCTTCCTTGAAGAGGACGTAAGCCAGTCCCTTGGCACCGCGCTGCTTGGCCCATTCCTGCCAGGCATCCAGGGCGCGGCGGGCTTGGGACGCACCACCGGGCATGATCACGGCGCCCACGTAAGGAGCCTTGAACACACCGAAGTTGGTGTCCTTGAAGAATTCCGTCAGCTCGGTCAGCTCAAGGCCGAAGCGCAGGTCCGGCTTGTCCGAACCGTACCGGGCCATGGCGTCGAGGTAGGTCATGCGGCGGATGGGCGTGGGGACTTCGACGTCGATCAGCTGCCAGAGGGCCTTGACGATGCCTTCGCCCAGGTCGATGATGTCGTCCTGGTCCACGAAGCTGGCTTCGATGTCCAGCTGGGTGAACTCAGGCTGGCGGTCCGCGCGGAAGTCTTCATCGCGGTAGCAACGGGCGATCTGGTAGTACTTCTCGAAGCCGCCCACCTGGAGGAGCTGCTTGAAAAGCTGCGGTGACTGCGGCAGGGCGTACCAGGAACCCGGGGCCAGGCGTGCCGGCACCACGAAGTCGCGGGCGCCTTCCGGCGTCGAACGCGTCAGCGTGGGCGTTTCGATCTCGACGTAACCACGCTGGTGCAGCAGTTCACGGGCTACGCGGTTGGCCTCGGAGCGGAGGCGGATGTTGCGGGCCGGGCCCGGGCGGCGGAGGTCCAGGTAGCGGTGCTTGAGGCGTGCCTCCTCGCCAACTTCCACGTGCTCGTCAATTTGGAACGGCAAAGGATCGGAAGTGTTGAGAATCACCACTTTGTCCGCGATGACCTCAATGTCGCCGGTGGCCAGGGCGGGGTTCTCGTTGCCTTCGGGACGCTTGTTGACGGTACCGGTCACCTGCAGGACGTATTCGTTGCGCAGGCCGTGGAAGACCTCTTCCTCGCGGACAACCACCTGGGCGACACCGGAGGCATCACGCAGGTCAACGAATGCCACGCCACCGTGATCGCGGCGGCGGCCTACCCAGCCGGCCAGGGTAACGGTTTGTCCAATGTGCTCGGAACGGAGTGATCCGAGGTCATGTGTGCGCAGCACAGCATTCCTTTCAGCGTGAATTTTGAGGGATGTCCGCAAGGACGATCCCGTCCGAGTTTACCCGCCCCGGCCGCGGCCCCCGCTACGGGGGAAGTCAGGCGGTGGTGACCCGGACGTACAGGTCCTCGTCCGACGGAGTCCAGGTGGCCGGATCCGCATCCACCTGCTCGCCCGAACGGATGTCCTTGACCTGGTGCTTGCCATCCTCGTCGGTGAACCACACGAACGGAATGCCACGACGGTCCGCGAACTTGATCTGCTTGCCGAACTTTTCGGCCTTCGCGGCGACTTCCGTGGCGATGCCGCGGCTGCGCAACTGCGCAGCGACGTCCTGTGCTGCGGACCAGCTGTCATCGTGGTTCAAGGCAACCAGGACCGCAGTTGGCACGGAACGGGATGCCGTGGCGAACTCCTGGCTCAGGATCCGCGAGACAAGGCGGGTCACGCCAATGGAAAGGCCAACGCCGGGGAACTTGCGGTTGCCCTTGCTGGCCAGGGCGTCGTAACGTCCGCCCGAGCAAATGGAACCCAGCTGCTCGTGGCCAACCAGGACGGTCTCCACCACCGTGCCGGTGTAATAGTCCAGGCCGCGGGCGATGCTGAGGTCTGCGAGCACCTTGCCGGGGGCACGCAGCACTGCTGCCTCAATGACCTGCTCGAGCTCGCTCAGGCCTTCGTCAAGAAGGTCGTCCTTGACACCGAGAGCCTTGACCTGGGCCACGAAGGACGTGTCCTCGGTGCGGATCGTGGCAAGCTGCAACGCCAGGCCGGCCTGCTCGTCCGTGGCCCCTAGCTCGCTCTTGAGCAACTCCGCCACCTTGTCGGCACCGATCTTCTCCAGCTTGTCGATGCTGCGCAGCACCCCCGCAGTGTCCGTGAGGCCGATGCCGCGGTAGAAACCTTCCGCCAGCTTGCGGTTGTTCACGCGGAGCCGGAACTCCGGAATCGGAAGTGCGCTCAGGGCTTCGGCAATGACCAGGGCGATTTCCACGTCGTAGCGGAACGGCAGCTCACCGTCGCCCACAACGTCAATATCGGCCTGCGTGAATTCCCGGGCACGGCCCTCCTGCGGGCGTTCTCCGCGCCACACCTTTTGGATCTGGTAGCGGCGGAAGGGGAAGGCAAGGTAGCCGGCGTTCTCCACGACGTACCGCGCGAACGGCACCGTCAGGTCGAAGTGCAGTGCAAGCGCGTTCGGATCCGAGCGATCAGCTTTCGCCGGTTCGCCTTCGTCATCCTGGAGCCGGCTCAATCCATAGACTTCCTTGTCGATTTCGCCCTTGCGCAGCAGTTGGCCAACCGTTTCCACCGCGCGGGTCTCAATTGATGAGAAACCGTGCAGCTCGAAGGTCTTGCGGAGGGTATCCAGGACATGGAGTTCCACCAACCGCTCCTGGGGAAGCCACTCGGGGAATCCGGACAGGGAGGCGGTACGTGCCATGGTGGAAATGTCTCCTCGAAGAAAGCCGACCCGGAATTCAATGCAGCGACAATAAACATCCAATCAGCGTTTATTGGGCAGGAGTCCAGACGGTCATGCATAAACTATGTGCGGCAGCCAGTTTATGCTTTCCTCGCGTGCACTTCTAATGCAGCATGCCCGGATCCCCTCGGCCGCCCTGGTACACGGACATTAACAGGAGGACTCTTGGCAACGAAGTCGCGCGATGAACGCGAGGCCAGACGACGCATCCGGCAAATGGAAGCCAAGCGTGCCCTGCGGCAGGAACAGGGCAAGCGGCGCAAGCGGGACAATACCCTTGCCATCACCGCAGCCATCGTGGCCTTGGTCCTGGCCGTGGTGCTCCAGTTGACGGTGTTCAGCTCCAATCCAACTGAGGAGGAGTATGCAGCGGCCCAGGCCGGGCTCAGTTCACCGTCCGCCTCGCCCGCAGCCACCAACAGCGCGGACGTTCCCAGCGCGGACACAGCCGCGGGGAAAACCTTCACGGGAGAACTCACCCTGAACAGCGGCGTGGTGGGAGTCCAGATCGATGGAACCACCGCTCCACAGGCTGCTGCCGTCCTCAAGTCGCTCAGCGATTCCGGCTATTACGCTGGTGCCTTCTGCCACCGGTTGACAACCTCGGATACTTTTGGGCTGCTGCAGTGCGGGGCCAAGGCCGAGGACGGTTCCGATGACCCCAACTACCGGTGGGGACCGCTGGAAAACACGCCGGCCGACAACAAATACCCCGCGGGCACCATTGCCGTCGCACGCAGCGGCAACAACGCCTACGGAAACGGCCACCAGTTCTTTATCGTCTACAAGGACACCCTGATCCCTTCGGACTCTGCCGGCGGCTACACCATAGTGGGGAAGGTAACGAGTGGCCTGGATGTGGTCACCAAGATCGCAGCGGCCGGGCTGAAGGCCGGTGCCGCCAACAACGACGGCGCCCCTGTGGCACCTGTCACGATAGACTCTTTTTCACTGAAGTAACCGACTCCCGGCCCCGGCCTGGGGTGCATGACCTTTAGCAGTCCCTCCAAGCGAAAGACTTTTAGCGGTGACAGACAGTCAGAAATCCGACGAAACAGCAGCAGTGACCAACCAGGAAGCCGTCGAGGCGACCGAGGGCAGCGGCCAGGAAGAGACGCCGGGCGTCGAAACCACGACGCCGGAAGCCAAGCCTGTTGCACCCCGCCCGGCTCCCTCGCCCGCTGCCTTCGCAGCGCGTCCCAAGGCTCCCGCCGCCGTCGTACCTGCCGCGCCGGCAGTGTCCGCAGCGTCCCTCGCCGAAGCCGCCAAGTGGGGCCGCGCCGAAGGCGACGGCCATGTGTTCCTCACCCTGGACGGTGAAGAACTCGCCGTAGGCCAATACCCCGGCGTCAGCCCTGATGAGGCCCTGGGGTACTTCGCCCGGAAGTTCGACGACGTGATCGCCCAGGTGGTGCTCCTGGAACACCGCGTGGAATCCAAGGCACCGGCCACGGACATGCAGAAGACCGTCGCCCATCTGCGGGAACAACTGGCTGAACGGAACATGGTGGGCGATATCCGCTCAGCCGAGGCGCGCCTGGACTCGCTCTCCACCCAGATCGTGGAGCTGGAAAAATCGGAGAAGGCGGCGCACGACGCCGTCCGGGCCAGCGAACTCGCAGCCCGCGAAGCGATCGTCGCCGAAGCCGAGTCCATCGCCGGACAGGATCCCGCGCAGATCCAGTGGAAGACCTCGAGCGCCCGCATGAACGAGCTCTTTGAGACCTGGAAGGCGGCGCAGAAGAGCGGCGTCCGCCTGGGACGCAGCAACGAAGACGCACTGTGGAAGCGCTTCCGGTCGGCACGCACGGTCTTCGACCGCCACCGCCGCGCCTACTTCTCGCAGCTGGACAGCAACAACTCGGCAGCGAAGGCCGCCAAGGAGGCACTGATCACCGAGGCCGAGGGACTCTCCTCGTCAACGGACTGGGGCTATGCCGCAGGCGAATACCGCCGGCTCATGGACCAGTGGAAGGCCACTCCCCGCGCCAGCCGCAAAGACGACGACGCGCTCTGGGCCCGGTTCCGTGCAGCGCAGGACGTCTTCTTCAGCAACCGGCAGGCGGCCAACGACCAGATCGACCAGGAATACACCGCCAACCTGGCTGTCAAGGAAGAGCTGGTGGCCGAGGCCCAGGCCCTCCTGCCGATCAATGACCTGAGCGCTGCCAAGAAGGCCCTCCAGTCCATCCGTGACCGGTGGGAGGACGCCGGGAAGGTGCCGCGTGCGGACATGGGACGCATCGAGGCCGGCCTGCGCAAGGTAGAGGACGCTGTCCGGGAAGCCGAAGAAGAGAAGTGGCGCCGGAGCAACCCGGAGACCAAGGCCCGCACCAACAGTGCACTCTCGCAGCTTGAGTCGGCCATCGCCAGCCTCAAGGATGACCTGGAGAAAGCTGAGAAAGCAGGCGACCAGCGACGCATCAAGGCCGCCCGCGAAGCCCTCGAAGCACGCCAGGCCTGGCTGGACCAGATCCAGCGCTCGGCAAGCGACCTCGCGTAGGATTTTTTCCACGAAGGCAGGCCCCGTCCCGGTTATCCACATAGCCGGGTCGGGGCCTGTACTCGTTTTCGGGGTTCGGGAAATGATCGATGGATGGTCTCCGCTGTCACCACCGCGCATCTGCAAGAACCCGTACTCCATGAGCTCTACTCCGCGCCACGCATCTTCACCTGGCCCGAACTCCAGAGCATGGCATCGGATGGCATCCTGTCGCCGCTGTACGGAAAAAGCTACGCAGCGCCCGGATCCGCGGTCACCCCGCGTCTGAGAGCCCGGGCTGCCGCGCTGGCCGTTCCGGAACGCATGCGGACCAAAGTGGTGGCCGGCAGGCTGACGGCGGCATGGATCTATGGCTGTGCCAGGCCACCCAGGAGCCTGACGCTGCTGGTTGACGCCAAGCACCGCATCTCCAGCATCCGCGGTGCCCGTGGCTGCAGCCTGCACGAGGTCCGGCTCGGCCAGTTTGACGTCGTCAGCCTTGGCGGGTTGCTCGTCAGCAGCCCCTTGCGGACCGCAGCGGACATCGCCTTGCACGTCGAAGCCGAGCATGCGCTTCCGGCGTTGTCTTCACTCCTGGAAAAACCGGACCTTGGAGTCCGGCTCCGCCTGGTAACCCTGGCCGTGCAGGCTGCCCCGCGGGTACCGCACAAGAAGCGCGCCCTCGCCACCTTGGCCCGGTTACAGGATGGCTAGCTTCGGCGGCGGTTGCCCGTGGTCCGGTAGACGTCAAAGACTCCGTCGATGCGGCGTACGGCACTCAGGACGTGATGCAGATACTTCGGATCACCCATCTCGAAGGCAAACTTGGAAATGGCCACCCTGTCGCTGGACGTGTGGACCGATGCCGCAAGGATGTTCACGTGGTTGTCCGAAAGAACCCTGGTGACATCGGAGAGCAGGGACTTGCGGTCCAACGCCTCAACCTGGATCTCCACCAGGAAGACACTCGACTGCGTCGGAGCCCATTCCACTTCCACGATCCGGTCCGGCTGGTCCCGAAGGCCTGCGACATTCGTACAGTCGGTCCTGTGAACCGACACTCCGGAACCCCGGGTCACGAAGCCCAGGATCGGATCCGGCGGGACGGGCGTACAGCACCGGGCAAGCTTGACCCACACATCGCCCACGCCGCGCACAATGACGCCGGAATCGGAGAACTTGGATTTGGCCACCTGCGTCGGAATGCTGACCTCGTCAAGGTCCTCATCAGGCGTCTCATGGCCACCCAGCTGCTCCATGAGCTTTTCCATGACCGACTGTGCAGACGTGTGGCCGTCTCCTACACCCGCGTACAGGCCGGAAATATCCACGTAATGGAAGTCCTCGGCCACGGACGACAAGGCGTCATGGGTCATGAGGCGCTGCAGTGGCAGGTTTTGTTTGCGCATCGCCCGCGTCAGCATGTCCTTGCCGCGGTCAATGGCCTCTTCGCGGCGTTCCTTGCTGAACCATTGGCGGATCTTGTTGCGGGCACGCGCCGACTTGACGAAATGCTGCCAGTCCTGGCTGGGGCCGGCACCCTCTGCCTTGGAGGTGAAGATCTCTACCCAGTCGCCATGGTTCAGTTCGCTGTTGAGGGGTACCAGCTTGCCGTTGACCCGGGCGCCGATGGTGCGGTGTCCCACTTCGGTGTGGACGGCGTAGGCGAAGTCCACGGGCGTGGATCCCGCCGGAAGCGCCATGACTTCGCCCTTGGGCGTGAACACGAACACTTCCCGGGCGTTGATCTCGTAACGCAGCGAATCGAGGAACTCGCCGGGATCGGAAGTTTCCTGCTGCCAGTCAACCAATGACCGCAGCCAACCCATGTCACCGTCACGCGGGCTTCCCGGACCAACGGCCGTGCGGTTGGGCTGGTCTTTGTACTTCCAGTGCGCCGCTACACCGTATTCCGCCCGGCGGTGCATCTCGTGGGTCCGGATCTGGATCTCAACGGGCTTGCCGCCAGGACCGATCACGGTGGTATGCAGTGACTGGTACATGTTGAACTTGGGCATCGCGATGTAGTCCTTGAACCGCCCCGGGAGCGGGTTCCAACGCGAGTGCAGGGTGCCCAGGGCTGCGTAACAGTCCCGGACCGAATCCACCAGGACACGGACGCCCATGAGGTCGTTGATGTCGTCAAAGTCCTTATCCCGGACGATCATCTTCTGGTAGATGGAGTAGTAATGCTTGGGGCGACCGGTGATGGTCGCCTTGATCCGCGCGGTGCGAAGGTCATCGGCAATCTGGTTGCGGATGACGCTGAGGCTCTTCTCACGCTCCGGCGTCCGGTCCCCCACCATCCGCACGATTTCCTCGTACACCTTGGGGTACAGGGCGGCGAAGGACAAGTCCTCGAGCTCCCATTTGATGGTGTTCATGCCCAGGCGGTGGGCCAGCGGAGCAAAGATCTCCAGGGTTTCGCGCGCCTTGCGGGAGGAGGATTCAGCGGACACGAACCGCCAGGTACGGGCGTTGTGGAGCCGGTCCGCCAGCTTGATCATCAGGACACGGATGTCCTTGGCCATGGCCACGACCATCTTGCGGACCGTCTCGGACTGGGCCGCCTCGCCGAAGCTGACCTTGTCCAACTTGGTGACGCCATCCACCAGCATGGCTACTTCCGGCCCAAAGTCCCGCGTCAGATCGGCGAGCGTGTACGGAGTGTCCTCCACAGTGTCATGCAGCAGGGCTGCCGCCAGCGTGGTACCGGTCATGCCGAGCTCCGCCAGAATGGTGGCGACGGCTACGGGATGGGTGATGTACGGATCGCCGCTCTTGCGCTTTTGCCCTTGGTGGCTGCGTTCCGCAACGGCGAAAGCGCGCTGGATGAGGTCGAAGTCCTCTTTGGGGTTGTTGGCCCGGACGGTCCGCAGCAACGGCTCCAGGATGGGCGAGTATGGTGCCACTCCCCTGCCGGTCAGGCGGGCCAGGCGGGAGCGCGTGCGTTCGCGTCGTCCAGGGAAGGTTGGGCGTGGCCCGGGGGCATCAACCGGGACAGCAGCAGTCCGTCCAGCCACGCTTGTTGCTGGAACAGCCACCCCGCTGTGACCGTCTTCCCCGCCCGCCGGTGGTGCCGACGTCGCACGTTCTTCCACAGAAGTACCCCTCACGACCGATTTAATTCTCCCAGTCTATTCCCGGAAGCGAATGCTTCCGCAACCCGGCAGCACATGACGGATGGACCGGCAAGTCAAAGAGCCGGGCGCCTGCACTGAAGCAGGTGCCCGGCTCTTCCGGTGATAGAGTTCCTAGGCGCTGGGAACAGCGGCCTCGGTACGGCGGTGGGAGACCTTCTTGGCTTGCTTGACGAGCTCCGGCTCGCCTTGGCGCAGCCACGCGTACAGAGGCGCAGCAATGAAGATCGTGGCGGCAGTTCCGATCAGGATACCCACGAACAGGGCCAACGAGAGGTCCCGCAGGGTGCCCGCGCCAAGAAGTCCGGCACCGATGAACAGGATCGCAGCAACCGGAAGAACGGCCACCATCATGGTGTTGATGGAACGGACCAGGGTTTGGTTGACCGCGAGGTTTACCTCTTCGGCGAAAGTCCGGCGGGAAGAGGTCGCGATGTCCGACGTGTTCTCACGGATCTTGTCGAAGACCACCACCGTGTCATACAGCGAGTAGCTAAGGACGGTCAGGAAGCCGATGATGGCCGACGGCGTGACTTCGAAATCGCTCAGGGCGTACACGCCCGCTGTGGTGAACATCGTGACGAGCATGCCCACCAGGGCGGACAGGGACATCTTCCAGGTCCTGAAGTACAGGGCCATGAGGACGGCAGCCAGTCCAACGAAGACCACCAGGCCGATCAGCGCCTGCCGGGTGACATCCTGGCCCCAGGTGGGACCAACGAAGTTGGAGGTGACCTCATTCTCGGTCACGCCGTAGGCGCTGGTGAGGCCATCCTTGATGCGGTTGGTTTCGTCGTCAGTCAGCTGGTCCGTCTGGATGCGCATGGTGTTGCCGGCGACGTTCGCCACACGCGGCACGGCGCCCGCGACGACGTCGTGGACAGCCTTCTCGCCCAGGGCGGCATCGGTGGTCTTCACGTTGGAAACCGTGAACTCCGAACCGCCGCGGAACTCGATGCCGAGGTTGAAGCCTCCCTTGAGAACGGGAATCAGGATCGAAAGGACCACTGCGACAGCCGCGATGGTGAACCAGATCTTCTTGGAGTCGACAAAGTTGTACGAACGTTTGCCGGTGTAGAGCTCATAGCCGAAGGTTGCGAAGCTCGTCTTCATTACTTCTCCTCCTTGGTGCCGTTCGAGGTGCCGGTGAGCTGGCCCTTCTCGGCAAGGCGCCGTTCGGCGATGGTCATGCGGCGTTCAGCTTCGGCTGTGGCACCCGCATTCCGGGCGCGGACGTTGGCCGGCTTGTCGGCGGGCGTCCGGAGACGGCCTGCGCCACGGTACAGGGGTACTGCTCCCAGCCGGTCAGGAGACAAGCCGGAGAAACGGTGCCCTTCTCCGAAGAACTTGGTACGCGCCAAGGCCTGCAGCGTGGGGTGGGTGAACATGAAGACCACAATGAGGTCGGCCACGGCCGTGAGGCCCAAGGTAAAGGCGAAGCCACGGACGTTGCCGACGGCCACGAAGTAGAGGACCAAGGCGGCGAGGAGGTTGACGGCCTTCGATGCCAGGACGGTGCGCTTGGCGCGCTTCCAACCGTTCTCGACGGCGGAGACCAGGCCGCGGCCCTCACGGAGCTCGTCGCGGATTCGTTCGAAGTAGACGATGAAGGAGTCAGCCGTCTGGCCGATGGCGACGATCAAACCGGCCACACCGGCCAAGGAGAGACGGTAGTTCTCGGTCCAGCCCAGGATGGCGATGGCCAGGTAGGTCAGCGCACCAGCCACAACCAACGATGCCACCGTTACCAGGCCAAGGGCGCGGTACTGGAACAGCGAGTAGACAACCACCAAGGCAAGGCCAATCAGGCCCGCCAACAGGCCAAGGCGAAGCTGGTCCCCACCGAGGGTGGCCGAGATCTGTTCCTGCGACTGGATCTCGAAGCTGATGGGCAGTGCGCCGTAGCGGAGCTGGTCGGAGAGGGCCTTGGCTGTGGCCTGGGTGAAGTTTCCGGTGATCTGCGGACGGCCATCGGTGATGACGGCCAGGGCGCGGGGAGCCGAGATGACTTTGTCGTCCAATACAATGGCGAACTGCGACTTGGGGTCGTCACTGCCTTGGGCCTGCGCGGCAACATAGTACTGGTTGAGGCGTTCGGTAACCTGCTTGAACTTCTCCGTGGCGTCACCGTTGAAAACGATGTTCACGCCCCAGGAGTTGGTCACCGTTCCCTGTGCACCCTGGACCTGGGAGAACGTGGAATCGGCGATGTCCTGGCCCTTGACCTCCACCGGTCCGAGGATGTACTTGATGGCCGGCGTCTTGTCCGTCGCGGCCTCGCACGTCACCAGGGGCTTCGCGGGGTCCGAACGGTCGCGCTTCTCCGTTGAAGGATTGACGCAGTCCAGGGCCTCGAATTCCTTCTGGACCTCGGGGGTGACCCAGTTCGGATCGCTCGCGTTGGTCGGCTCGGCGGTCGGCTTGTTCAGCTGGTCGTCCGGAGTGCGGGATTCGGCGGGGACCGCAGCAGGATCGCCGTAGGTGATGACGGGGCGGAAGTTCATGTCCGCCGAGGCCTGGATGAGGTCGCGGGTTTCCTTGGACGGCGTACCCGGCAGGCTGACCACGACGTTGCGGCCTGACTGCGTGCTGATTTCGGCTTCGGCAACACCGGAGCCGTCCACGCGCTGGCGGATGATCGCGACAGCCTGGTTGAGTTGCTCCTCATTGATATCGCTGGCACCCTCCACCTTGGGCGCCAGGATCATCTGGGTTCCACCCTCAAGGTCCAAGGCGAGTTTGGGAGCCCAGCTGGCGTGGCCAGTCAGGACCCCGCCACCGAGGACTGCGGTCAGTACAACGAAAATTGCTCCAAGCCAGGTCAGCACCCTGCGGGCTGAGTTTTTGGGGCCGGTCCGTGCCATTAATCGATCTTCCTGTTATCGCCGGACAGCCGCCGGCCGACGCTGGTAAGCGTCCGCCGGCGGCTTTCCGCTGCCTTAGAAGTTAACGTGCGCGGTGTTACCGCGACTGACAGTGCTAATTGTCCTTCTTGTCCTCTTTGTTGAGGCGCGCGATGGTTTCTTCGGGCGTCTCAGTTGCAGCCGGGCCTTCAGTCTCGGCGACAGTGAGGGAAGAAGCGTCGTCCGGCACAACCGGAGCTTCCTCTTCGGGCTTGTCCACCACTTTGGTGACAGCCTGGCGGTGGACCGTGGCCTCGTTGCCCGGGGAGAGCTCGATGACAACTTTGTTCTCGGCCTCGTCGATGGACACGATGCGGCCAAACAGGCCAAAGCTGGTCATGACGTCAACACCCGGCGCAAACTTCGACTGCATCTCAGCCTGCTGCTGCTGGGTCTTCTTGTTGCGGCGGAACATCATGAAGACAAAGAGGCCAAGCATGACGAACAGCAATATGGTCATTGGATCCACAGGGAAGTTCCGTTCTGTACTTACGTTTTGTTCACGGCAACGTCCTGTGCCGAGCGTCATACCAGTCTAGAGGGAAATTCTGAACGGGGCGTGTTAACCGAGGGTGTCTACGCTCTCAGCGTTGTTTTCGTCCTCGTCAAACAGTGCCAGCTGTTCCTGGCCGAACACCCCGGCAGGCACCGCATACCCCAAGTGCGTCCAGGCCGCTGCCATGGCGATGCGGCCACGCGGCGTGCGGCCCATCAGCCCTTCCCTGACCAGGTAGGGCTCGGCAACGGTTTCCACCGTCTCCGGCTCTTCTCCGACGGCGATGGCCAGCGTGGACAACCCCACGGGACCACCGTTGAATTTGGTGATCAGGGCTTCCAGGACCGAGCGGTCCAACCGGTCCAGACCTCGCACGTCTACCTCGTACATGTCCAGGGCCGCCGCGGCCGAGCGGGCGTCGATCTGCTCAATGCCGTGTACCAGCGCCCAGTCCCGGACACGCCGGAGCAGGCGGTTGGCAATACGGGGCGTTCCCCGGGACCGGCCGGCAATCTCGGTGAACCCTGCAGAGTTGACCTTCAAATCCAGCAAGCCGGCCGAACGTCGCAGGACCAGCTCAAGCTCGGACAGCGAATAGAACTCCAGGTGTCCGGTAAAACCAAACCGGTCGCGGAGCGGGCCGGGCAATAGGCCCGCACGGGTAGTGGCACCCACCAGGGTGAACGGCGGCAATTCCAGCGGGATGGCTGTGGCACCCGCTCCCTTGCCCACCACGATGTCCACGCGGAAGTCTTCCATGGCCATATAAAGCATTTCCTCGGCAGGCCGGGACATGCGGTGGATTTCGTCGAGGAACAACACTTCCCCCTCGGACAACGAGGAGAGGATGGCCGCAAGGTCACCGGCGTGCTGGATGGCCGGGCCGCTGCTGATGCGAAGGGGTGCATTCATTTCTGCGGCAATGATCATGGCCAGGGTGGTTTTGCCGAGGCCAGGAGGGCCGGAGAGCAGCACGTGGTCAGCGCTCCTCCCACGCATGCGGGAAGCTTCCAGCACCAGCGACAACTGCTTCCGGACCCGGTGCTGGCCCACGAAATCGTGCAGGTTCTTGGGCCGGAGCGCGGCTTCAATAACCCGCTCCTCCGGTTCCTCTCCCCCGGCTACGAGGGATTGCTCAGCCACGGCTGCCTACGCGGTTGCCCGCACGGGCGCCGTCCTGCCCCAGCCAACGCAGCGTGGCGCGGAGGATCTGGGCAACGTTGCCGGAGTCCACCAATTCGGGAGAGTCGGCCATGGCTTTGTCGATGCTTCCTGTGGCGTCCTTCTCCGACCAGCCCAGGCTGGTCATGGCTGCAACCACCTGGGGCTTCCATTCGGCACTGATTTGCACGGCGGGGGTGCTTGACGTTCCCGTTCCGTGCGGGACGAGCTTTCCTGCCAACTCCAGGACCAGGCGGCCGGCAACCTTCGGGCCGATGCCCGGCACCTTGGTGAAGGCCTTGGTGTCACCGGTGTGGGCGGCTACCCGGATGGCTTCGGGCTCGTGGACGGCCAGCACGGCCAGCGCCAGCCGGGGACCGATGCCGCTGACGCCCAAGAGGACATCGAAAACCTCACGTTCATCTTCGTCAGCGAATCCGAACAGGGTCAGGGAGTCCTCCCTGACGATCATGGACGTGAAGAGCTTGGCTTCATCGCCCACCTTGAGGTGGCTCAACGTCTGGGGCGTGGCGTAGACGCTCATGCCGGCACCGTTGAGGTCGATCACTGCGGTGGACAAGCCAACGTGGGCAACCGTTCCACGAAGAAAACTGATCAAGACCCGGCTCCTGTAATTATCCGAACATATCTACGAATAGCCTAGCAAGCGCCGCCGGCTTTTACCGACCACGCCGCGCCTTGGCTTCGGCTTCCGCCCACGCCCGCTGGGCAGGAGTCAGCGACGACTGGCCCTTGGCGGAAGCCGTCCCCATGGTCCCACCTGCCCGCCAGGCGTGGGTCAGGGCGAGGGCCAAAGCATCGGCGGCGTCCGCGGGCTTGGGTGGGGCATCCAAGCGAAGGATCTTGGTGACCAGCTTCGTCACGGCCTCTTTGTTGGCGCTGCCACTGCCGGTGACGGCCGCTTTCACTTCCGACGGCGTATGCAGGGCCACCGGAATGTCCCGCCGGGCTGCGGCGGCAATGACGACGCCTGACGCCTGCGCCACGCCCATGACCGTGCTGACGTTCATCTGTGAGAACACCCGCTCCACCGCCACCACATCGGGTTCATGCAGGTCCAACCACTCATCGATGGCCTGGGCGATCACCAGTAAACGCCGGTCAAGCGTCAGTTCGGCTGAGGTTCCTACCACCCCCACTGCCACCATGGTTGCCCGTCGGTTCCGCTCGATGTCCACCACGCCGATGCCGCAACGGGTAAGGCCCGGATCGACTCCCAATACGCGAAGAGTCAAGTCCGGGCCTTCCTGTCAGTGGTGGATGTGTTGCGTTGCCCCGGCCTAGTCGGCGTCGAGGGCTGCCTGCACTTCCTCGCTGAAGTCGGCGTTGCTGTAGACGTTCTGGACATCGTCCAGGTCATCGAGCGCGTCAACCAGCTTCATGAACTTCTTGGCGCCGTCGACGTCCAGGTCCACCTGCATGGACGGGACAAACTCGGCTTCGTCCGAGTCGTAATCGATCCCGGCATCCTTCAAGGCATCACGGATGGCCTGGAGGTCCGAGGGCTCGGAGTGGATTTCCCAGTTCTCGCCGCTGTCCTTGACTTCTTCGGCGCCTGCTTCAAGGACCGCCATGAGGATGTCGTCTTCGCTCAGGCCATTCTTCGGCAGGACCACCACGCCCTTGCGGGTGAAGAGGTAGCTGACGGATCCGGGGTCGGCAATGGTGCCGCCGTTGCGGGAGATCGCGAGCCGGACTTCGGAAGCGGCGCGGTTCTTGTTGTCGGTCAGACATTCGATGAGCACGGCAGAGCCCTGCGGTCCGCGTGCCTCGTACATGATCTCGGTGTAGTCAACCACTTCACCGGTGAGGCCGGCACCACGCTTGATGGCGCGGTCGATGTTGTCGTTGGGAACGGAGGTCTTCTTCGCCTTGGTAACGGCAAGTTCCAGGCCGGGGTTGCCGGCGAGGTCCGGTCCGCCCATCCGGGCAGCAACTTCGATGTTCTTGATCAGCTTGGCGAACGACTTTGCACGCCGCGCGTCAATGACGGCTTTCTTGTGCTTGGTGGTCGCCCATTTGGAGTGGCCTGACATGCTTTACGCTTCTCCTCTGATCATTCGAATAAAGAGTTCATGCACGCGCTTCTCGCCCGTCACTTCCGGATGGAAGGAGGTTGCCAACAGGTGGCCGGAGCGCACTGCAACAATTCTAGCCAATCCATGCAAAGTGGCCGTGTGGCTTGCATGGTCGGGATCCACCTGGGCCAATACTTCGACGTCCGGACCCACGCGCTCAACCCACGGTCCGCGGATGAAGACGGCATGCACAGGATCGACGCCGGACTCCCCAGCGCTGAAGTCGAGCCCCTTGAAGTCGAGGTCCGTTTCGAAGGACTCCCGCTGCCTGCCGAAGGCATTGCGGCGCACGGTAATGTCCAGGCCACCGAAGGTCTGCTGCGGGTTCCCCTCCATGTCGGTGGCCGGATCGGCGATCTCGTCTGCCAACAGGATCATTCCGGCACAGGACCCATAGACGGGAAGGCCGTCGGCAATGCGTTTGCGCAGCGGATCCGCAACCTCGAAGATCCGGGCCAGCTTGTCGATCGCCGTGGACTCCCCACCGGGAATGATGAGGCCGTCGATGTCATCGAGTTCGGCCGGACGGCGGACGCCGATGCCCGTAGCACCCGCGGCTTCCACCGCATGGATGTGTTCACGGAAGTCACCTTGGAGAGCCAGCACGCCGATCCGGAGTCCTGCACCCACGCGTGATGAAGCGTCGGAAAGGGAATTGGTCATTCGACCATCATAGTGGCCCGGACACCGGGACCACGTCCAGGGACCGGGCTTCATGCACCAACTGGGATATATTACAGAGCATGTTTTCCTTCAGCGTCCCCCTCGGCAAAGTGGTCCGTGGACTGTCCCGGCTTCGCGGCGGAGGCTCAGCTTTTCCCGGCCTGGTGGTCGAGAAAATCGACCCCGGTTTCATGCAGCGGACCTTGGCTTCCTTGCCGCACGGCGTTGCCGTGGTCAGCGGGACCAACGGCAAGACAACCACCACCAAGATGGTGGTGGAACTCCTTGAAAGCCAGGGCCTGAAGGTCTTCACCAACCGCAGCGGAAGCAACTTCACCCGCGGCGTGGCCGCGTCGCTGCTGGGTGACGTCGATTGGCGCGGAAAGCTCGACGCCGACGTGGCCGTCCTGGAACTGGATGAGGCACATGCTGTCCATTTCGTGAACAAGGTCTCGCCGCGCTTCAGCCTCCTGCTCAATGTCCTCCGTGACCAGTTGGACCGCTTTGGCGAGATCGACAAGACTGCCCGGCTCTTGGAACACATCGCCCTCAAGACCACGGATACAGTCGTCCTGAACCGCGAAGACCCACGCGTGGCACGCATCGCCCAAGCCATCCACAGCCCCGACGCGGTCCTCCACCCGGCCATCCGCTATTTCGGCCTGGACGAGTCCCTCCGAAGCACCTTTCCCAACGATGACGACATGCGGACCGCCACCGGCACCACTTCCCCGGGGACGTCAGCCGCAGGTGACGCTCCCGCCGCCCCGGCGGCCGACGTCGTACTCCGCCGGGTAGGTGCCGACGACGCTGACTTTGAGTTCGACGGCGAGACCGTCACCACCCGGATGAAGCTGCGCGGCGTGTACAACATCTTCAACGCCGCCGCGGCGCTGTCCCTTGCCCGGGCCATCCTTGGCGCGGGCGAAGTGGACACCCCGAAGCTCGTCAAGGCCCTCGGCGAGGTGGCTCCCGCCTTCGGCCGCGGCGAAAGCCTCACGGTGGACGGCCAGCCCCTGGAACTGGTGCTCGTCAAGAACCCCAGCGGCTTCCGCCTCGGGCTCAAGTCGTTCCCCGCGGGCGGCTACGCCACCATGATCGCCATCAATGACAACTACGCCGACGGCAGGGACATGTCCTGGCTCTGGGACGTGGAGTTCGAATCCTTGCGCGGGAACGGCGTGGAAGTCCTCACGGGTGTCCGGGCCTACGACATGGCCCTTCGCCTGCAGTACGACGAGGTGCCTTTCGGCGCCGTCGAAACCGATATCACGGCCGCGCTGCGGACGTTCATCGACGGATCGCGCGGCAAGCCCAAGCGCATCTTCTGCACTTACACCGCCATGCTCGCCATCCGCCGCGAACTGGCCAAAATCACCATTGTTGAGGTGGTCTCATGACGTCGGAAACCAAAGAGTCCCAGGAAAGCCAACCGGGCAAGGGTACGTTGCGGGTCCTGCAGCTGTATCCCAAGGAGATGAACATCTACGGGGACTGGGGAAACGCCCTGGTGCTCCAGCAGCGCATCAAGTGGCACGGTTACACGCCGGAACTGCTGGAGTACAACGTGGGCGATGACTTCCCGGAGGATATCGACATCATTGTGGGCGGCGGAGGCCAGGACAGCGGCCAGGTGGGCATCCAGGATGACCTCCAGGCACGGGCCGACGTCCTGCGGGGACTGGCTGACGACGGCGCCCCCATGCTGGTGATCTGCGGCCTTTACCAACTGTTCGGGAAGTTCTTCAAAACCAGCGCAGGCCCGGTGATTCCCGGCATCGGCATCCTGGACGTCGAAACACATGGCACCAATGAGCGTCTGATCGGCAACGTCGCCCTGAAATCCGCGGAGTTCGGCGAGGTCCTGGGCTACGAAAACCACAGTGGACAGACCACGCTGGGTCCCGGCGTCGACCCGCTGGGCACCGTGACGAAAGGCGCCGGCAACAACAGTAAGGACGGCCATGAGGGCGCCCGCTACCGCAACGTAGTGGCCAGCTACCTCCACGGCTCGCTGCTGCCGAAGAACCCGGCGATTGCGGACTTCCTGATCAAGACGGCCGCGGAGCGGAAGTTCGGCAGTTTTGTTCCGGGAATGCCCGACGACGACTACGCCCGCCTCGCGCGCGAACACGCCGCACGCCGGCCGCGGTAGCGGTTACTTCTCCTTGGTGATGAGGAGTTCGTGGGCGCCGGCCGTTGCCGCGCCCATGGACTCCACCACTGCTTGCGTTCGCTGATGCGTCTCCGCGTCTGCCACTGGTGAGGCGCAAACACCCTGCGGAGCGTCACTGGCCACGGAACACCAGCGGTAGGGATCGCGGACAATCACTGATGGCGCCCAGGCAAGGTCCGAGACACTCCATGCGCCGGCGTCATTCTGGCTGAATTGTGCGCGCACCAGCAGGCCCTCGTTGTTGACGACGTACCACGGCGACAATTCCGTAATACCGTTACCCAGCCCATAGACGATCCAGGTGCCCTTGTAGTTTTCAATGGGCAGCACCGAATGGGTGTGATGGCCGTAGACCATGGTGAACTGGCCGCTGTCCACCAGCGCATGGGCCACATCCTGCTGCTGGGCATTGGGCTCGCTCGCGTACTCGTCGCCCGCGTGCATGACGCCCAGGACAATGTCCGCCCCTTGGGCGCGCGCCTGGGTGGCTTTGGCGATCATGACGGCCGGGTCCAGTTCGTCCACCAACCAGGGATACTCCGGAATCTGTCCGTTATGGCCGTACGTCCCGGCGATCACGGCAATGGTTGCCGCCGGCGTCTTGAGCATGAGGATTTCTTTGGACGCTGCCACCGTGCGGTAGGACCCGGTGTGTTTCAGCCCGGCGGCGTCGAGGGCATCCAGGGTACGGAGCAGGCCATCCGTGCCGCGGTCGATGGTGTGGTTGCTGGCCGTGGTGCATGCCTGGTAGCCGATGTCCTTGGACGCGGCGATGATCTGGGGTGGCACGTTGAAGGACGGGTAGGCCGAGAAGGGGCCTTCCGGGTTGGCCACGGGAGTCTCTTGGTGGCAGATGGCGAGATCGCTGGCGGCTACATATTTCCGTTGCCCCTCGAGGAGTGGAACAAAGGTGTAACCGGGCTGGCCGGCAGCCGCGGCGTCTGCCCGCGCCTGCTGCCAGAGCTGGGTATGGACCAGCATGTCGCCGGTGACCGTTACGGAGGTGCAGCGGAGGGTTGGACACGCCGGCCCCTTGCCGTGGGTGGGGACGGGCGTCGGGGTGGGACTCGGTGTGGCCGTGACGGGCGGCTCCGCCGCACTGCTCGTGTTACTGGAGTCATTCTCGGCGATGACCCCGCAACCGTTGAGCAAGGCAAGGAGGGCGCTGGCTGTCAGCAGCCAAGCCAGCTTTGGGACGGAGGCGCGAGCGGTCCATGTGACTTTCCCCATACCGGCCATCCTACGGCCACGGCTGCCGCCGATCGGACGCGGCGCCCTTGAGGACACGAACTTCAAATGAAAGAGTCATTTCATGACCAGCCCGAATCCCCTTCTCAGCCCGAGCCCGCTTCCCTTCGGATTGCCACCTTTTGCTGACATCACCGTCCAACACTACGCGGAAGCCGTGGAAGCCGGACTCGACCAACACCTCCAGGAAATTGCCGCAATCGCAGACAATCCGGGGCGGGCAACGTTCGACAACACGGTCCTTGCCATGGAACGTTCCGGCCAATTGCTCAACCGGGCCGCGGCCGCCTTCTTTACGTTGGTATCGGCCGATGCCACCGATGCCATCCGGGATCTTGAAACCGACCTCTCCCCCAAACTCTCCACACACCAGGACGCTGTGTTCCTCAACCGGAACCTCCATGAACGGTTCGCGGCAGTGGATGTATCCGGACTGGACGCAGAATCGGCGCGCTTGGTGGAGGAATATCTCAAGGAGTTCCGCCAGTCAGGCATCCAGTTGGACGCCACGGCGCAGGAACGATTGAAGGAGATCAACGCCGAACTCTCCCGGCTGGGCACAGGGTTTGGCCAACGGACCAAGGAAGCCATGAAGTCCGCCGCCCTGCTCGTGGACGATGTCACTGACCTGGCGGGCTTGCCATCCAGCGACATTGCCGGCGCTGCTGAAGCAGCGGCGGCAGCTGGCCACGAGGGCAAGTACCTTCTCACGCTCATCCAGCCCAGCAACCAGCCGGCCCTGGCGTCGCTCGAGAACCGCACCATCCGCCGTCGGCTCTTTGAAGCATCCTTGGCCCGCGGCACATCAGATGATTCCCTGGACGTGCGTGACCTTATTCTCCAGACCGTGCGTCTGCGGGCCGAGAAGGCACGCCTCCTGGGCTTTGCCAACTATGCCGAACTGGTGATCGACCAACAAACCGCTCCCTCGTTCGAAGCGGTCCGAGCCATGATGGGGCGATTGGCGCCGGCGGCCGTCCGCAACGCCCAAGGGGAGGCGACGGCCTTGGCTGAGCTGGCCGGGCATGAACTGCAGCCCTGGGACTGGGCTTTCTACTCGGCCCGCGTCCGAAAGGAAAAGTACCAGGTGGATGAGCAAGCCATCCGCCCCTACTTCACGTTGGAATCGGTCCTTTCCGAAGGCGTCTTTCATGCCGCAACCGCCCTTTACGGCATCACCTTCCACGAAAGGCCGGACCTGGACGGCTACCACCCCGACGTGCGCGTCTGGGAAGTCCGCAACGAAGACGGCAGCAGGCTGGGACTCTTCCTGGGCGATTACTTCACCCGGGAGACCAAACGGGGCGGCGCGTGGATGAACTCCCTCGTGGAGCAGTCCCGTCTCCTGGGCACGCAGGGTGTGGTGATCAACAACCTCAACATCACCAAACCGGCGCCCGGTGAACCCGCACTGCTGTCGCTGGACGAGGTCCGGACGGTGTTCCACGAGTTCGGGCACGCGCTTCACGGGCTGTTCTCCGACGTCACGTATCCGCGGTTTTCCGGAACCTCGGTTCCGAGGGACTTCGTGGAGTACCCGTCACAGGTCAATGAAATGTGGATCATGTGGCCGGAAGTCCTGGCAAACTACGCCCGCCACCACCAGACCGGCGAACCGTTGCCCGCAGACATCGTCCGGAAACTCAACGACTCCCAGCTGTGGGGCGAAGGCTTCGCAACCACCGAGTATCTTGGCGCGGCTTTGCTCGACGTGGCCTGGCACGTCCTCTCGGAGGCCGACGTGCCGGAGGACGTTATTGCCTTCGAAGCGAAGGCCCTGGCCGAGGCCGGAGTGGCCCACCCCTTGATTCCACCGCGGTACCGCAGCGGCTATTTCCAGCACATCTTCGCGGGCGCGGGCTACGCCGCCAGCTACTACTCCTACATCTGGAGCGAGATCCTGGACGCCGACACGGTGGAATGGTTCAAGGAAAACGGCGGCCTCACCCGCACCAATGGAGACGTTTTCAGGTCCGAACTCTTGTCCCGCGGCAACAGCAGGGACCCGCTGGTATCCTTCCGTGCCTTCCGCGGCCGCGACGCAGAACTGGAACCGCTGCTGAAGCGTCGGGGGCTGGATTAAACAACGACGCCGGACGGTTACCTCAGGAGGTGACCGTCCGGCGTCGTTGAGCTGCTTTTACCAGCCGCGCTCGGCGAGGCGGTGCGGCTCAGGGATTTCGTCGACGTTGATGCCGACCATGGCTTCGCCGAGGCCGCGGGAGACCTTGGCGATCACGTCGGGGTCGTCGTGGAAGGTGGTGGCCTTGACCACGGCGGCAGCACGCTGGGCCGGGTTGCCGGACTTGAAGATGCCCGAACCCACGAACACGCCGTCGGCGCCGAGCTGCATCATCATCGCAGCGTCAGCCGGGGTGGCGATGCCACCGGCGGTGAACAGCACCACCGGGAGCTTGCCCGTGGCGGCAACTTCCTTGACCAGTTCGTACGGGGCCTGCAGTTCCTTGGCCGCGACGTACAGTTCGTCCTCGGGCAGGGAGGAGAGCTTGGCGATCTCGGCACGGATCTTGCGCATGTGCCCGGTCGCGTTGGAGACATCGCCGGTGCCGGCCTCGCCCTTGGAACGGATCATCGCCGCACCCTCGTTGATGCGGCGCAGCGCCTCACCGAGGTTGGTGGCACCACAGACGAAGGGAACGGTGAAGTTCCACTTGTCGATGTGGTTGATGTAGTCCGCCGGGGTCAACACCTCGGACTCGTCGATGTAGTCCACACCGAGGGACTGCAGGACCTGGGCTTCGACGAAGTGGCCGATACGGGCCTTGGCCATCACCGGGATGGACACCGCGGCGATGATCTGATCGATCATGTCCGGATCGGACATGCGGGACACGCCGCCCTGGGCGCGGATATCGGCCGGGACGCGCTCGAGCGCCATCACGGCCACGGCACCGGCATCTTCGGCGATGCGGGCCTGCTCGACGTTGACGACGTCCATGATGACGCCGCCCTTGAGCATCTCCGCCATGCCCCGCTTGACGCGGTTGCTGCCCGTGACGCTGTTCGCGGACGAACCGGCTTCGTTGCTTACATCTGGAGTAGACACAAAAACCCCTATGGGTAGATAAACGACCTTTTGACCGGCGGCACGCACAGCACAGGACCGCATTCAGCGCACACCGGAGTTCAGGTCAAGGTGACCAAGTACTAGTAATACTAGTCGCAGTGGATGGGGTGGCTGTACTTGTATTACTGCCCCAAATCCCCATTTGGCCGGGTCCGGCAGGACACCTGCACAATCCGCCCGTCCCGACTCTGGTCAGATGCCAGTTCCCTTGGCCTCCGACAGGGCTTGCCGGTGGACCGTGGCCATCCTTTGGACGATGGTGATGACGCTCGCAATGGCAAGCAGGACCAGTGTTGCGAACAGAACCACCGGTGGCAGCCCAAGCCCCGTCAGTCCCGTCACGAGCAGAACGGAGGCCAGCCTCTCAGCCCGCTCAGCCAGGCCTACGCTGGCGTGGTACCCCAAGGACTCGGCCTTTGCCCGGGCATAGGAAACCACCATGCCCAGGACCAGGCAAACAACGGCGGCCGTGGCAATGGCGGGGTCTGCGCCCTTCGTGAAGAACCAGATGGTGATGCCGGCGAAGATCGCCCCGTCGGCCAGCCGGTCAAGGGTGGAATCGAGGAAATTGCCCCAGCCACCGCTTCGGCCCTGAAGCCGGGCCATGATCCCGTCCACCACGTCGGAAAAGGCAAAGATGGCAACCACCACCGAACCCCACCAGAGGTACCCGAGCGGATACAGGACCAGGCCACCCAGGATGACTCCGGCGGTGCCAACAATCGTTACCGCGTCCGGTGAAACGCCCATCTTAAGGAGCCAGCGGGCAACGGGTGTGAAGAGGGAGGTAAAGAAGCCGCGTGCATGCCGGTTAAGCATTCGACTCCCCCGGCCAGGCTTCGGCCACCAGTTTCCGGACCTCGTCCAGTGTCTGGGTAATGGCCTTGGTCTGGGCGATGATGGGGAAGAAGTTCCCGTCCCCGCCCCAGCGCGGAACCACGTGCTGGTGCAGGTGCGCGGCAATTCCTGCGCCGCCGGTGACACCTTGGTTCATGCCGAGGTTGAAGCCGCTGGGGTTGGAGACCTTCCGCAACACGCGCATGGCGGTCTGGGTGAGGTCCGCGAATTCTGCCGTCTCTTCCACGGTGATGTCGGTGTAGTCCGGCACGTGGCGGTAGGGGCAGATCAACAGGTGGCCCGGGTTGTAGGGGAAAAGGTTGAGCACCACGTAGCAGGTCCTGCCACGATGGACGATGAGCGACTCTTCGTCGGTGCGCGACGGCCCCACACAGAACGGGCAGTCGTCCTTGTTCTTGAACTGGTCCTGCCCGCCCTTGATGTAGGCCATGCGGTGCGGAGTCCACAGGCGCTGGAAGGCATCCGGGACACCAGCCAGGCCGAAATCGTCGGTTACCTCGGCGTCGCCCGGATAATCAGCTCCAGCGCCTGTGTTCTCCTGCACCGTTTCTTATCCGTTCCGTCAGTTCTCGCGGTTCTTGACGGCGTCAACGATCCTGCGGACCGCCTCGGCCACGGGCACGCCGTTGTCCTGGCTGCCATCGCGGAAGCGGAAGGAGACAGCACCGGCCTCGGCGTCTTCCCCGCCGGCAATCAGGACGAAGGGAATCTTGTCCTTGCTGGCCGTACGGATCTTCTTGGGGAAACGGTCCGAGGAAATATCCACTTCGGCGCGGATGCCCGCCGCTTTCAGCTGGTCAACGACGTCGAACATGTAGTCGTTGAAAGCCTCGGCCACCGGGATGCCCACCACCTGAACAGGAGCGAGCCAGGCCGGGAAGGCACCGGCGTAGTGCTCCGTCAGCACGCCCATGAAACGCTCCACGGAACCGAAGAGGGCGCGGTGGATCATCACGGGGCGCTGGCGGGTGCCGTCTGCGGCCTGGTATTCAAGCTCGAAACGCTCGGGCAGGTTGAAGTCCAACTGGATGGTGGACATCTGCCAGGTCCGGCCCAAGGCATCCTTGGCCTGCACGGAGATCTTGGGGCCATAGAAGGCAGCTCCACCCGGATCCGGAACCAGTTCCAGGCCGGAGGCTTCAGCCACCTCGGCCAGGGTGCGGGTCGCTTCTTCCCAGGTGGCGTCGTCCCCTACGAACTTTTCCTCATTCTTGGTGGAGAGTTCCAGGTAGAAGTCGTCCAAGCCGTAGTCCTTAAGGAGGCCCAGCACGAAGTTCAGCGTGGTGGTCAGCTCGTCCTTCATCTGCTCACGGGTGCAGTAGATGTGGGCATCGTCCTGTGTCATGCCCCGGACACGGGTGAGTCCGTGGACCACACCCGACTTCTCGTAGCGGTACACGGAACCGAATTCGAACAACCGGAGCGGCAGTTCGCGGTACGAGCGTCCACGCGAGCGGAAGATCAGGTTGTGCATAGGGCAGTTCATCGGCTTCAGGTAGTAGTCCTGCGCCGGCTTGCGCACGCTGCCGTCCTCGTTGAGTTCGGCGTCGATCTGCATCGCCGGGAACATGCCGTCCTTGTACCAGTCAAGGTGGCCGGAAACCTCGTAGAGGTGTCCCTTGGTGATGTGCGGGGTGTAGACGAACTCATAGCCGGCGTCCACGTGGCGCTGGCGGGAGTAGTCCTCCATGGCCTTGCGGATGATGCCGCCCTTGGGATGGAAGACCGGAAGGCCCGAACCGAGTTCGTCCGGGAAGGAGAACAGGTCCAGCTCAACGCCCAGCTTGCGGTGGTCGCGTCGCTCAGCCTCGGCGATGCGTTCCTGGTACGCCTTGAGGGCTTCCTTGGTGGGCCAGGCCGTTCCATAGATCCGCTGGAGCTGCTGGTTGTTCTGGTTGCCCAGCCAGTAGGCGGAGGACGAACGGGTCAGCGCAAAGGCGTTGGAGATGATCTTGGTGTTCGGCAGGTGTGGGCCGCGGCAAAGATCGCACCACACGCTGTCGCCGCTCTTGCGGTCCACATTGTCGTAAATGGTGATGTCGCCGGCGCCGACCTCCACGTTGACTCCTTCGGCGGAATCTGCGGCGTCGTTCTTCTTGCCCAGCAGTTCGAGCTTGTAGGGCTCGTTGGCCATGGCTTCGCGGGCTTCTTCTTCAGTAACGACGCGGCGGACGAACTTCTGGTTCTGGTTGATGATCTTCTGCATCATCTTTTCCAGCTGGCGCAGGTCTTCCGGGGTAAACGGCTCAGCGACGTCGAAATCGAAGTAGAAACCGTCGGTGATGTAAGGACCAATGCCAAGCTTGGCGTCCGGGCGCAGCTGCTGTACGGCCTGTGCCATGACGTGGGCGGTGGAGTGGCGGAGGACGTTGAGTCCGTCCGGCGATTCGATGGTGACGCCCTCGACGTTTGCACCGTCTGCGAGGGGCTGGTCAAGGTCCTTGAGCACACCGTCAACACGGGCAACAACAACATCGCGGCGCTCGAAGAAGAGTTCCGCGCCGGTAGTCCCCTCCGTCACCTTGGTCTCTTCGCCATCGACGATGAGGGTGATCTGTTGGGCATCTGACACGGGTGTCTCCTATTCATAGTGAAGGCTTCATAGCTTGTGGCGTACGGGGACCACAGCCAGCCACCGTCAATCGTATCCGCAACGCATGGAGGCGGCCAAAGCAGCGCGCCGGGTCTGGATGTGGCTGCGGATCAGCTCCCCAGTCCCGTAATGGCAAGGTTCCGGCTGATGCCGTCCAGGGGACCTGCATGCACCAATTCGGACGGAATGACGACGCCGGCAGGCAGGATTTCGGGGTAGGGCAATGTTTCGGGGCGGCTGAGGTCCCAGGCCTTGCTGGCACTGAGGCTGATGCCCTTGGGTCCCGTCCTCCGCGTTGTCCCCCGGATCAGCAAGAGCCTGGTGCCGAACAGGAGCGGACCCGATTCTTCCTGGGCTTCGTGGAAGAAGACACTGTCCACACACCCCGTGCCGTCGTCGATGCTGATGAAGACCACCCTTCGCCCACCCCGCATGGGCGGGGTTTGGGTAGCAACCCGCACCCCGGCAACCAGGACTTCGGATCCGTTGCGGAGGCCCAGGAGCTTATCTGCTGTGGTAACCCCCAGTTTGTCCAGCAAGGGCCGGTGGCTTTCCATGAGGTGCTCGCTGACGTCCACCGCCATCAGGTCCAGTTCCGCCCGCACCATATCCACAGTGGAAGGTTCAGGGTGTTCCGGCACCAGGTTGCGTAGTTCCACGTCTCCGATCGGGAGGGACAACTGGCCGTCAATGACATCCACGGTCTTCCTGGCGGGAGCCGCCTGCAGCGACTGGAGGTGCTGCACCAGGTCGGCGCGGTTTGCCGTGCTGCCCGAATCCTTGTGGAGATGGTCAAACGCGCCCAACTGGGCAAGCCTCTTGATGTTGGGCTTGCTGACCCTTGCCCGCGCCCGAAGATCGGCGAGTGAGTCGAAGGGTTGTCCGGCAACGATCCTCTTCAGTTCCGCCCCGGACAATCCATAAATTCCGGTCAGGCTGAGCCGGATGCCCAGTTTGCCGGCGTCCGCGCCTTCCTGGATCCGTTCCACGCGGTACTCAGCCTGGCTGCGGTTGATGTCCAACGGGAGGATGGGAATGCCCAGTCGGCGCGCCTCGGCAACCAACAGGCGCTTGGGATACATCCCGGGATCGTGTTCCCACAACCCGGCCAGGAAAGCCTCGGGATGGTGCGCCTTCAACCAGGCCGACTGGTAGGTGGGCACAGCGAAGGCGGCGCCGTGCGCTTTGCAGAAACCGAAACTGCCAAAGGCCTTGAGGGTTCCCCACACCCTGTCAACCACGTCCGGCGGATATTTCCTGATGGCATGTTTCCTGAAGTAGGTTTCCACGCCGGGTTCCTGGACCTCATCTCCCAGTGCGCGCCGGAATTCGTCTGCGCGGGCCAGCCCGCATCCTGTCATCACATCAAAGGTCTTCAGGATCTGCTCGTGGAAGACCGTGACGCCATGGGTTTCCTGCAATACGGGTTTCAGGTCGGCGTGGGGATAGATCTCGGGTGCGAACCCATGGCGGTGTTCAAGGAAGGGACGGACCATGTCCGATTTCATGGGTCCCGGCCGGAAGAGGGAGATATCGATGATAAGGTCGTTGAATTCGCGCGGTGCCATCTTGCCGATGAGCTCGCGCTGGCCTGGAGATTCGATCTGGAAGCAGCCCAGGGTATGCGTACTGCGGATGAGCTCGTAGGTGGGCTCGTCGTCGAAAGGCACGGCATTGAGGTCGATCCTGCCGTCCTCGGCGATGTAGGCCGGCCCCTCTCCCACCGGACCGACAGGGTGGTTGCCCGCCTCCACAACCGCCGCTTTGCCTGGGTGGAGCCGGATGACTTCACGGACGGCGAAAGCCATGGCACTTTGCATGCGGACGCCAAGGACATCGAGCTTGAGCATCCCCATGGGATCCATGTCGTGTTTGTCGAACTGGCTCATGGGCAGGCCCAGGCCGCTGGGCTGGACAGGTGTCCGGTCCAGGAGGGTGGCGTCCCCCAGGATCACACCGCAGGGATGCATGGAGATGTGGCGTGGCAAACGGTCCAGCCGCTCGGTAAGGTCCACCAGCAGGTCCAGTTGCTGATGGTCTTCGGGCGTCCCCCGCCCACGTCCTGATTCCACCCGTTCGGCGAACTCCCGGAGTTCGGGTTTCTCCACCATGGCTTCCCGGAACTTCCGGGCAGAAAACCGCCACAGCTGCTTGGCTATTTCGCCGATCTCGCCTTGGTCCATGCCAAGGGCCATCCCGGCGTCGCGGACAGCTCCCCTGGCCCGGTATCCGTTCTGCATGCTCATGAGGGTGACCCGTTCGGCGCCGAAGCGGTCAAAGATCTTCCGGTAGACGTTATGCCTTTCAGCGCTTTCCACGTCAATGTCGATATCGGGCAGCGTGGAACGGCGACCGGACAGGAACCGCTCGAAGATGAGGTCGTGGCGAAGGGGATCCACTTGGCTGATGTCGATCAGGTAATTGACAAGGCTGGAGGCTCCCGACCCACGGGCTGCCACCCGCACGCCCATCTCAAGGATCATCCTGGAGACCTCTGCCACGGTCAGGAAATAGGAAGCAAAGCCCAATCCGCCAATGATCTCCAGCTCATGGTCCAACCGCGAGCGCATGGTTTCGAAGGCCTTGCCACCAATCCCGGGAAATCGCCTGGTGATTCCCGCTTCGCAGCGTTGGGTCAGTTCCACCATGGGGTCCTGGGTGATGCCGATGATGGAGGCTTCGGGAACCACGGGCTTCTTCCATCCCATGTCCATCACGGGGTTCATCCGGCACTTGTCGGCGAGCGCTTCGGTGTTGTTCAGGAGTTTGTTGAGCTCGGCAGCGCTGTGCCCCGCGGCTCCCATGATTTCCTTGCCGAGCTGGTGCATGTGTTCTTTGCTCTTGAGCCACCCTTGTCCGGTGGGTTGCAGCAGCGGAGCTTCAGAGAGCTCAGGAAGTGACTTCAAGGACCTGGCGGCGTCCAGGACATCGGCGGTGGCGGCGCCGTCTTGTGCGCAGTAGCGGACGGCGTTGCTGAGGATTGCCGGGACGTTGTATTCCAGGGCGAGTTTGAGCATGCGGATGGCGTGGGCGGTGCTGAGGGGTTGGCCTGGTGGGCTGAGGTGGGAGACGATCTCCGCCACGATGGTGCCGGGCGGCATGGCGTCGATCCATTCCTTGAAGAGGGTCCTTGGCCGGAGGTATTTCCTTCCTCCCATCGCACGGCCAACATCGGAGTCGGGTCCGATCAAGACGGTAAGGACCGGTTTCAGGGTTGCGGGGTCGAGCGTCCTTGAGGCGAGCTCAGCCCTGGTCACGGCGACGGGTACCACACCTCCGGCTTTTCCCGAGGTGCGGGCATGGGCGTCGGAGACGAGACGGCAGAGGGCACGGTAACCGGCTCCGTTGGTGTTTCCGTGGGCAAGTACGACGACGCGGCCCGCGAGCTGGGTTCGGTGGTCGCCGTCATCGTCGAAGACGGCGAGGTCCACGCCGATGATGGGGTCGAGGCCGGCGTCCATGCATGCTTTGAGGTGTTTGACGGTGCCGTACAGTCCGTCGCGGTCAGTGCAGGCGAGCGCTGTGGCTCCGTCTGCTGCGGCAGTTTGTGCGAGTTCGTCCGGCCAGGAGACCCCGTAATGGGCGCTGAAGGCGGTGGAGACGTGCAGGTGCGTGAAGCTCAAGGTTCAGGCGGCTTCGTCTGGTTCCACGGCCTGGCTTGGTGCGGCATCGTGGATGCGAAGCAGCCTCCATCGGCCGCTTCCCAGATGCCGGACGAGGTCCAGGGTGATGGTTTTTGCTGTTGGCCCTGCGGTGTCTTCCTGGAGCTGGACGCGCCAGATTTCGTGATCAACCAGTCCCGCTCCAGTACCCAGCGGCGCGCGGCTTTCTTCAATCCACCATTGGCGCCGTTCGAACCACCGGACAGGTTCGGCGCATACGCAGTATTCCCGGCTTTGCCATTGAATGCGCTGGGGTTGTCCGGTTTCTGCACAGGTGACAGTGACTGACTCGCTGAACAGCCCCATTTCCACGCTCCTCGTACCACTTTTGTATTCGAAGATATGTTCGAATAGTTCCAGTTTACGGCGACGGAGCCACAAATCCTACTCTGGAGTTTTCACCCTGCCCCGCCTCCTGGAGACGAGCTTGCCCACTTGCTTGAGCAAGCCGTCCCGCACTGGTTGCATGGTTTGCGCAAGGGCTACCCTGCCCATCAGCGAGGACGCGAGACGGAGCCGCTGGGTTTTGAGGACACGCTCTTTGTTGTATTCACGGAGCGCTTCTTCGCGGGGCAGCACATTGAGCAGGCTTCCCAGGGTGACTGCATCAACCAGTGTTTCGCAGGCTCCCCGGCCCAGGTTGGGCGTCATGGCGTGGGCAGCGTCGCCCAGCAGCACAACATTGCCCCTGGCATAACCGGACAGTGGCGGTGCGGTCCAAATCCGCTGGGCGAGGCTTATGTCCGGCGTCGCCAGGGCAAGAACGCCCTGCACCGCCGTTGAGTGGCTGGAATAATGCTGCCGCGTGACTTCCAAGGCTTCTGCAACATCCACGCGTTCAGGGCCAAGGTCGGAGCGGAAGGAGGCATACCAATTAGTGCCCCCTTCCGCCGGTGCGACGCCGAAGATGTCCCCCCGACCCCAGTACTCCCCTACGTCTTGGGTGGACGGACGCCCGGGCACCACCCCCCGGACTGCAATGAATGGCGTCGGCCTGGCAGAAGTCTTCGCGCCCCACGCGGCCCTTCGCACCACGCTGTGGACCCCGTCCGCTCCTACCACCAGCCCCGCTGCTGGCGGGAGGTCCGCCACCCGATGCCGTTCGCGGCGGACTGATGATGGGACGGCTGAGTCCAGCAACCGCAGCAACGTGGGCCTGGTGACACCCACCAGTCCTCCACCTTCCATGGCGAGCATGGGGTGGCCGGAGGGTTCCCTGAGCGCTCCGGACTCAAGGACTGCGCCCGCGGCTTTGATGGCTTCAAGGAGTCCTAGTTCAGCCAAGGCCTTGCGGGCGCCCGGCCACATGGCCAAGGTTGTCCCTACGGTGGGGAGTTCGGGCCGCTGCTCATGGATGGTGACATCGAACCTGGCCGGGTCCAGGACTGCTGCGAGAGCGAGCCCCGCGATTCCGCCACCAATGATGTCGACTTTTTCCATTCCTCCACAGTACAACTACATTTGTAGTGGCAACAGTGGTTGAGGCTAAGCTTTCCCCATGCCGGACCGCCGAACCGAACTTGCCGACGCTGCCCTCGCAGTCGTGGCAGCGAAAGGCCTCAAGGGCCTCACGCACCGCGCCGTGGACGCGGAAGCGGGCGCCGCCGTCGGGACCACCTCCAACTATTTCCGCAATCGGGCGGCCTTGGTAACTGCCGCCCTGGACCGCGTTGAAGAGTTGGACTCCCGCCTGCTGCAGCAACAAGCAAAAGGACAATTTCCGACGTCGGTCGCGGAGCTCGCTGAGCAACTCACCGGCGCGGTGCTGGCCTTGGCGAGGGAACATGCCGACCTCACCCGGGCAAGGTTCGTCTTTGCCTTGGACCGGCCGGAATCGGTCTCCGCGGGGCACGAGCGCATGTTGACCGGACTGGCGCAGATCCTGGAGGCACTCGGCGTCCCCGATTCACGGGTGCGGGCCGAGGCCGTTGCCGATTACAGCGACGGGCTTGCCCTGCACCTGTTGACAGCGCGCCGGGGGCAGGACATCGCACACTCGACCGTCGCAGCGAACGTCCGCCAACTCCTCGAAGGATGATTCCCGGGGCTGGACGCGGGCGGGTCCACAGAGCAGGATTGTGGCATGAGCACCCATGACGCACTCCTGAAGCAGGTCAGCATCACGGCCACGGACGACAACCTCGTGGCGCGTTTCGAAATCGACGGCAACATCCCCGGGTCCGGCGCCTATGTGGTTGGCCTGGTAGCTGCCAGCGAAGACTACTCATCCCAGCGCAGGCTCGGCATCGAATTCATGAACGGCGAAGCCATATCCTTTTATTCCTTCAACCATTCGTTGAGCACCGAGGAAAACTACGACATCAAGGGCGTCGAACACGACGGCAACGTGATCACCGGCAACTTTCCCGTTTCCGCCATCCACGGCCTGGCCAAAGGTCACCTCATGACTGCCTTCAGCGAAGCCGATGGCAGAGAGTTCCAATCAGGTGTGCCCGTCAGCGAATCCCTCTAGCTAGAAAAGGCCTTCCACCGGTTCAATCAGTTCCGGTGAGTTGTTGCGGACGTTGCCCACGGCCGCGCCAACGGCATCAAGGGTCCAATCAGCCGCGGCATCGTGCGCCCTGGACCGGACCATATCCACCAGCCCCTCAGCGTCCTTCTCGCGCGGATTCAGCCAGGCCTCAATGGTTTCGGGGTCCATTGGCAGCGGAACACGGTCATGCAGCGCCGTCAGTTCATCGAACACGGACGCACTGCGCCTGGTCCGGGCAGATTCGGCCGTCGGTGTGTCGGCGGTGATGATGGACATCGACAACAGCCACCGCGCGGGATCGTCATCCGGCAGGCTCTGGTCCTTCCACCACTCATACAGTCCCGCGAACACCAAGCCGTGACCGCCACCCGGGTGGACGTAATAGGGCTGCTTGTTCTTTCCTTCGCCCTTCTTCCACTCGTAGTAGCCATCCGCGGGGACAGCACAACGCCTGGCAACCGCGGCTTTCCTGAAGGACGGCTTCTCAAGCAGGGTCTCGCTGCGGGCATTGATCAGCCGGGCACCACCCTTGGAGTCTTTGGCCCACGACGGGACCAAACCCCATTTTGCGATATGGAGCTGCCGCCTTGGAGCCTCGTCAACGAGCCGCTCCAGGACGATCGGCACGGCGTCGGTCGGGGCTACGTTCCACGACTTCTCCAGCGCAATCTCCTCCTCAAGTTCGGCGTCGAACTGCGCCAGGAGGTCTCCCACCGCACGGGCCATCACATAACGTCCACACATGCGAACAGTCTGCCCTGTCCTCGGCCAACCCACCAGCAAGGGGTATGTGACGTAATCCTGCTTCGCTGCCGGACGGGAATTTTTGGTCCCCGCGTTACCGTTGATAGCAACGAAAGCAACCCGTCGAAAGACCCCATACTCAGGAGAGCTCTGTGGATTTCACCCCCGACTCCGGCACCATCACCATGTTCTCGACCACCTGGTGCGGCTACTGCAACCGCTTGAAGAAGCAGCTCGACGCCAAGGGCATCGGATACCAGGAGATCAACATCGAGGAAGTCGAAGGCACAGCCGAGCTCGTCGAGAAGCTCAACGGCGGCAACCGCACGGTGCCCACCGTCCTGTTCCCGGACGGCACCGCGGCCACCAACCCCTCGGCCTCCGAGGTGGAGAGCCGGCTGGCGGCCTAGGCAAGCCCAACAGCTCCGCCCGGAGGTACTCCCTTCATCCCCGGCGGACCGTCTGCCTCGTGTGATAGACAGAGTGGGAATCCGTTGCAGGCCTGGTGCCTGCAACGGAACCCGCTGTCAGCGAGCCCGAAGGGAACACCTCCATGGTCCATGCAGTCAAGGGCGTCGTCGTACGCTCCAAAGGCGCCCCCGCAACACTCGAAACCGTCCTGGTCCCCGAACCAGGCCCCGGCGAAGCCCTGGTGGACATCCTCACCAGCGGCGTCTGCCACACAGACCTCCACTACAAACTCGGCGGAATCAGCGACGATTTCCCGTTCCTCCTTGGCCACGAGGCCACCGGTGTGGTTAACGCCGTGGGACCCGACGTCACGGACATCGCTCCGGGCGACCGCGTGGTCCTGAACTGGCGTGCAGTATGCGGGAACTGCCGCGCATGCAACCGCGGCCAGGCGCAGTACTGCTTCAACACCCATAACGCCACCCAGAAAATGACCCTCGAAGACGGCACGGAACTCTCCCCCGCCTTGGGCATCGGCGCGTTCATCGAGAAGACGCTCGTGGCCGCCGGACAGTGCACCAAGGTGGATCCCGAAGCCGATCCCGCCGCCGTAGGCCTGCTGGGCTGCGGCGTCATGGCAGGTTTGGGTGCCGCACTGAACACGGGCGGCGTCAAGCGTGGCGACTCGGTGGCCGTCATTGGCTGCGGCGGAGTGGGCGTGGCCGCCATCGCCGGTGCCGCTTTGGCCGGAGCCACCACCATCATTGCCGTCGACATTGACGCCAAGAAGCTCGAACGGGCCAAGGAACTGGGTGCAACGCACACGGTGGACTCCTCCGCCGGCGATCCTGTCGAAGAGATCCGTGCCCTGACCGGCGGCTTCGGCGCTGACGTGGTGATTGACGCCGTCGGACGCCCGGAAACCTACAAGCAAGCCTTCTACGCGCGCGACCTTGCCGGAACGGTTGTCCTGGTTGGCGTCCCCACCCCTGAGATGACGCTCGATCTTCCGCTGCTGGACGTCTTCGGGCGCGGCGGATCCCTCAAGTCCTCGTGGTACGGCGACTGCTTGCCCTCCAGGGACTTCCCCATGCTCGTGGACCTCTACAAGCAGGGCAAGCTGGACCTCGATGCCTTCGTCACTGAACGCATCACCATCAACCAGGTGGAAGAAGCCTTCGACAAAATGCACCAAGGTGCCGTCCTCCGATCGGTGGTGGAACTGTGAGCCAGTCCAACAACGCACGCATTGACCGCGTCGTCACCTCAGGGACTTTCTCCCTGGACGGCGGAACCTGGGACGTGGACAACAACGTCTGGATCATCGGCGATGACACAGAGTGCATCGTCATCGACCCTGCCCATGACCCCCAGGCGATCGCCGACGCCGTCAGTGGCCGGACCGTCACGGCGATCCTTCTGACCCACGGGCACGACGATCACATCCGGTACGCGGGCGAGTTCCGCGACCTCGTCAAGGCCCCCGTCCACCTGCACAAGGAAGACTGGATGCTGTGGCACGCAGTGTTCCCGGACGCGGACCCGGACCAGGGAATCGAGGATGGCGACGAGTTCACCGTGGGTGGTGCCACGCTGAAGGCGCTCCACACCCCCGGCCACTCCCCCGGATCGGTGTCCTTCCTGCTGCCTGCCGGATCCACCGAAGCGGCGGGCGAAGGCAGTGTGGACACTGTGTTCAGCGGAGACACCCTGTTCCAAGGCGGCCCGGGGGCAACGGGCCGGTCCTACAGCGATTTCCCCACCATCATCGAATCCATCCGGACACGCCTTTTGACGCTCCCGGAAGACACTGTGGTCCTGACCGGCCACGGTGAGTCCACCAGCATCGGCGCGGAATCACCGCACCTGGACGAGTGGATCGCGCGCGGGCACTGACCCGTCATTAGCCCTGGGGATCACCCTCCGGGACCGGCCGCCTGCCCGAATGCCGGGCGGCGGCCGGTTCCAGGCGGCATATCGTGCCCGGAGCCCGTTTCAGGCGATAAGTGCCCCGAAGTCCCCTTCGACGACGTCAGCATAGGTGCCGTACGCCTGCACCACCGCATCCTCCACGGTGGCTACATCGAGGTGCGGAAGGAGGTCATTGGCGGCCCCGGCCGTGGCCGGATCCCATTCCAGGCCCAGGGCCTCGTAGCTTGCCGTGAGGACTTCACGGATGGGGACGGAATTTTCCACCACAATGACCGAACTGAACAACCATCCCCCGGAGACGACACGCTGCGCCGTGCCAATCAGCTTGATGCGGTGCGCCGGGAATACCGGATCTTCGCCGTGCACGCTGAACTCGCCCGGGCAGTACTCGCCGGGGATTTCGCCGACGGCGGCATGGACGCCCACGCTGCGCAGCGCACCGGCCAGCAACTCGCCGAATTCCGAGAAGCGGGCTTTGGCTTTGACGATCGCATCAGGGTGCGGCTCAACATGGTCCACCACGAGTGTTCCTTGGTGGTAGGCGGCGGCGCGTCCGCCGGCCTTGCGGACAAGCGGCTCAAAACCCAGGCTCCGGCACGCTTCCTCCGCAGCCTTGAAACCGGGAAGATTCGCGTCCCGTTGCCCAAAGGCCACCGTGGGCTCCGGGCGGTAAAGACGCAAGGAAGGTGTGAGTTCACCCCTTCGTGCGCGTTGCAGCAATTCCAGCGCAAAGTCCAGGTCCTTGGCCGCGCCCAAGGTTTGGGGTTGCCGGTAGACAGTGAGGGCGGCCATCAGCTCTTCCTCAGGGTCAGGATCTGTTCGGCCCTGCCGAACGGACCGTCCAGATCATGGAGCACGGTGGAGGTCAGGCCGATGCCGTCGGCGCCGAAGGACACTTTGTTGTCCAGGCCAAGCCACTCGCCGGCCGGTTCCCTGTACATATGGACCTGCAGGTCGACGTTGGGAAAGATGTAGCTGTTCTCCCCTGGCGGCACCCTGGCTGCGATGCCGTTGGCCGTGTCCACCAGGCCCATCAGGCGTGCCAGGTCGCTGCTGTCTTCCTGGTCAGTCAACGGATGCATGGTGCGGATCCAGACCCTTCCCGAGCCCGGCCGGTGCCCCTCGGCCATGCGCATCTCCAAGGAGCGGATATACCCGCCTGGCCAAACGCTGGCACCGTCCCACGGCTTGCATTCGTCCGGGGAGGGCATGCCCTCATCCTCGACAGCCGCGACGGCACTGGTATCACTGGTCACCATGCGCCAGGCCGTTGCACGGATGGCCGGGCGGCCGGCGGCCACCAGTTCGGCCTGGATCAGTTCGATGGTGCGGCCCGGCCGCAGGGTGGAGGTAATCACCTGGAACTCACCGCCGGGGATCAGGCCAAGGATTTCGTAGCTGATCCGGGCCATCCGGACGTCGCTTCGGGGCTCGTGGCGGACCAGGGCATCGGCGATGATGCCCGAGGCCGGGGCCATGTGCTGCTCGTGCGGGTTCCAGGCGCCCTGGGCATGGATGGTTGAGCGGTACCGGCCATCACCCAACGATTCGTAGTAGAAATCGCCTTCCGCCAGTTCCGGTAATGCAGTAGTCAAGCCGAACCTTTCGCCGATGCAGCAGTAGAACTCAGACCACTGTATCCGCAGATTTGGCCGCTGCCCGACGCCGCCGGGCCATGACGATGACTACCACGAGGATTGCGACGACGGCGATGGCCACTGCCGCTCCCACCGGCGACGCAGCGGCTACCGCCAACCACGCTTCCAAGGCGGCCAGCCCGATGGTCGCGTAGAGCACCGCCCACAGCACCGAACCAACAATGGCCGCCGGCACGTATCGCCGAAGCGGCATCCGCGCGGCACCTGCTGCGAGGTTCACGGCCGTTTGGAGGCCGATGGTGAGGAATGAAACCACGACGGCGTAGGGTCCCCAGCGCCGGATCAGCGCCTGGGCACGGGCAGCTTTGGGGTTTTCCAACGAGGCCCCGAAGCGGGTGTGGGCAAACCCTGCCACGGCTCCCCGGCCCAGCCAGTAGGTGGCATTGACACGGATCATGACAATGGCGAAGAGCGCCGCGAGCGCGACGCCGAAGGGCAAGCTCATGATCTGGTCCACGTGACTTAGGCTACCCTAAGCCGAGGTGGGCCGCCGACCCGACGCCGCGTAGCTGGTATCCAGCCGGCTACCCAGGACAAGGACCCTAGGATAAGGGCATGGACCTCAGCGATGCCGCCCAGGAGTTGTATGCCGTGCTGCCGCGCGACTTCACCGCCCGGCGAACGGCCTTGGCCCGGGAAGCCAAGGACTCAGGAAACAAGGACCTGGCCAAAGAGATCACTGCCTTGCCAAAGCCGGCCGCCGGTGCCTGGGCCATCAACATACTGGCCGTCAACAAGCCCGAGGTGATTGACGGCGTCGTACGCTTTGGTGTTGCGCTGCGCCATGCGCAGGAGGAGGGCGACGCCGAAGCTTTCCGTGAACTGGGACAGCGGCGCCAGGCCGAACTGGCCACGGCGGTGAAAGCCGCGAAAGACCTGGCCGGTGAGTTGGGAGCCGGGCTGAGCGCGGCGGCCGCTGCCGACGTCGAGCAGACCATCCGCGCGGCGATGTCCGACGCCGGGGCTGCCGCCGCCGTTGTTACTGGACGGCTGGTTCGCGGGCTCAGCAGCAGCGGTTTCGAAGCGGTGGACCTCAGCGGCGCGATCGCCGCGGGCAGTCCCGAAGATACGGTTCCCCGCCAACCGGAACCGGACCCGCGTCCGCAGCCCGCAAGGAAGCCCGCGCCGCAAACCCCGGCGAAGGCTAAGGCCAAGGCTCCCGGGGAAGACGCGACGTCGCTGGCCGAGCGCCGTGCCGCCAAACGGCAAGCCGCCCTCACCGAAGCAACAGCCGACTACGAAACCGCCGACAAAGAAGCGCGCGGAGCCGAAGAAACGGCCAACGGGACCTGGGAGGCAGTCAAGGCGCTGGAGCGCCGACGCAAGGAAGTTCGGTCAAACCTTGAGGATGCCAAGAAGCGCCTGGCATCGCTTGAAGCCGAACTGATCGGCATCACCCGGGATGCCGAAGCCGCGGAATCAACCAACAAACAGGCCGTCCGAACCGCAACGCAAAAGCGGCGCGCAGCCGATCAGGCAAAGCGCCGGCTTGAACGGCTGGGTTAGTCCTTCTCTTTGGCCGGAGGTTTTTGCAGGTTGTGCGTGGCGGGTCCTTCCAAGTACTTTCCCTCGGGAGTGAACCGGGAGCCGTGCAGCGGGCAATCCCACGATTTCTCGGCATCGTTCCAGGTCAACAGCCCACCCAGGTGGGCGCAACTGGCAGACACCATGCACACGTTGCCATCCACCGTGGATACTGCCGCGGGTTCGCCCTTGTACAGCCCCACCACTCCCTTGCCTTCCGGCGGCCTGGTCTCCCCGGTGATTTCAGGGTTCCTTTTCACCCGCGCCCGGTCATCGATCATCCGCTTTGCCGTTGAGGCGTTCAGGCGGATGGCCTCCGCGGCGCCCTGCGGATGGGTGACCCTGTGGTGGATGGTGGTTGCCCAGTCCGAATGACCGCCCAGGATGTCTGCGGTAACGGACAGCGCCGCGGCCACACCATTGCTCATGCCCCACTTGTTGTATCCCGTGGCGAACAGGATCCGGCCGTGCCCCCGGGGCAGCTTGCCGAAGAACGGCATCAGGTTGGTAGCCCGGTAGTCCTGGGCAGACCACGTGTGCGTGACTTCACCGCCGGGATAGTGCTGATGCGCCCACGCCAGCAAGGCCTCCACATGGGACTTGGGGGACTTTGCCCGGCCTCCCGGGTGGCCATAGCCACCCACCAGGAGCAACTCCCCCTGGTCTGTGGGAAAAGTCCGCTGCGAGCGCGTGGGCGGGTCAATGGACAAGTACATTGCGTCGGGAATTTTGCTGTCAGCGGGAAACCTCAGGGCCGCCGCGTAGGACCTGTTCGGCTCAAGCTTGGCGAAGTAGAGGCCGCGGTCCAGTATGGGAGTTCCTGTGGCCAGCACGACGGTGTCAGCTGTGAAGGAGCCCTTCCGCGTGGTGACCTCCAGGGGCTGGCCGGACCCGACGTTCTGCACCTGGACACCCTCGACCACCAGGCCGCCGTGATCCCGGATGTCTCGGACCAGGACCTCCAGCACGTCCATCGGGTTGACCTGGACCTGGTTCTCCAGTTCCAGGGCTTCCACCACATGGAACGGCAGGCCCGCATCCCTGCTGAAGTGGACATCCAAACCCGCGTCTCGCGATACCGCAGCTTCCTTCCGAAGCCGCTGGCCGCCGTCGTCGCTGGTTGCGAAAGTAACGGCGGTGCGCTGTTGGTACGCAATACCCTGCTGGTCCATGTACTGGGTAAGCCAAGCTTGTCCGCTCTTGTTGGCTTCGACGTACGCCTGCACCATCTTCAGCGAGTACTGGGCACGCAGGCTGGACAGGACTCCCCCTTGCAGGAGGCTCAGTTTGCCGGTGGTGTTTCCCGTGGTCACGGCACCCACCGTCCGGGCTTCGAAGACCGCCACCCGCTGCCCGGAACGGGAAAGCAACAGCGCAGCCACCAGGCCCGTCAATCCTGCACCGGCAACTATCGTGTCAAAGTGCTTCCCGTCGGGGAGCGGATCGGAGGTCATGCCGGCTTCGCGGTCCAGCCACAGCGATTTCATCAAACAACCTGCCTCTCAATCCATGAAAATTGACACCTGGCATGTGTTGGGGAAAACGCTAGGCCGGTCATGGGGGCTAATCAAGGGGCGGCTGCCGGCCTGAGGCAAGCGCCGACGCCCGGCGCAGCGCCGGATCCGGGTCCTGCGCCCACCGTTCCAATACCTTCCCGGCCCTCACCTTGGCTTGGCCCTGGAGCCGCTCCACCAAAGGACGGACGACATCAAGGGCGAGGGGATCGGCCAGATTCCCGGTTCCGGCCTGCCTGAGGAAGCCTTCAATACGGGTGAGGTCAGTGTTGACCAGTACGCCCACCTTGGTTTGCAGGAGGACCACCGCCGCCAGCCTCCGTTCGAAGACGGGCGTGGACCACAACTCTGAGCTGAGGGCCGTGATGTCGTCATGGCCCAGGTCCTTGTAGCGCTTGAGCGCGTCCCGGACCGTCCCGCGGACCGCCCCCACCGAGGCGCCGTACACTTCCACGCCGTCCCCGGCGCGCTCACGGTTTTCGTAGGCCTTCTCCCACGAGGACTCCCGTTGCAGGGTGTAGTCCACGAATTCGCCGGCATCGCTCACGCCCCTATTCTGTCAGCGCCTCCTCCTAGCGTGGTTCCCGCCAGCCCATCGACAGGAGACACCATGCCGTCGCAAGACCTCGTTACCGATGCCGCCTCCTTCCCGGGGGTGCCTGCTGCTTCCTCCATGCCCGACTGGTACCCGGCGCTGTTGAACACCGTTGCCAAGGAGGTCCGCGCCGGGCGGACGCGGGCCCAGGCTGCGGCCAACGGTGAGTTGCTGGCTTCCTACTGGAGCATCGGGAAGCACCTTGCCGAGCGCGAATCCGAACAAGGGTGGGGCGCCAAGGTGGTCACGCGCTTGTCGGCGGACATCCGCACCCGGTTCCCGGAAGCCAAGGGCTTCTCCCCCAGGAACCTCCGCTACATGAAGAGCTTCGCCCAGGCCTGGCCGGACTACCCAATGTTGCAAGCGCCGCTTGCAACATTGCCGTGGTACCACCAGATCGCCCTCTTGGAGAAGCTCGACGACGGCGCCACGCGGCTTTGGTACGCCGCGGCAGCTGCTGCCCATGGCTGGTCACGCAACGTGATGGTGCACCAGATCGCCACACGCCTGCACGAGCGCTCCGGCCAAGCCATCACCAACTTCGCCTCAACCATGGTTCCGGCCGATTCGGACCTCGCGCAGCAGGCCACCAAGGATCCCTACGTCTTCGATTTCCTCTCCATGACCGAACGGCACACCGAACGGGACCTCGAGCTGCAATTGGTGAAGCACGTGGAAAAGTTCCTGCTGGAACTGGGGCAGGGATTCGCGTTCGTGGGCGAGCAGGTGCGGCTGGAGATCAGCGGGGACGAATTCTTTGCCGACCTGCTCTTCTACCATCTGAAACTGCGCTGCTACATGGTGATCGAGCTGAAAGCCGTGAAGTTCGAGCCCGGTTTCCTCGGCCAGCTGGGCATGTACATGGCAGCCGTGGACGACCTCATGGCGCACCCGGACGACAAGCCCACCATCGGCCTGCTGCTGTGCAAGGAGAAAAACAGCGTGGTGGCCGAGTACGCGCTGCGCGGCTTCAACACTCCCATCGGCATCGCCGAGTGGCGGACCTCCTTGGCCGATTCCCTGCCCGATGACCTGGTTTCCAGCCTGCCGAGCATCGAGACGTTGGAAGCGGAGTTGGCCAGCGAGGCTGAACGGCTTGGTGGCTAGGATCAGACGTTGTCCTTGAACCACTGCAAGGTATCGTTCCAGGCCGCGGTGGCCTGTGCCTCTACATAGCGGTCGCTGGTGTCGTTGTGGAAGGCATGGTCCACTCCCGGGTAGACCTTGAGCTGGTGCTTGACGGTGGACTTGTCCAACGCTTCCTTGAGTTGCGGCATGGGGCCGGTGATCCGTGCGTCCTTCTCCGCGTACACTCCGTACACCGCAGGCTTGATGCCCGGAACCTTCGCAAGGTCCGGGGCGGGTCCGTAGAACGCGCTGGTCGCCTTCAGTCCTTGGATCTCGGTACTTGACTGCCACGTAATGCCTCCGCCGAAGCAGAAGCCCACCATGGCGATACGCCCCTGATCCACGAAGTCCTGGCCGTTGAGGTAATCGAACGCGGCTTTGAAGTCGTTCACGTGCCGCTGAGCGCCGGCATTCGTCAAAGCCCCGGGAACCGCGTCCGGATCCATGTTCGCCGTACCGCCCTCCCGGCTCAGCAAGTCCAAGGCCAGGGCAGCGTAACCCTCCTTGGCGAAGCGGCGCGCAACGTCCTGGATGTGCGGGGTCAGCCCGCGGTTCTCGTGGCAGATCAGCACTGCCGGGCCTGGCTTGCCACCCTCTGGACGGGCCAGGTAGCCGCTGATGTCCGTCCCCTGGGCCGGGAACTTCACCGTTTCAGTGGTCAGTCCAGCTGCTCCTTCAGGTACGGAGAGCGGGCTCTTGGCGTTCGGCACGGCAGTAGTACTCGTTCCGGACACCGTAGACGCGTTGGGGGTTGGCATGGGAGTTCCGTTCCGGGGCACCTCCTCCGACGTGCAGCCAACCAGGGTCATGGCAGCGGCGGCAGCTGTCATGCTGCCCATGATGAATGCGACCCGCCTGGTAAAGGTGTGGTGCGACATCTCGCCGGCACGGTAGTCGTCGTAGAACTCTTCGATCAGGTACTTTTCGAACTTCTCTAGCTGGGTCATGGCGTTTGTCCTCCCCTGAATGCCACAAATCCTCCCCTGATGTAAAGACGCGGACAAGGGGTGGGTGGTTCAACTCGAGGTTCGAGGGAGCAACCGACCCGTTGACCTGGCGGGCCGAAGGCTTGTGTTTCAGCTGGTTGGATTCCGTGCTGACCGGCCGGGCCTATTTTGTCAGTGCCTCCTGGCAGAGTGTGACTATGGAAGAGGTTCAGGGCACACATGCGACGGGCAACGCCGTCTCATTGTCTGCGCGCCTCGATGCTTCAGACTTCGCTCCCTTGATGCGACCGGCAGACAAAGTCTGCAACACGCCGCAGGCCTCAGCCATCAGCAAGGATCTGGTCGATCAGTTGCGGGTTCTTGAGGACATGAAGTCGGCGATCTCAGCCTTGCAAGCCAAGATCGCCGTGGCGTTCGACCTGGCCCAGCGGCAAGAACAAGCCGACGCCGGGGTCCCCGCCAGCGAGCAGGGCCGCGGCGTGGCCACCCAAGTGGCCCTGGCCCGCCGCGAATCACCCAACAAAGGCTCCCGCCTCCTGGGCCTGGCCAAAGCACTCGTCACCGAAATGCCCCACACCCTCACAGCCCTCGAAACAGGACAACTCAACGAATGGCGCGCCACCCTCCTCGTGAAGGAAACCGCCTGCCTCTCCGCCGAAGACCGCTGCGCCGTCGACGACGAACTCGCCCCGGACACCGGCACCTTCGACGGCGCCGGGGACAAAACCATCATCGCCGCCGCCAAAGCCGCCGCCTACCGCCGCGACCCACGCTCAATCACCCAACGCGCAGCCCACGCCGCCACCGAACGGCACGTCAGCCTCCGCCCCGCCCCGGACACCATGACCTACCTCACCGCGCTCCTGCCCGTAGCCCAAGGAGTCGCCGTCTACAAAGCACTCACCAACGCAGCCAGCACCGCACGCTCCGACGGCGACACCCGCACACGCGGCCAAATCATGGCCGACACCCTCACCGAATGCATCACCGGCAGGCGCCAAGGATTCTCCGGCATCGACCTGCAACTGGTCATCACCGACCGCACCCTCCTCCAAAGCGACTCCGAACCAGCACGCCTGGACGGATACGGCACCGTCCCCGCCGAATGGGCCAGAAACCTCCTCGTCCCAGACCAACCAGACACCGACCACAGCCCCAGCAAAGACACCAGCACCAGCAACCCCAACAGCAACGCCGAGCTCAACATCTGGCTCCGCCGCCTCTACACCGCACCAACCACCGGCGAACTCCTCGCCATGGACTCACGAGCCCGCTTCTTCCCAGCAGGCCTGCGCCGCTTCATCCAAACCCGCGACAACCTCTGCCGCACCCCCTACTGCGACGCCCCCATCCGCCACCACGACCACATCATCCCCTGGTCACAAGGCGGCAAAACCACCCTCACCAACGCAGCCGGACTCTGCGAACACTGCAACCACACCAAAGAAAACCCCGGCTGGAGCGCCAAGCCCGAACCAGGCAACAGACACCAACTGACAGTCACCACCCCCACCGGCCACCACTACTCCTCAACCGCTCCCCCACTGCCTGGTCATGAGCGGGCCAAACAACTGGTCCCAAACCTCGAACGGGGACCTTAGGAGTACGACAACTGGCTCAGGCCAGATCTTTTAGCCCGCGGGGTCGTACTGGAACTCCCGGAGTTCCTGCGGGCATCGGCACGCCACGGCGATCTTCGCTGCCCACTCAACGGCTGCCTCACGGCTTGGCAGCTCAAGGACGGTGTAGCCACCGTTGGGTACTGTGTGGTCCGGATAGGTGCCAGGTTGGATTGAACCATCTCCTGAAACACGGACCGGCAAGACTTCCTCATTGATGCCGCCACCGAAAACGTAGACCCCAGCTTGTTTGGCCTCCTCAATCACTGCATGCGCGGCATCGGCCACCGCCTGGAACTGCCCCTCTGGGATGTCCATGGCCTCGCCGGGAAATGAGATCAGGTACTTGGTCATGCGGATCGCCTTCCTAACGTCAAAGCCCCTTACGCCTGTCAGCGCAAGGGGCTTTGAAACTACCAAATGAAGTCGGAGCTTAGAACTCCCAGTCTTCGTCCTCCGTGTTCACGGCCTTGCCGATGACGTAGGAGGAGCCCGAGCCGGAGAAGAAGTCGTGGTTCTCGTCGGCGTTCGGGGACAGGGCGGAGAGGATGGCCGGGTTCACGTCGGTGACGGATGCCGGGAACATGGCCTCGTAGCCCAGGTTCATGAGGGCCTTGTTGGCGTTGTAGTGCAGGAACTTCTTGACGTCCTCGGCCAAGCCAACACCGTCGTAGAGATCGTGGGTGTACTGGACTTCGTTTTCGTACAGTTCGAAGAGGAGCTCGAACGTGTAGTCCTTGATTTCCTGCTTGCGGGCCTCGGAAACCTTCTCCAGGCCCTTCTGGAACTTGTAGCCGATGTAGTAACCGTGCACGGCCTCGTCACGGATGATGAGGCGGATGAGGTCGGCCGTGTTCGTGAGCTTGGCGCGCGAGGACCAGTACATGGGCAGGTAGAAGCCCGAGTAGAAGAGGAAGCTCTCAAGCAGGGTCGAGGCAACCTTGCGCTTGAGGGGATCGTCGCCCTGGTAGTAGTCCATGACGATCTGCGCCTTCTTCTGCAGGTTCTCGTTCTCGAGCGACCAGCGGAAGGCGTCGTCAATCTCCTTGGTGGAGCACAGGGTGGAGAAGATGGACGAGTACGACTTAGCGTGCACCGACTCCATGAAGGCGATGTTGGTGTACACAGCTTCTTCGTGCGGGGTCAGCGCATCCGGGATCAGCGAGACCGCGCCCACCGTGCCCTGGATGGTGTCCAGCAGGGTCAGGCCGGTGAAGACACGCATGGTGAGCTGCTGCTCTTGCGGCGTCAGCGTGTGCCACGACTGGACGTCGTTGGACAGCGGCACTTTCTCCGGCAGCCAGAAGTTGTTGACCAGGCGGTTCCAGACTTCCACGTCCTTGTCATCCTGGATCTTGTTCCAGTTGATGGCTTCGACGTGGCTCAGCAGCTTGACCTTCTCGGTCATGTCATCCCCTTTAGCGATGGGTGGTTCTTTAAGGTAAGCGTACGACGGCGGGTGGTAACCCGCCGTCGTACTCTTCAGTTATGTGCGTGGTTGACTACAGCATGCAGCTGACGCAACCCTCAACTTCGGTCCCTTCCAGCGCGAGCTGGCGGAGACGGATGTAGTAGAGCGTCTTGATGCCCTTGCGCCATGCGTAGATCTGGGCCTTGTTGATGTCCCGCGTGGTGGCGGTGTCCTTGAAGAACAGCGTCAGGGACAAGCCCTGGTCCACGTGCTGCGTGGCAGCGGCGTAGGTGTCGATGATCTTCTCGTAGCCGATCTCGTACGCGTCCTGGTAGTACTCCAGGTTGTCGTTGGTCAGGTACGGAGCCGGGTAGTAGACGCGGCCGATCTTGCCTTCCTTGCGGATTTCGATCTTGGCGGCCACCGGGTGGATCGACGAGGTGGAGTTGTTGATGTAGCTGATGGAACCGGTAGGCGGAACGGCCTGGAGGTTCTGGTTGTAGATACCGTGCTCCATGACAGAGGCCTTGAGTTCGCGCCAGTCATCCTGGGTAGGAATCTGGTGGCCGGCGAACAGTTCACGGACCCGTTCGGTCTCCGGCGCCCATTCCTGCTCGGTGTACTTGTCGAAGAACTCGCCGGAGGCGTACTTGGAGTTCTCGAAGCCGCCGAAGGTCTGGCCCGTTTCGATGGCCAGCTTGTTGGAGGCACGCAGGGCGTGGAACAGCACGGTGTAGAAGTAGATGTTGGTGAAGTCCAACCCCTCTTCGGAACCGTAGTGGACGTGCTCACGGGCAAGGTAGCCGTGCAGGTTCATCTGGCCAAGGCCGATTGCGTGGCTCTGGGCGTTGCCCTGGGCAATCGAGGGCACCGAGTTGATGTAAGACATGTCCGAGACCGCACTGAGCGCACGGATGGACGTCTCGATCGACAGGCCGAAGTCCGGCGAGTCCATGGTCTTGGCGATGTTCATGGAACCGAGGTTGCAGGAGATGTCCTTGCCCACGGTTTCGTAGTTCAGGTCCTCGCTGTAAATGGACGGCGTGGAAACCTGCAGGATCTCCGAGCACAGGTTGCTCATGGTGATCTTGCCGTCGATCGGGTTGGCCCGGTTCACCGTGTCCTCGAACATAATGTACGGGTAGCCGGACTCGAACTGGATCTCGGCGAGGGTCTGGAAGAACTCGCGGGCGTTGATCTTGGACTTCTTGATCCGGGAATCGTCCACCATCTCGTAGTACTTCTCCGTCACGGAGATGTCGGAGAAGGGCACACCATAAACGCGCTCAACGTCGTACGGCGAGAAGAGGTACATGTCCTCGTTCTTCTTGGCGAGCTCGAAGGTGATGTCCGGAATCACCACGCCCAAGGAGAGGGTCTTGATGCGGATCTTCTCGTCGGCGTTCTCGCGCTTGGTGTCCAGGAAGCGGTAGATGTCCGGGTGGTGGGCGTGCAGGTACACGGCACCTGCACCCTGGCGGGCACCGAGCTGGTTGGCGTAGGAGAAGCTGTCTTCGAGGAGCTTCATCACGGGGATCACGCCGGAGGACTGGTTTTCGATCTGCTTGATCGGGGCACCGTGCTCGCGGATGTTGGTCAGCGAGAGGGCAACGCCGCCACCGCGCTTGGAAAGCTGCAGAGCCGAGTTGATGCCACGGGCGATCGACTCCATGTTGTCCTCGATACGGAGGAGGAAGCAGGACACGAGCTCGCCGCGCTGCGCCTTGCCGGCATTAAGGAACGTGGGGGTAGCCGGCTGGAAGCGTCCGTCGATGATCTCGTCCACCAGGCGGGTGGCGAGTTCTTCGTTGCCGCGGCCAAGGTGGAGGGCCACCATGCAGACGCGGTCTTCGTAGCGCTCAAGGAAGCGCTTGCCGTCGAAAGTCTTCAAGGTGTAGGAGGTGTAGAACTTGAAGGCGCCGAGGAAGGTCTCAAAGCGGAACTTCTTCTTGTACGCCCGGTTGAAGAGGTCGCGGATGAAGTTCATGGTGTACTGGTCCAGCGTTTCGCGCTCGTAGTACTGGTTCTTCACCAGGTAGTCGAGCTTCTCTTCCAGGTCATGGAAGAACACCGTGTTGTTGTTCACGTGCTGCAGGAAGTACTGGTGAGCAGCTTCGCGGTCTGCCTCGAACTGGATCTCGCCATTGGCGCCATACAGGTTCAGCATCGCGTTGAGCTCGTGATAGCCAAGGCCTTTATAGGCCTCCGGCAGTGGCTTCTTGGCCGTGTCCACAGTGCCCCCGGTTACTTCTGTTTCTGCGACAGTCGTGTCCAAAACTTTTCCAATCCTTGATTGACCCGGTCGACGTCTTCGGGCGTCCCCATGAGTTCAAACCTGTAGAGATGCGGCACCTTGCACTTGGCGGCGATGATGTCCCCGGCTGCGCAATAGTTGTCCGCGAAGTTGGTGTTCCCCGCCCCGATAACACCGCGGATCAGTTCCCTGTTCCGCGGATTGTTCAGAAACTTGATGACCTGCTTGGGCACGGAGCCTTCGCCGTTGGTGCCGCCATAGGTGGGCAGGACGAGGACGAAGGGTTCAAGGGCCTGAAGCGGCGCATCCTGGGCATAAAGCGGAATGCGCGCGGCATCCCGGCCCAGTTTCTGAACAAAGCGCTTGGTGTTTTCGGAGGTGGAGGAAAAGTAGATGAGGTGACTCCTGGTGGTGACAGCTTCCGCGGTGTTGCGTACGGTGGCCGCTGCCAGCGGTGCCATGGGAGTCACCTCGACTACATAGGAATTCTTTGTCTGTTGTGGCGTCGTAGTTGACGAACCTTAGGCCACGGAGGAGGAAACGGTCTGCGCCAGCTCCTCGATCTTGTCCGGGCGGAATCCGGACCAGTGGTCCTGCTCGGTTACCACGACCGGTGCCTGCATGTAACCCAGTGCCTTCAGACGCTCAAGGGCCTCGGCATCCTGGGAGATGTCGACACTCTGGTAGGCAATGCCCTTCTTGTCGAGCGCCCGGTAGGTTGCGTTGCACTGAACACAGGCCGGCTTCGTGTAAACCGTTACGGTCATGATCCCTGTCCCCTTAGTTGAAGTCTGTTGCTCTTCGTATCTGGCGGGCTCAACCGGAACCATGTACTGCATCCGATGACGACCCGCGGGCTGCCGTGACAGCCAACACGCTCTGTTTGGTCTTGTGCTGGTTTCCCGCTCAATCCGTAAATCGATACTACATGTAGTGCAAGCGCCTCGCCGGAACCCCAAGATGATGTATTACAAGTATGTCATTCAATCCACCGGTCGTCCACAGGCAGGCGGCCTCAAAATGTCCGTAATTCCGCCAAAGTGAGAGATGAAATCCACACCCTGTGGACTACTTAGCCACATTAAATCTCCCGCGTGTCGCCGGCCCCCGGCGTGTCGTGACAGTTTGAAAAATGTGGCGTGGCGAACAGCTAAAATCCTCTGATGGTCAATCTTCTCCACCTCCGGACCCTGCTGGAGGTCACCCGGCTGGGATCCTTCGCGGCCGCCGCCACCCAGCTTGGCTACACGGCTTCTGCCGTCTCCCAGCAAATGGCCGCGTTGGAACGGGACACGGGCGTGGAACTGTTCCAACGCTCAGCCCGGAGCGTGGTGCCGACCGAGGCGGCAGTCACCATGACCCGCCATGCTTCCAAGGTCCTCACGGATGTGGAAGCGCTCATGGCTGCTGCGTCAAGGACCAACGATGCGCCGGCACAGGAGCTCCGGCTTGGCATCTTCCCCAGCCTGGCAACCTATGTCCTGCCGGACATCCTGCGGAACGATCGCTGGAACGGCCTGGGGATCGAGCTCAAAGTCTCCGTCGCCGAGCCTGCCCAGACCATCCAGGGACTGCGGACCGGAGGTGAACTCGACGTTGCCCTCGTCTACCAGGTGGGCCAGTCCGGCCTGGCCTGGCCGCATTCCCTGGAACGCCAATGGATCGGCGATGACAATTTCCGCGTGGTGCTCCCTGCTTCCTGGAAGATCCGCGAAGACGCGGAGATCGAAGCGGCGCACCTTTCGGACATGCCGTGGATCGTGCACCACCCAGGCACCAGCGACGCCCTGGTGATCGAGCGTCTCTTCGCCAGTTGCAATCTGCACCCCCGGGTAGTGGCCTACAGTGACGACTTCCACGCGAGCCTCGAGATGACGGCAGCCGGACTGGGTGCCTCGCTGGTTCCGGAACTTGCGCTGCGGAACCGGCCATCCGGCGTCGTGGTCCTTGACGTGCCGGACATCCGGCTGGCGCGCAACGTGTTCGCACTGCTCATCAACGAGAAGCGCACAGCGCAGGTTCAGCTCTTTACCCAGCTCCTTGCGGACACCTTGAAGGGAACGTCCGGAAAGGCGGGACTGCCGCCGCTTAAACCAGCACCGTCGAAGGCTCCGCAGCGGCGGCGGTGAAATATCCGCAAGTGCTGGAACCCTCTGGTTGATGGGGTTAGATTGATCACATGGGCAAGGTAGCGAGCAAGCATTTCGGGGAAATCGAGCTCAATCACGGGCGTGAACACTGCTTCGTGGCCAAACACGAAATAGCCGGGAACGCCTTGGAGCTGGACCTTAATGTCACGGCGCACGACCATTTCGACGAGGCAGCACTGCACAAGGTGGACTACCGCCTCAGGTTCCTCCCGGAGCTGGTGGACCAGGTCCGGGAGATGATTGCCGACGAACTGGACCAGGACGGTACCAACCCCCAACAGTTCCTGCACTTCCACAGCACCCAGCTCAAGGAGGAGCAGCTGGAATCGGTCTTCGGAGTCAGGGACAAGACCCAACTCACCAACGACGTCTTCCTCAAAGCCCTCAGGCTCGGCCACGTAGCGATCTATCCGGGCCAGCCTGAACGCTACTTTGTGCTCGACTTCACGTTGGGCTCGCATTTCACGGACGAAACCTTGGTGGTCTCCGCCGATGAAGACGGCGTGGTGGACGACGAGATCGTCTGGGAGTAGGCCTTAACGCCCGACGGCGGCCGGTTACCTTTTTCACCAGGGTTTTACGAGGGTTTTTACCAGGGCCGATCCACGCCTGGGTCGTCGGGGCCACGGAGGTACCGATCACGGTCCTGGCCTTCGGTCCGCTCACTCTGTGCCTTCCGGGCGCTCTCCTGCAACTGCTGGAGTTGGTCCTGTTGCTGGACAGAAGGCTGCCCGGATCCTTGGTCTTTCGATGGCGATTCGCCGGAGTGGGACGTTTTCTTGGCTTCGAGGCGCTCCCCCGCCGCATCCAGCCGCTGGCCTTCACCCTCCCTGTTGCCCGGCCCGTCCTCGTGGCAGGACCCCGGAGCTTCCTGCACCACCTCCAAGGCCTCCGCATACAGGGCGGCTGCTTGGGGATCCCGGGAAGACGCGGCGGAGTCTCCCAGCTTCTCGATGCTCAGGGCAAGGTTGACCCGGATCCTGCATTCGTCGTCCCCCGGCCCGGCCTGGAGCGCTTTCGTGAAATCGCTGCGGGCCGAGATGAAGTCACCGGCCAGTACGTGCGCATCTCCGGAGGCAACCAAGGCTTTATGCGGCTCCAGGACATTGGCGAACAAGAGCCCGCCTACAGCATCCGAAAGCCCGTGTTGGTTTCCCGCTGCGAATGCTTCCGCCGCTGCGCCACCCAAGGCTCCGACGCTCAGCAGCTTCGCAGCGACGGCGAGCGCAGCGAGGGCAGCCGGGGCCGACCACCACGCCAGGCGACGCTTCCGGCGTCGAGCGCTGCTTGCTTCCGTACCTTGACGAGTCACCGGACGAGCCCCCTTTCCCGCGTTCCGGACGCCCGCAGGGCCCTCAGGGCTGTCGCGTGCCGGAACGGCTCCTGCACCAGGATCAGGAAAGCCGCCAGTGCCAACAGCCAGTACAGTTCCAAGCGGCCGGATCCGTCGTCGGAAACCGCGACAAGCACGCCGGGTTTGGCTTTGCCGAGCATCTCTTCGGTTCCCCCGCTTCCCGTACGGTGCACGTACGGGACGCCGAGTTGGGTGGCGATGGTCCTCAAGGCGTCCTCGTCGATCTTCGAGACGGCTACCTCAGCGTTCTTGTCCTTGACGTATCCGCCCTTCGGGTCCGAGGGGTCCTTCATCCTGCCACCGTCAGTGGTGCCATAGCCTAGCACCGCTCCCCCGCTGACTGCCGAGGGTTCAAGCGGCAGGCGTTCAGGCGAGGATGCTGCCGTGTTCTCACCGTCCCCGGCATAGAACACCACCGCAGGACGCCCGGGGTGCTTTTCCTTCGCCGCAGCGAGCTGTTTCTTCAGCAGCGCACCGGCTTCGGTGATACTGCTGCCTGCGGCGTAGCGGGGGTTCTGCGGTTGCAGGGTGGCCACAGCCGTCTGGAGCGCTGTGGCGTCCTGGCTCAACGGCATGCGAACGGTCGCCCCGCTGTCAAAGGTGATCAGGGAGAACTTGGCGCCGGCGAGTTCCTTGGCCACGCCCAGCACATCCTCTTGTACGCCTGCAAGGCGCATCCCGCTTCCGCGATAGTCCTCCGCTGCCATGCTGGTGCTGGTATCCACCACGAAGAAAACATCCAGGTCGGTCACTGCGGTCCGGCCGCCGTCACCGGGCCAGCCCGGGCGGAGGGCGGCGACAAGCAAAAGCACGACGGCGGCCGCCCGGAGCGCTGTCCGGCGCACCAGAGGTTGGGGCTGCTTCCGGGTAAACACGGTCCAGGCGACGAACGCAACCACGGCAACTCCGGCAAGCGCGATGAACGGCCAGGGAATGATAGGGGCCAGCGTCATGGGCGCGACCGCCAACCAAGCAGCAACAGACCCGCGCCGGACACCAGGGCAAGGCTCAAAGGCCACGCGGGCGCGTCGGCAATCACGGCCTGCGGCGCCTTGAGGTAACTCGCGGCCTCAGTCTCCTCCACCGTTGCAACGATCCCTGGGACGGCGTCCGGGCTGTCCAGCGTGTAATAGCTCCCACCGGTTGCTTCGGCGGCCGCCCGCAACTGTGCCCCCGGCTGGTCTTCGGCCCCGCCGTAATCCAGGTCCCCCGGATTCAGGGCATACACTTTCACGTCCTTGCCTTTGGCCAGCTCACTGGCCTGCTCCAGCGTGAAAATCGGGTCCCCGGACAGGAAATTGTCCGTGGCAAAGATCACCGACCGCGAGCGCCGGGCGTCTCCTGTGCCTGGCGAGGTATCAGGAAAGGCCTGTACGCAGGATGCCAGGCCGTCACCGATCAGCGACGATCCTCCCCGGCTCCAGGTGCCATCGAAGAAGGACCCGGCACCGCTGTCCAAGGCTTTCCTGGCCTCGGCAAGTTGCCCGGCCACGTAGTCGTAGTCATCCGTCAGCGGGAACAGGTGAACGCTGCTGCTGTCGAAAATCACCATGCCGATGCGCTCGCCGTCGAATTCCCGCGCAAGCTGCTCGAAGACTGCAGCCAGGGCAGCGTCGGTACTGGTCATGGAACCGGAGACGTCTAGGCAAAGGACGATGTCGCGGTTCCTCGCTTCGGGTTGCTCCGTGGCGCGTTGGGCGGGCCGGGCCGCTGCCGTCACCGTGGCGCCGAGGAAGACCGAGGCAAGCACCAGCGCCACGATCAAGGATGTGCGGTGCCTGCCGAGGGCCCGTTGGTACTCCGGCAAGGCCGTCAGACGGTCTCCATGGGCCACCAGGCGGGAAACCTCTTGCCGGTGCCTGCGGTAGAGGAACCAAACGACAACGACGACAGCCGCCGCTGCCGGGACAATCCACCAGGAAATCAATTCCATGCGCGCACCGCCTGCCGTGCGGCTGCGGCGGAGTCCTGGACCGTGCGGCCACTGACGGGCTCAAACTCTGCAGGATAGATGCCTGCTATCCCGTCGACGAACGGTTCCAGGCCGTGCCTGCGCAACTCCTCCAGCGTCATGGACGTGGCAGGCTTTCCCGTCACGTGCCCGGCGAATTCCCGCACCAGGAAGCTCAACCGTTGGTGTGCGGCGCGCTCGGGCAACCGTCCGGCGTCGGCATCGGCCACGACCGAATCGATCGCCTGCAGGCAGGAGAGCCGCAAGCCCGCCAGGTCCCGTGGAACCACCGGATGGGTCCGGCGTGCCCTCTTGCGGCGGGGCCACAAGAGAAAGGCATACCAGGCGGCCACCACCAGCAAGACCAGCACCCCCAGCCAGAACCACGCTTGGCTGTACGCAAGAGGACCATGGAATCCGGAGTTATCCTGCACGTTTGGCCTTCCCGGACTTGTGCCTCTCGAGCAAGGCGAACACCGAGGACACCATCTCGCCGCTGCTGCCAACGTGCTCCTCAGCGATCCCCAGCCGCCGGAAGACGTCCCGGCGTTGTGCGTCACGCCTGGCCATGGCCTCCGTATAGGCCTGCCGGACTTCGCTGCTGTCCACCAGCGCCTTAGGAATGGCGAATCCTTGCCCAACATCCCGGCTTGACCGGCCCCGTTCTTCCCCTGCAAGGTCGGCGTCCTTGATGGTGATCCAGAGAACCTCATGCCGCACCCTCAACCGGCGGAGCAACTCCTCAGTCCGTGCGTCCGGCAGGAACTCATCGGCCACCCCCACCACAAGGAGCCGCCCCTTCAGATACCTCAACGCGTAGTCGAGCTGCCCTGCCAGTGCGCTCGCAGGCCCTTCGGGGCGCACGGCTTCCTGCACCTCGCGCAACAGCCGTTCGAGATGGTGTTCGCCGGAACGCGGCGGGAGGTACCGGGTGGCTTCGACCGAACCATGGAGGAGGCCGACGTCGTCACCGTGGCGGCAGGCGAGGTAGCCCACAACTCCTGCGGCCTGGATGGCGAGGTCCACTTTGGCTTCCCCGGAAGCCGCTTCGGCGGCCATGGTCCGCCCGGTGTCCACCAGCAAGAGGACGGAGTGGCGCCGGACTGCCGTGTAACGCTTCACCAGGGGTGAACCGTGCCGGGCGGTGGCTTTCCAGTCGATGTCGCGAACCTCATCCCCGGGAACATAGGAACGGAGGTCGTCGAAGTCAAGGCTGCGTCCCTTGAAGACCGAACCGTATTCCCCGTCAAGCAATGCGGTTGTTTTCCGATGGGCAAAGATGAACATCTTCGCCTTGACGCGTTGAAGCAGGCTGGGCACTGACGCCCCTAGGGTATCTGCACCGACGCCAGGACTGCGTCAATGACTGTCTCCACGGCAACGCCTTCCACTACCGCATCAAAGCCAAGCACGATCCTGTGCCGAAGGACCCTGTGCGCCAGGCCCTTGACGTCTTCCGGTATGACGTGGTCGCGTCCGCTGAGCAGCGCGAGTGCCCGGGCAGCCTGGCTAAAGGCGATACTCGCCCGTGGACTTGCGCCGAACTCGATCAGCGAGGCCAGCTGCGGCTCAAGGTACTGCGCGGCATTCCGGGTGACGTAAGCCAGGCCCACGATGTACCGGACAATCGCCGGATCAATGTAGACGCGCCGCACCAGTTCCTGGACCTGGAGCACCGCGTCCAGCGACGCTGCAGCGGGAGGTTTCTGCCCGGAGTCGAACACGCCGGCGTCAATCCTGCGGATGACTTCGGCTTCCTCCGCCGGGCTCGGGTAATCAAGCACATCCTTGAGCATGAAGCGGTCCATCTGCGCCTCGGGCAACCTGTAGGTGCCCTCCTGCTCTATGGGGTTCTGCGTGGCCAGCACCAGGAAGGGCTGTGGCAGCGGATAGGACTCGCCCCCGATCGAAGTCTGCCGTTCCTGCATGGCTTCCAGCATGGCGCTCTGGGTCTTGGCGCTGGACCGGTTGATTTCGTCGAGCAGCACGATGTTGGCGTGGACTGGGCCCAGCTGCGTGACGAAGGTGCCCTTGGCGGCATCGAAGATCTGGGTTCCAGCGATGTCGCTGGGAAGCAGGTCGGGCGTACATTGGATCCGGCGGAAATCGGCGCTGACAGCCTCGGCCAAGGCATGCGCAGCAGTGGTCTTGGCCAATCCCGGAACGCTTTCCAAAAGGACGTGGCCGCTCGTCAGGAGACCGATCACCAGGGTTTCCCGCAACCGTTCCTGGCCCACTACCTTGGCTTCGAAACTACGGACGATACCGCCAACGAGTTGCTGCGCACGGGCCATATCCGGTGCATCGATCCCGGCTGTGGCGGTGTTTTGAAGCACTCGTTTTCCCCTCGGTGGCGTTCGGTTTTCACTTTGCCGCACCAGGTGTACGGCGCGGTCCTGCTTCCGGCCACTCTATCCAAGCCGCAACCGCCTTGGCCCGCAATGGGTACCCCTCCCCATGCGGACTTCGGAGGTCTATCCTTTTGCCATGCATCAGCTACCAGCCGCCTACCAGCAGTACCTCGACAGCCAGACCCAACACGTCAATGACGCCGTCCGGCCCGTATTACTCCAGTCTGCCGCGGACCAGCGGCACGGGGTACGGATCACCTACAACCACGGACCTACCGGTCATCAGGCCCACGTGGATGAGTCCATTCCGTACGGGGAGATCGTCGAAGACATCGACTGATCCCCGAGACAGAGCCTCAGCCTTCCAGCAGGAGCCTTTGCGCCCGGGGAGCCAGGGTGTGTTCCAGAACGAGGCATGCTGCCCCAATGGCGCCCACGTCCTCGCCTACGCCCGAGCCAACCACATCGATGCCGTGGATCATCCGGGCTGCACTGTTCTGCGCAATCAACTGGGGTACGCTGCCCAGGAAGTACTTGGACATCCGGCCCCAGAACGGACCGCCGAACACCACGCGTTCAACGTCGAGGGTGTTCGTTACCACGGAAACCGCTCGGGCAACCAGGACGGCGGACTTCTCCAGGATGGCGATCGCCTTTTCGTCCCCGGCGTCCGCCTTATCACACAGCATGGCATAGCGCTCCTGCACGGCCGGGCCATCCTCCTGGCCATGACCATCCAGGACACCGGCAGCCTCTGCTTCGGCCACCAGAACCTGCGGGATGCAGGAAGACTTCACGCAACCCCGTAGCCCGCAATCGCAGGGAGGGCCATCCGGATCCACAATGATGTGCCCAATCTCGCCCGCGTTGCCCGACGTACCCCGGACCACCTCGTCGTTGAGGACAAGGCCGCAGCCGATGCCGGTTCCCATGTACATGAAGACAAAACTGCCGGCCCCGCTCGCTCCACCAGCCCACGTCTCCGCAACGGCGGCGCTGGTGACATCCTTGTCCACCAGCGTCTCAAGGCCCGTGGCTTCGGTGAGGGCTTCACGGATGCGCACCCGGTTCCACCGGGTCAGCAACGGCGGCTCAACAACAGAACCTTCGTCAAGGTCGATCGGACCCGGCACGGCGACGCCCAGCCCGGCAATCTTTGACTGGTCCACGCCCGATTCCTCGATGAGCACCTGGATCTGCCCCGCGATGCTCGTAATGACTGCTGCCGGGTCGCCACCCGGGGTGGCCATACGCGAATGCCTGACCACATCCCCCAGCAGGTCCAGGACCACGAAGGTAATGACTGCCGGGTCCAGGTGGACACCCACGGCGTACATGCCGGATGGATTCAAGCGAAGGATGGTGCGGGGCTTGCCTGGACCGGTGCCTTCCTTACCTGCCTCGACAATGAGTTCCTGGTCCAGGAGGCGGCGGGAGATGTTGGAAATGGTCTGCGGCGACAACCCCACGATGTGTGCGAGTTCAACACGGCTGAGCCCTCCGGAAGACCGCCGGATAGCTTCCAGGATCACCGTCAGATTGAAGTCGCCCATACGGGGTAGGTTCGTTCCGCGCCTTGGTGCCGGCGTCCGGATCTCAGTCACGGATTCCCCTTGTCTTGAGAAACAAATTCCTTGAACTTCATCTGTGTCAGAATCGTACGTCACCCCCGCTCAGACGGGTATGTGCACACAACAACCGGAGCCAGGGGCAGATACCGACGACACTGAATTCTATGTGACGCCTGCGGCACTGACGTGTTTCATGACACGCCGGGCGTGCCGGGGTCAGGCCTTCCGGCTCCGCGTCACCGTGAACTTCGGGTTGCGGCCCTCCACCGTTGTTGGTCCGACGAGGCGTCCCAAAACCGGACGATACTGCAGGTGGCTGTTGTAAACCGTCCAGAGTTCCCCGCCCGGGGCAAGCACGCGGGCTGCTGCGTCGAACATCTTGAGGGCGGCGCCGGCGTGGACGCTGGCACCCAGATGGAAGGGAGGGTTCAGCAGGATAAGTTCCGCACTGCCGGAGTCGAACGAGGACATCGCATCGTCGTGAACCACCGTCACCCGTCCGTCCAGGCCATTGGCAGCAGCTGTTCCGCGGGCCGAGGCAACGGCAGCGGCGGACTGGTCTGTCGCCAGCACCCTGGACGCTGGAAAGCGGCGCGCATACATCGTGGCCAGGATCCCGGTACCACACCCAAGGTCCACCACTATGCCGGCGGCCGGCATGCGGTCCAGGAAAGTCAGGAGGAAACGCGTGCCGATATCCAGCCGGGCCCCGGAGAACGCAGCTCCGTGGGCGCAGACATCCAGATCCAGTTCGGCCAGGTGATCCAGGACCGGGTAAGGCGCCTTGCCGGCTGTGGCTATGGGTCCGCTGGCCTTCAGCACCCTGGATTTTTGGCGGGCATGTTGGGGTTGCACCGTCGAAAACGACTTCTCCAGCACAGTATTCATGCCAAGGCTCATGTGCTTCACGCGGCCACCGGCCAGCAGCACCGCGCCGGGCGCAGCGAAGCGGGCCACGGCGTCGGCAATTTCCTCCAGTTCCGCCAGCGACTTGGGCAACTGAAGAAGTACCAGGTTCGCGCCTGACAGCAGCTCCGCGCCGAGTTCGTGGGCAGCGTACTGGTCCTCAAGGCCCGCTCCGCGGGCGTTGTGCCGCAGGGCCATGCGGCCGGTGAAGAGGTCCTGGTGGACACTGACATGGTCGACGCCCAAGCCCACCAGGGAACCGAGGGTGAGGGCTCCGTAGCGGTCGCCGATCACCACTACGCGGGTATCCGCTGCCAGCAGTTCGGCAGCGGTGTCCAGCAGGAGCCTGTCCGTCGCATCGTAGGCGTGCAGGTTGTCCGCCTCAACATCGGGAAAGCGCCCCAAGGTGCCGAACAGAGCATCCAACCCAGATAACATCACGGTGCTTTTCCTCTTTGCAGATGTAAGAAATTCGTACGCCAAAGTGTCTCGACTTCACGGTCGCTTGGGAGGAACGTGGTTGGTGCACACAGCACAAACACCCGTTCAGGGCACTGATCCCGGCTTCCCCGTGAGCCCGGCGCCGGGACCATCAGCGATCCGGCTCCCCCTCCCCTGCGAGCAAAACCATGACTGTCAATGTTGTCACGCAACTGCAAGTGAAGTCACATAACTCTCCGGACGAAACCCGCCGACCGGACAAGACCGTGGTGGACATCGTCACCGTGGGCGACTACACCATTGGGCGAAATACCTTCCAACCCGGTTGGACGTGGGCAGACTGCATCAAGCCGGTGGTGGGCACCGATACGTGCCAGCTGAACCACGTCGGCTTCTGCGTCTCCGGAGCCCTGGAAGCGGAAACCGACGACGGCAACCGCATCAATATTTCCGCCGGAGACTCCTACACCATCCCGCCGGGCCACAACGCCCGGGTAGTAGGCGACGAGCCGTTCCAAGGCGTCGAGTTCCTGAGCGCCGCGGAATTTGACCGGCCACAGGAGTAGCCCGGTTCCACGAAAAAGGCCCCGCTCTGACGAGCGGGGCCTTTTGTCCGAAGTGGAGCTGAGGGGACTCGAACCCCTGACCCCCTGCATGCCATGCAGGTGCGCTACCAGCTGCGCCACAGCCCCGGACGTGTTGTTTTCAGCGGAAGTCTTCCCTTCCTGCCGAAGCAACTCGTCAATACTACCCACAAAGTATCGAGATGCGAAATCGAGCCGGAATGATGTAGATCACATGATGTGGCCGCTTCCGGGAAACAAAAATCTCCCCCTTCGCCTTTGCGAAGAGGGAGATCGTTAGGGTGGAGCTGAGGGGACTCGAACCCCTGACCCCCTGCATGCCATGCAGGTGCGCTACCAGCTGCGCCACAGCCCCATATTCTTGTTGTTTCGCTTCCAGGCTTTCCAGCCCTTCCTGCCGAAGCAACTCAAATATCTTAGAACAGCATTTCCGATAATTCCAAATCGGGCATATTCCGAGGTGAAAAGCCTACTGGCCGTCGGAATCCTCGCCGGCCACAGCCTTCGCCGAAGCATCGTCGCCGAGCTCGAGGTCCACCACAGGGCAGTCCTTCCACAGACGCTCAAGCGCGTAGAACACGCGATCCTCAGCGTGCTGGACGTGGATAACGATGTCGGCGTAGTCCAGGAGTACCCAGCGGCCTTCAGACCGGCCTTCGCGGCGTACGGGACGCAGGTCTTGCTTCAGGAGCTCTTCCTCGATGCCGTCCACGATCGCGTTGACCTGGCGTTCGGTGGGAGCCGAAGCGATCAGGAAGACGTCGGTCAGCGCCAGGCGCTCACTGACGTCCAGGGCGACAATGTCCTCGGCAAGTTTCTCTGCCGCGGCACGCGCTGCGTGGCGGGCGAGGGTAATGGATTGTTCGTGTGCAGACACAGGGACTCCTTGTAGTGGCCGGAGGGCCTTTGGGTGGCGAAAGCCGTATTTCCAGCGGAACTAACCGCTCGTGATCATGATGATGCCGACAATAAGTGCAACGAGGCCCAACGCGAGGACCCCGTATTGCAGCAGGCGGCTGCGCTGTGCCCTGGCCAGGCCCGCGGTATTGGCGTCGAGGGGATCCAGCCCGTAAGCGGTACGTGCCGAAACCGGCGGATGCTCGGCTTCCTGCCCCGGATCAACGACGGCGGCATTGCGCTTCCGCGCGTTCCTCGCCACCGCTTCGGCACGGGCAAGGACCCCGGCACGCCCCCGGGAGGGCCGTCCGTTACCTGCGGCGGGCGCGGCCTTGGCGTTGGCCGACGTTACAACGGGGACAAAGGTGGTGCTGGGCCGCTTCATGACCGGACGCTCAACGCCGGGCACCTTGACGAATTCAAGCGGGGTGACCATGGCAAGGTTGTTTGCAGTGGACGGTCCCGAGGCCGTGCCGGGCGCCTTCGACTCGGTCTTTTCTCCAGGGGCTTTCTCGGGCGCGGCCTTCTCAGGCGCAGCCTGCTCGGCCAGCTTCTGCTTGGCCGCTGCCCTCTTGTTCAGGACGGCCGCACGCTCAGCCAACGCAATCTGCTGGGCAAGGACCTCCGGATCCACCGCGAGGGGATCCTGCTCGGCGATATGTTCCAGCTTGGCAGTCTGGTTTTGCACCTGGGCCGCAATCAGCTCTCGGACCGCAAGGGCCTGCTCCACTGACATTTCGGAACCGTCCGCTGCGGACTGAGCGTCTGTCGGTCCGGCGGCCTTCGCTCCGGGCACGGCAGAGATGGGGGCGTCCTTTGCCTCGTCAGGGGACGCCGCTGGCTCCGGAGCCTTGGCACCGGGCGCCGGCACAATCGGATTGGCGGAGGTAGCCACCTCTGCCTGGAGCTGCTGCAGGCGGAGCTGGCGCCGGGTGGGCGGGCCACCACCGGAAAGCTGCTCTTCCTTGTCCGCGAGCTCTTTGATGGTCCGGAGGGCGGCACGGTCGCGGGCGCGGATCTGTGATGAGCGCTCTGTCGCAGGCGCCACCGCGTCCAGGGGGGCGTCAGCGGCGCGACGGTTCCGGCCGTTGTCCTCGGCCTGCGCCGGCTGGGGTGCTTCCGGTGGGGATGCGGGCTGTGCTGCATCCGGTGTGGTCGCGGTGGCCTGGGCTTGCTCCTGCTCTTCGCGGGCGCGGCGAAGCTCACGCCTGCTGCGGATGGGTCGCTGTTCCTGGCTGCTCATTGAAAACTCATTCAGTACGTGCTTGGTCGTCTGATCCGGCAAGCGCTGGTGCCAACTCCCCTGCGCTGCTTCCTGGCGCGTACAGTCCATACTTTGCGATGTACTGCACCACACCATCCGGCACGAGGTACCAGACAGGATTTCCTTCATTCACCCGGTTGCGGCAGTCCGTTGACGAGATGGCCATGGCTGGAACCTCAAGCAGGCTGACGTCGTCCCGGCCAAGGTTGTGGAGTTCGTGTCCGGGCCGGGTCACACCCACAAAATGGGCCAGCGACCACAGCTCGTCAACGTCCTTCCAGGACAGGATCTGCGCCAAGGCATCGGCGCCCGTAATGAAGAACAGATCGGCATCCGGACGCTGATGGCGGAGATCGCGCAGGGTGTCGATGGTGTACGTGGGGCCCGGACGGTCCACATCCACCCTGCTCACAGTGAAGCGGGGATTCGAAGCGGTGGCAATGACCGTCATCAAATAGCGGTGCTCGGGCTTGCTGACTTTCTTGCTGGACTTTTGCCATGGTTGTCCCGTGGGCACGAAGACAACTTCATCCAGGTCGAACTTGGCAGCAACTTCGCTCGCAGCCACAAGGTGGCCGTGATGGATGGGATCAAACGTTCCACCCATCACGCCCAAACGGAGCCTGCGCCCCGAATCCCCACGCGGTGTTGCAGCGATGATGTCAGTGGCCCGGCTTGTGCGTGTGCTTGTTCGGGTGCTGGCGGTGCGGGTCACTGTGCTCTTCCACGGCCTCGTGGCGGTTGCCGAGGTTGGTGTAGGAGAGGGTCACGAACATGAGGACCAGGAGGAGGGCGAACATGACGATGCCAAAGACCCACGGTTCTGCCCACAGCGGCGCAGCTTCCTCGTGACCGCCCTCGGTTTGCGCGGCAATGGATATGGCGATCTGCTGAAACAGCATCTTCTCCCCTAGTTGGTTCTCAAAGGATGACGACGGCGGGCCTTCCCGCCGCTTCGGACTTCTGTTCTATGTTACAGCGTTGCTAGCCGCGGACTTGGCCTTCGCCCTGGACGATCCACTTGGTGGTGGTCAGTTCCGTCAGGCCCATGGGGCCGCGGGCATGGAGCTTCTGCGTGGAGATGCCTACCTCGGCACCCAAGCCAAGCTCGCCGCCGTCGGTAAAGCGCGTAGAGGCGTTGACGATGACGGCAGCGGAATCCACCTCGGCAATGAACCTTTCCGCATTGGCCAGGTTGTTGGTCAGGATCGCTTCGGTGTGGCCGGTGGTCCAGGTACGGATGTGCTTGACCGCATCATCGAGGGTATCCACCATGGCGACGGCGAGGTCCAGGTCCATGTACTCGGTGGCCCAATCGTCGTCGTCAGCCGGTACCGTTTCGACGTCCGCGCCCAAGGCGGCGGCGACCCTGTCATCCACGTGGAGGGTGACTCCAGCGGAACGAAGGGCCTTGGCCACAGCTGGAAGCACCGTGGAACCGGAATGCACCAGCAGCGTTTCCACGGTGTTGCAGACACTGGGCCGTTGCGTCTTGGCGTTGAGGAGGATGTCCACGGCCATCTCTTCGCCCGCGGACTCGTCGATGAAGATATGGACGTTGCCCTCGCCCGTCTCAATGACGGGAACGGAAGAGTTGGTGACTACGGTCTGGATCAGGTCCCGCCCGCCGCGGGGAATGAGCACATCCACCTTGCCGCGGGCACGCATGAGCACATTGGCGCCCTCCCGGCCGAACTGGTCGACGGTCTGCACTGCGTCGGCAGGCAGGCCCACGGAATCCAGGGCTTCGCGGAGGATACGGACCAACGCCTCATTGGTGTTGGCCGCTGCAGAGCCGCCACGCAGGATCACGGCATTGCCGCTCTTGAGGGCAAGCCCTGCGATGTCCACGGTGACGTTGGGGCGGGCCTCGTAAATAGCGGCCACCACGCCCATCGGGACGTTGACCTGGCGCAGGCGCAGGCCGTTGGGCAGGGTTTGTCCGCGGACCACGTTGCCCACGGGATCGGGCAGCCCGGCAAGGTTCTCCAGAGCGGCAACCAGGCCGTCAATCCGGGCCGGGGTCAGGGTCAGCCGGTCCAAAAGGGCGGCAGATGTACCGTTCGCCCGCCCCGCCGCCACGTCCTTGGCGTTGGCTTCGAGTACCTGCTTCTGCTGGTCCAGCAGGGCGGCGCCGATGGCCCGCAGTGCGCTGTCCTTCCAGGAACGGTTGGCCTGGCCCATGCGCCGGGCAGCCTTGCGGGAACGGTCTGCTATACCGTAAACGGCAGACTGGACATCTCCGGCAGTGACTGGAACGGCGCCCGCCGCAGGGTTCCCCGGCGTTTGGCCGGCGGCACCGGAAACGTCGGAAATCACGGGGGCGTCAGGGGTCAGCGCTTCAGTCATGCTCCAAGTTTAGATGAGCGGGGCGCCCGGAGGAGCACCAGGTCATCAACATGAACAACTTCACGGTCATAGCCGCGGCCCATGGCCTGGCCAAGTTCCTGGGTGGACCGCCCCAACATCTTCGGCAGCTCGTCCGAGGAGTAGTTCACCAGCCCACGCGCCACCACGGCGCCGTCCAGTCCAACCATCTCCACCGGGTCGCCGGCTTCGAATTCCCCCGAAACCTCGGAAATTCCTGCGGGCAGGAGTGACCTGTGCCGTTCGCGCACGGCCTTCACTGCTCCGTCGTCGAGCACCAACCGGCCACGGACCGTGGCCAGGTGCGCCAGCCACAGAAGGCGGACAGGCTTGCGGTTGCCGTTGACGGCGAACCAGGTTCCCACGTTCCCGCCGTTCAGCGCCGCGGCGGCGTTGGCGGTGGAGGTGACCAAGGCATGGATACCCGAGCCTGCCGCAATCGAAGCCGCCTCAACCTTGGTCATCATGCCGCCGGTACCGACGCCGGCCTTTCCGGCCTTTCCAATGGTGACGCCTTCGAGGTCCTGCGGTCCCCGGACCAACGGGATGCGTTGCGCACCTTGGGATGGAGGACCGTCGTAGAGGGCGTCGACGTCGGAAAGCAGCACCAGCGCGTCCGCGCGGACCAGGTGGGCCACGAGGGCTGCCAGGCGGTCATTGTCGCCGAAACGGATTTCGTGGGTGGCCACGGTGTCGTTCTCGTTGACCACAGGCACCACCCCAAGGTTCAGCAAACGGTCCAAGGCCCTGAACGCATTGGTGTGCTGGGTGCGGCGCATGAGGTCGTCCGCTGTGAGCAGGACCTGGCTGACGGTGACGCCGTGGGCGTTGAAGGCCTGGGTGTAGCGGGCCATGAGCAGGCCCTGTCCCACGCTGGCCGCTGCCTGCTGGGTGGCGAGGTCCTTGGGACGCTTTGCCAGGCCCAAGGGGGCAAGGCCGGCAGCGATGGCACCGGAGGAAACCAGGATGATCTCGGCACCTGCGTTCCGTTTCTCCGCCAGCGCGTTGACCAGGCCGGTCAGCGACTTTTCGGAAATACCGCCCTTGATGCTGGTCAGGGACGACGAACCGACCTTCACCACGATCCGCTTGGCGGAGGCCAGTGCGTGGCGTTCGTGGATGTCCGGTTGGGGGGTTTCGACGGTCTTAGTCGTCATCACCGTTGTCCAGGTTGCTTTCCTTGATGGGCTGCGCACGACGGCGGCTGGCCGACTCCGTCCAGATGCCCGCCTTGCGCTCGGCTTCCAGTTCGGCGCGCGCGGCGGCCTTCGCTTCGCGGCGCTCCACCTGTTCTTCGCGCTTCTGGGCTCGCGTAGGACGATCGCCGATGTCGGCCACCCGGATATCCGTGCCACGGGGCGTGGCGAGGAGTTCCGCGCCAGCCATCATGGTTGGCTCCCAGTCGAAGACCACGCCGTCGTCTTCGCCGATCACCACGGTATCGCCGGGCTTGGCACCGACCTTGAAGAGTTCGGTCTCCACGCCCAATTTGGCAAGGCGGTCGGCAAGGAAGCCGATCGCTTCCTCGTTGGTGAAGTCGGTCTGCTTGACCCAGCGCACCGGCTTTTCGCCCAGCACGCGGAAGAGGGGCTCGAGGTTCTTTTCCTCGCGGCGGATCCGGAAGCCGGATTCGTTGACCGCGCGGGGCCGCAGCACCGGTGCGGCTACCTTCGGTGGCGCGATCTCCACGGCATCGCGGGCAGCCTTGACGATTTCAGCCATGGCAAAGCTGAGCGGGCGCAGGCCTTCGTGGCTGGTGGCTGAAACTTCGAAGACACGGTAGCCGCGGGCTTCCAGGTCCGGGCGGACGAACTCGGCCATGTCCTTGCCGTCCGGCAGGTCCACCTTGTTCAGGACTACCAGCTTGGGACGCTCATTAAGGGGAACGACTTCCCCGTCGACTCCGGCGTAGCTCATGTCCACGGCATACTTGTCGAGTTCGGCCTCGATGATGGCCAGGTCGGACAGCGGATCGCGGTCGGACTCCAGGGTGCCGCAGTCGAGGACATGCACCAGGGCAGCGCAGCGCTCAACGTGGCGCAGGAAGTTATGGCCGAGGCCCTTGCCCTCGCTCGCCCCTTCAATCAGCCCGGGAACATCTGCAATGGTGAACCGGACCTCACCGGCCTGGACCACTCCCAGGTTGGGGATCAGGGTGGTGAACGGGTAGTCGGCAATCTTGGGGCGCGCTGCGGACATGGCCGCGATCAGGCTGGACTTGCCGGCAGACGGGAATCCAACCAGGGCAATATCGGCAATGGACTTCAGTTCCAGGACGATGTCGCTGGAATCGCCTTCGATGCCCAGCAAGGCAAAACCGGGGGCACGCCGCTTCTGCGACGAAAGGGCGGCGTTGCCCAGGCCACCCTGTCCACCCGCGGCTGCGATGTACTCCGTGCCCTCCCCCACGAGGTCAGCCAGTACGTCGCCATCCTTGGTCTTCACCACCGTACCGTCGGGTACGGGAAGGACCAGGGTTTCGCCGTTCTTGCCGCCGCGCCAGTCCCCCATGCCGGGGCCACCGTTGGTAGCGTGGCGGTGCGGAGCGTGGTGGTAGTCCAGCAGCGTGGTGGTTTGCGACGACACACGGAGGATGACGTCGCCACCATTGCCGCCATTGCCGCCGTCGGGTCCGCCGAGTGGCTTGAATTTTTCACGCTTGACGGAAACACAGCCGTGGCCGCCGGTACCGCCTGAAACGTGCAGGACTACCCGGTCTACAAAGCTCGCCACGTCTATCTCCTCTGTCGCTGTAAACAGCGCGAATGCCATGTCCGGCGCACACCGGGCGCCCCGAACGATTGTAATGCGGTTAAAAGAACGGTGGAGCGGGCCTTTTGGGCCCGCTCCACCGGTTCAGAACGTGTTGTTACTCTGCAGCTGCAGCAGCAACGATGTTCACTACGCGACGGCCGCGGCGAGTACCGAACTCAACCGCACCAGCCTGGAGTGCGAACAGGGTGTCGTCGCCACCGCGACCCACGCCTGCACCGGGGTGGAAGTGGGTTCCACGCTGGCGAACGATGATTTCGCCTGCGGAAACTACCTGGCCACCGAAACGCTTGACGCCGAGGCGCTGTGCGTTGGAGTCACGACCGTTGCGAGTGGAGCTCGCGCCTTTTTTGTGTGCCATGTGAAATGCCTGCCTCTAAATATGTGGGGAAACTGAAAATCTGAACTGCGTAAGGAAAGTTACGCGATGCTCGTGATCTTGATCTTGGTCAGTTCCTGACGGTGACCCTGGCGCTTCTTGTAGCCGGTCTTGTTCTTGAACTTCTGGATGACGATCTTGGGACCACGGAGGTCCTCCAGGATCTCGGCCGTGACCTTCACCTTGGCCAGGTCCGCAGCAGCGGAGGTGACCTTGTCGCCGTCAACCAGGAGCAAGGCGGGCAGCTCAAGCGTGCTGCCGGCTCCACCGGGGACGCGGTTCAGCGTTACGTAGTCTCCAACGGAAACCTTTTCTTGGCGGCCGCCTGCGCGGACAATCGCGTACACCACTGGGGTACTCACTTCTCTCGACGTTTCTTACTAAATTTGCGTGCGGAACTCGAACCGGAATCAGGCCTGGTTCACGCTGTGCCTCAACGCCGTGGACTCCAGATCGAAGCCCGCGAGTCATCCCGTGAATAATTCCAGGGGGCATAACCCAAGTGTTGGCGTAAGCACCGAAGATCAAGATTACGCTAGTTCGACCCTCGGCTGCAAATGAGGCCGGGTCCGGAAGCCACCGCGTGACGCTAGTCACCAGTAGGAACGGACTTTCCCGGCACCGTGCCCATACAGCCTACAGGCTCCGGGACACTTTGCCGGGAATTCACCACTTCGACGCGCGGGCGGCCTTCACGCGTGCAACCGCGGGGCGTCAAAGAAGGCCGTCTCGTAGCGGCACGAATGGGCGAAAGCCTCCACCATGGCGGCCCGGTCGTGGCTGGAGGCGACGACCGCGGCCGCGTCCGTAAAGCCGATGGCCTTGCGGGTGGCCTCGGCAAAGTCTTCATCGGCGTAGGTCTTCAACCAGTCCGCATACGCGTGCTCCGACGGGGAACCTGCTGTGACGTAACTTGCGTGGAGCCGGTGTCCCACCTCGGCGTAGAGCCAGTAACAGGGCAGGATGGCCGCGAGCAGCACACCGTAACTTCCAGAGGCCGACGCCGCCAGCAGGTGGTCCACGTAGGCCTTGGTGACAGGTCCGGTGTGGGTTGCGGCCTCCCGCGTGCTCAGCCAATTGCGGTGCAGTTCGGATTCGACTTCGAGGCAGAGCTGCGAGGACCTGGCCCAGAACAGCTGCTCTTCCTCGGTGGGAGCGAGGGCACCTGCCCGTGCCAGCACCCGCGAGTAGCCGTTCAGGTAAAGGGCATCCTGCGCGAGGTAATAGTTGAACTGTGGCTCGGGAAGGCTGCCCGACTCCAGCCCCTGGATGAATTCGAGGCCATGGATGGCGTCCAGCTCAGGTGCCGCTTCCTCCCACAGGCGGGCGGCGAAAGCCCCCGGGCCTTCGGCCTGCTGTGCATGGTGGAAGTGGTTGATGGGGCCGCTGCCATGGCCCACCTCCAGCACATCCGCGGTGGCCAGGGCCTGCAGGAGCCAGGGTTTGACCTCCCGCAGCGACGCTTCCCAGTCTCCCGTCCGCGCCTGGACCGTAGCCAGGGCCGAGGACAACGAGCAGCCCGTTCCATGACTGTTCTTCGTCTCCACCCGTGGCCCCGCCACCGAGACAAGGTCCTGCCGCAGCAAGCCACTGGTATTGACGAGCGCATCGGGACACTCGGCTCCCGCCAAGTGTCCGCCCTTCACCAGCACGGTGTTTCCACATTCGGCCGCGAGCCGCTTGCCTTGTTCGAGGGCAGTGGACCAATCCGTCGCTTCCGGCTCGCCCAGCAGCATGGCGAGTTCAGGAATGTTGGGGGTGATGAGGTCCGCCACCGGCAAAAGGCCGCGCAGGGCGGCTTCGGCGGATTCCCGGAGGAGGCGGTCACCACTGGTAGCTGCCATCACCGGGTCAAGGACCACGACGGCGGGACGCACGTCCTCCAGCCAGCGACGCACCTCGCCAATCACCTCGGCGTCGCCCAGCATCCCGATCTTGACGGCGTCGATGGTTACATCGCTGCTGATCGCCTCAAGCTGCTGCCGCAGGAAGTCCACGGGCGGAACATGGACGGCGGTGACGCCCAAGGTGTTTTGCGCCGTGAGTGCCGTGACTACGCCCATTCCGTAGCCGCCGTGGGCGGCAATGCTCTTCAGGTCTGCCTGGATTCCAGCGCCGCCGGAGGGGTCGGAGCCCGCGATGCTAAGGACGCGCGGGGTCCGCCGGCCGGTGTTTGCCACGGCGTAGACGGCTGATTTCAACGATGAAGTCATGAGGGACATCCCTTCGCCGGTGCTAACCGGACAGGTTCAACGGGTCTGGATCTCAGCCCGGCCCAACGCCTGGCACCCCGTGTCAGTGACCAAGCCTAACGGACGAAGGGTCCGGCAGTAGTTACTGCCGGACCCTTCGTCGGTTACATGACGTTGGCAATGCCTAGAGTTCCGAGGCCGGAACCCCCACGCCGAGGATAATCGGCTCAGAAGCAGCGGACTCCCTCTTGGCCTGCTCCTGCGGCGCCTTGGCTTCATGGGCCGCTCCCCCACCGGTGGACGCGGACACCTCATGGTGCTCTACCGTGGTCTCGTTGGCGGCACCCTGCGCCCGGCTGGCGCTGCGGTTCCGGCGCCCACGCCGGCCGCGGGCACGGCTGGACAGATCACTTTCCTCCGCAGGATCCTGCCGGGTGGGGACGGTTTCCGCGGGAGCAGCAACAGTGGCAGCAGGCCCAGCCTGGCTTTCGACAGCCACGGGACCCCCACCCAGGTGGGAGAAAGCCTCAGCCAACAGGTCCAGAGTCATGGCAGGCTTCTCCGAAGCCGGCTCCTCGTGGTGTTCCACGAAGGGCAGGGCAACCTCTTCACCGCCAAACCGGAGCACCGGCGTGGCACGTGGGGCGCCCTCGACGGCGCCCGAATCGGGCACCTCGTCAGAATGCTCTGCGCCAGCCCCTGTTGCGGCGGCCGCGGCACGTGCTTCTTCCTCGGCCCGGTGAACCTCGTCGTCGTGCAGGTGGGCAGCGTGCGCTGCAGCGGCGATCGTGGCCAGGGCAGCCCTGGTGGCCTGGGCCTTGGCCTGCCGTGCCGGATCCACCGGCTCCGGAGCCGGCGTCGAAGGCGCAGGCGAAGCTGCGGTGTGGACCGGCGTCGAGCTCTCTGCCGGCTGTCCCCCGCCCTTGCCGCGGCGGCGCTTCCGCTCAGTCCGGCTGGAAGGCTGCTGCTGGGTTTCCGTGTGCGGCCGGTGCTGCTCGGCGGCAACAGCGTTTGCACGACGGTGCTCAACAGGTTCGTCGTGAGTCACCACGCCGCGTCCGGCACAGTGCTCGCACTGCTCGCCAAAGACCTCGAGCAGGCCCGTGCCCATGCGCTTGCGCGTCATCTGCACCAAGCCAAGGGAGGTCACTTCCGCCACTTGGTGCTTGGTACGGTCCCGGCCCAGGCATTCCACCAGGCGGCGCAGCACCAGGTCCCGGTTGGATTCAAGCACCATGTCGATGAAGTCGATGACGATGATGCCACCGATATCGCGCAGGCGAAGCTGGCGGACTACTTCCTCGGCGGCCTCAAGGTTGTTCTTGGTGACGGTCTCCTCCAGGTTTCCACCGCTGCCGGTGAACTTGCCGGTGTTGACGTCCACCACAGTCATGGCCTCGGTACGGTCGATCACCAGGGATCCACCCGACGGCAGGAAGACCTTGCGTTCCAGGGCCTTGTGGATCTGCTCGTCGATGCGCCATGCCGAGAAAATGTCCTGGTCCTTGGTCCACTTCTCGAGCCGGCCCACCAGGTCCGGCGCAACATAGGTGACGTAAGCCTCAATGGTGTCCCAGGCATCGTCGCCGGAAACGATGAGCTTGGAGAAGTCCTCGTTGAAGACGTCACGGACCACCTTGATGGTCAAATCGGGCTCGCCGTAAAGCAGCTCGGGTGCCAGGACCTTCGTGGAGGAGGCCTGGCCCTCAATACCCTCCCACTGGGCGCGGAGGCGGTTGATGTCGTGGGTCAGTTCCTCTTCCGAGGCCCCTTCGGCTGCCGTACGGACAATGACCCCGGCGTTCTCCGGCAAACGGTCCTTGAGGATCCGCTTAAGGCGGTTGCGCTCGACGTCGGGCAACTTGCGTGAGATGCCCGTCATGGAACCGCCGGGAACGTACACCAGGTAGCGGCCCGGAAGGGAAATCTGGCTGGTCAGGCGTGCACCCTTATGCCCGACGGGATCCTTGGTTACCTGCACAAGGACGGAATCACCCGATTTCAGGGCGTTTTCGATCCGGCGCGGCTGGCCCTCAAGGTTGACGGCATCCCAGTTCACCTCGCCGGCATAGAGGACCGCGTTGCGGCCACGTCCGATGTCAACGAACGCTGCCTCCATGGAAGGCAGCACGTTCTGTACCTTGCCCAGGTACACGTTGCCGATCAGCGAATCCTGCTGGGTCTTGGAAACGAAGTGCTCGGCAAGGACGCCGTCCTCCAGGACACCGATCTGGATCCTGTCGTCGCGCTGGCGCACGATCATCTGCCGGTCCACTGATTCGCGGCGGGCAAGGAACTCGGCCTCGGTGATGACCTGGCGACGGCGGCCCGTCTCGCGGGACTCGCGGCGGCGCTGCTTCTTGGCCTCAAGCCGCGTGGAACCCTTGACGCTGGCCACGCGGTTGGAACTTGTGGATTCCGAGATGGGCCGCGGTGCGCGGACACGGGTCACCGTGTTGGGCGGATCATCGTCCGAGCCGCCGGTCAGTTCAAGGTCCTGGTCGCCACGGCGGCGGCGACGGCGACGACGCGAGGTGACGCCGTCTTCAAGGGGCTCGGCGGCCGGCGACTCGTCATCGTCCGCCTCCTCGCCGGACTCCTCGGCCCCGTTATCCTCACGGTCCGATGCGCGGCGGCCACGGCGGCCACGGCTCCGGCGCCGGCGGCGGCTTCCCGCCTCCTCCAGCTCGCCGTCACCGGTGTCCTCAGACTCCTCAGCGGTCTCTTCAGTCTTTTCCTCGACTGCCGGACGGACCACTGTGCTGAGGTCGGGCGCCTGGAAGATCATGGACGTGATGGAAACGGGCTCCAGGAAGAGCGCCGAAGAACCGGGGGCGGCGTCTGCCTCGGATTCTGAGGACTCTGTGGGGGCTTCTGCGCTGGCTTCCGGTTCGGCGGCTGCGCCGCCTGCCGGGGTGGTGGGGGGTTCCGTCGCGGCTTTCGGTTCCGTGGCCGGTTCGGCGGCTGCGCCGCCTTCCGGAGTGGTGGTCGGCGTTGCTTCCGCGCCGCCTGCCGGGATGGTGGTCGGCGTTGCTTCTGCGCCGTCTTCCGGGGTGGTGGTCGGCGTTGCTTCTGCGCCGTCTTCCGGGGTGGTGGTCGGCGTTGCTTCCGCGCTGGCTTCCTCGGTGGTGGCTTCGGCTTCCGCCTTGGGTTTCGCAGTCCGACGACGGCGGACCGGCTTTTCCGGTGCGGGTTCGGCTTTTACCTCGGGCGCTGATGCTTCGGAGCCGGCTACTGATGCCGGCTGGTCCTCGGGTTCGGCGGCGTCGCCGAGGCCGGGGAGGGTTTCGGCCGGATCGGCCTTCTTGCGTGCGCGGCTGCGTCGGGCCGGGGCTTTGGGGGCTTCTTCAGGGGCGGCGGCGCTTCCGGCCTCAGGGGCGGCGGCTGGTTCGGCGGCGGCGTGCGGGGCTTCCTCCGCTACCGCTGCTACGGGCTTTGCCGTGGCTTTGCGCGGCGCGCGCGTGGTCCTGGCGCGGGTGGCCTTCTTGGGCACCTCCGCTGCTTCCGTAGAAGCTGCCTGATCATTAACGGCTACAACCTGGTCATTATCCATATGTGGCAACACTCCTGCCCCAGCGACGCCGCCACATCCAGCGCCCAGTGGGGCAAATATTGTCAAAACCCGCAGGCGTTGACAGAAGTCGGTAGTATTCCTTCCGGTTCGCACCATCATTGGGGTGCGGCAGCCCTGGAAGGCCAGTGTCTCAGTTCTGGAACCCGTTGTTCTGCTGCCACAACCAGGTGCCGTCCATTGTCATGGCGGGCCTACCAAGGATCGGCTGATCCAGGCATGCCCTGCTCACGCTGGCGGTCTTGGGAACAAGTCACCGGACCGGAGGACGAATGTGGATCGACTCCCGGCCATGTTCATTCTCTCATACCCCTACACATTCGAGTGGTAGGAAGGTGTGTCGATCTCCCCTTCGCCGCCGCCCGGAAGCTGGGCGCCACCTTCAGCATGCGGGGTTAGAATCCTCCCAACAGCCCTTCCCGGCCACGCCGGGCCATCTGCCGAAAAGGATCACATCCGCGATGCCAAGCACCGCCAAGGGAAACCTGGACCACAAGTCTTCCGTCCCCGTCGAGGCGCGGGACCCCCAACCGGACACGCTGCCGGCGATGGTTCGCAACCGGCCCTTTGGCTGGCTGCTGCTGGTCACCGGCGTCATTGGATGGCTGGCCTCCGGGGCACTGGTCCTGGAAAAGCTCCAGGTGCTTCAGGACCCCAACCACATCACCGCGTGCGACGTGAACCCGTGGATCTCCTGCGGCACCGTCATGAAGACCTGGCAGAGTTCCCTGTTTGGTTTCCCCAACATGTTCATTGGCATCGTTGCCTTTGCCATCATCATCACCACGGCCATGGGGCTCCTCTCCGGAGCCAGGTTCGCCCGTGGTTACTGGATCGGACTGCAGGCCGGCGTAACGCTGGGCTTCGTCTTCGTCATCTGGCTGTGGTCGCAGGCCTTGTACGCAATCAACGTCCTTTGCCCGTTCTGCATGGTGGTGTGGGCTGTCATGATTCCCATGTTCGTCTGGGTGACCATCCGCAACCTGAGCACCGGAGTCATCAAGGCTCCTGCAGGGCTGGTCAAGCTCGTGGCCGATTCGGGCTGGATCATCGTCGCTTTGCTCTACGTTGCCGTCATTGCAACGATCTTCTTCGCTTTCCTCCACGTCTTCGCCGGGACCTCCGGCTACTAGGATTCAGCTGTAGAAACGCAGAAGGTCCCGTGTTCCTTTGGACACGGGACCTTCTGCGTCGTACTTCCTGGCTTTACTCGAACCAGATCTTGATTTCGCGTTCGGCAGACTCAACGGAGTCAGAGCCGTGAACGAGGTTCTGCTGGACAGCCAGGCCCCAGTCGCGGCCAAAGTCGCCGCGGATGGTGCCCGGGGCGGCCGTCGTGGGATCGGTGGTGCCGGCCAGCGAACGGAAGCCTTCGATCACACGGTGGCCTTCGAAGACTGCCGCCACTACGGGGCCGCTGAGCATGAACTCAACCAGCGGCTCATAGAACGGCTTGCCCACGTGCTCTTCGTAGTGCAGTTCGAGGAGTTCGCGGGTGGCGTTGACCTTCTTAAGCTCAGCCAGCGTGTAGCCCTTGGCTTCGATGCGGGCCAGGATGCTGCCGCTGAGGTTGCGGGCGACGCCGTCGGGCTTGACCAGGACGAGTGTCCGTTCAATGCTCACAGTTGCTCCAATGTGGTTGCTTGGTGGGTTTCCCAGCCAGTTTACGGGGTTTCCGGCTCTGTCCCGTCACGGTGTGCTGCGTCCCATTCCGCTTGCTCGCGGTCGCGTTGCACCAGTTCACGGTCGATCCGCATGCCTGTGCGGATCCCGTACCACCAGCAGACCGCGAACAGGATGCCGACAATGAACATGGTGGGCTCGGCCAGGCCGGTAAGGATCAGGACGATCTGCAGTGCCCAGCCGAGGCCCACGCCCCACGGCTTTGACAGCACGGCGCACGTCAGCACCAGGATGACGCTCAGGGCGATGCCAACGCCGAGGATGACTCCGGGAGCCACCTCGCCGCGCTTCAACCCGAAGACCACCAGCGTGCCGAAGAAGGCCACGAATGCCTCGAGGAGCAAGACCGTGGAGCCGAACATCACCTTGGTGGAGCGGCGCTTCTTGGGCATCCCGGGACGCCATTCCCGTTGTGCTTTGGTCAGCTTCGCCATGCTTAGGCACCTGCCTTTCCGAGGAGGATGCGTGCCTCCGCCACCAGGGTGATGGACCCCGTGACCAACACGCCACCGGCAAAGTCGTCGTTGGATTCGGAGCGCTCAACGGCCCATTCGAGGGCGTCGTCCAGTTTCTCCGCAATGTGCACGTTCTCTTCGCCGAACCCCAGGTCCACGGCGATTTCGGCCAGTTCTGCCGCGGGGATGGCCCGGGGAGAGTTGGACTGGGTAAAGCAGAATTCCTCGGCCAGGTCGCCCAACTGCTCCTTGAGTGTCTTGAGGATCTCCTCTGCGTCCTTCTCCTGCAGGATTCCCACTACCACAACCAGCTTGCTGAAGCTGAAGGCCTCATGGATGGCCTCAGCCGAGACCCGGATGCCATCGGGGTTGTGGGCTGCGTCCACCACGATGGTGGGAGCGGTCCGGACCACTTCCAAACGGCCAGGCGAGCTCACGTTGCCGAAGGCCTCCCGCAGCACGTCGGCGTCGAGTTCCTTCTCTCCCCCGCCAAAGAACGCTTCGAGCGCGGCAACAGCCACGGCCGCGTTCTCCGCCTGGTGGGCGCCATGCAACGGCAGCAGCAAGTCCTCGTAGCGCCCGGCCAGGCCCTGGATGGTGAGCACTTGGCCTCCAACGGCGACGCTGCGGGACTCCACGCCGAATTCGACGCCCTCGAAACGGAACGGAACATCCACTTCACGTGCCTTGTCCAACAGGACCTGGGCGGCGTCAACCGGCTGCGCCGCGCTCACGAGGAAACCGCCAGGCTTGATGATGCCTGCCTTCTCGTAGGCGATGTCCTCGGTGGTGTCGCCCAAGAGATCCGTGTGGTCGAGGGAAATGGGAGTAATGACCGATACCTGGCCGTCGCCGACGTTGGTGGCATCGGTGATACCGCCCAAACCAACCTCGAAGACGGCAACATCAACCGGCTGATCCGCGAAGATTGCGAAGCCGAGGATGGTGACGCACTCGAAATACGTGAGCCGAGGCTGGCCTTCGGCAATCAGTTCGTTGTCCACGATCTCCAGGTACGGCCGGATCTCGTCCCAGATCCGGACGAAGGTCTCATCCGGAACAGGTTCGCCGTTGATGCTGATGCGCTCGGTGACCTTGGACAGGTGCGGGCTCGTGTAACGGCCAGTGCTGAGGCCGTGGGCGCGCAGTCCGGCCTCGATCATCCGCGCCGTGGACGTCTTGCCGTTGGTGCCGGTGATGTGGATGATCGGGTAGGCCTTGTTGGGCTCGCCCAGCACATCCATGGCGCGGAACAACGGCGCCAGGCGCGGCTCCATCTTGTTCTCCGGCGCCCTGCCAAGGAGCTCGGCGTAGACGCTCTCAACTGAGAATTCGTCGGTCATCGGATCAGGCCCCTGCTTTCGCTACGGTGATCTGCGGTTCGTCGGCGCTGGAAAGGAGAACCTCCAGTTCCAACGTCAGCGTTTCGGTCTTGACCAGTTCAGCGTTGGCATGCAGGGCCTCCACGACGTCCTGCTGCGCTTCCACGGAGGTGCGGATGCGGTCGCTCACGTTCAGTCCTGCATCCTTGCGTGCCTGCTGGATGGCACGGACCATGTCACGGGCAAGCCCTTCGGCAGCCAACTCCGGCGTCACCTCAGTATTCAGGACAACGAACCCGCCGCCGGGCAATACGGCAGCTGCGGCAGCACCGCCGTCGGCCGTTGCCGCCACCACGGTTTCCAGGGTGTATTCCTGCGGCTCGAGCTCGAGTCCACCGGCAACCACCACTCCAGCGTCGTTCACGGACCAGTCGCCGGACTTGGAACCCTTGATGGCCTGCTGGACGTTCTTGCCCAAGCGGGGGCCGGCGGCGCGGGCATTGACCACGAGTTTTTGCTCGATGCCGAATTCCTCGGGCGAGGCGGAGGCTGCGTCCAGCAGCCGCACGGACCGCAGGTTCAGTTCATCGGCGACGACGGCGGCAAAACCTTCCAGCGCGTCCGCACCGGGTGCCACGACAGTCAGTTCCTGCAGCGGAAGGCGGACACGGAGGTTGGCTGCCTTACGCAGGCTGGAGCCGGTGGAGCAGATCTGCTGGATGCGGTCCATGGCCTCCACGAGTTCCGGATTTGCCGGGAACAGCGAAGCCTCGGGCCAGTCCGCAAGGTGTACGGAACGGCCACCGGTCAGGCCACGCCAGATCTCCTCGCTGACAAGCGGCAACAGGGATGCCGAAACCCGGCACACAGCTTCCAACGCCGTGTACAGGGCGTCGAACGCATCCACGTTCTCGTCGAAGAAGCGCTGGCGGCTGCGGCGTACGTACCAGTTGGTGAGCATGTCCAGGTAACTGCGCAGCTCGTCACAGGCACCGGAGATGTCGTAGGTGTCCAGGCTTTCTGTCACCTTGCGGACCAAGTCGCCGGTGTTTGCCAAGAGGTACTGGTCAAGGGTGTCCGCGTAGCCGTCGTACCGCAGTTTGGCTTCGTAGCCCGCGCCCCCGTTCGCGGCGTTCGTGTACAGCGTGAAGAAGCTGTACACATTCCACAGCGGAAGGATGACCTGCCGGACACCGTCACGGATGCCCTGCTCCGTGACGATCAGGTTGCCACCGCGCAGGATCGGGCTGGACATCAGGAACCAGCGCATGGCGTCGGAACCGTCGCGATCCAGCACCTCGGACACATCCGGGTAGTTGCGCAGGCTCTTGGACATCTTCTGGCCGTCGGAGCCCAGCACGATGCCGTGGCTGATGACGTTGCGGAACGCCGGGCGGTCAAACAGCGCCGTGGACAGGATGTGGAGCATGTAGAACCAGCCACGTGTCTGGCCGATGTACTCCACAATGAAGTCCGCGGGATTGTGGGTGTCGAACCACTCCTCGTTCTGGAACGGGTAGTGGACCTGTCCGTACGGCATCGAGCCGGAATCGAACCAAACATCCAGTACGTCCTCGACGCGGCGCATGGTGGACTTGCCCGTGGGGTCGTCCGGGTTGGGGCGCGTCAGTTCGTCGATGAAGGGACGGTGCAGGTCCACCTGGCCCTCGTTGTTGACAGGCAGGCGGCCGAAGTCCGCTTCGAGGTCGGCGAGGGATCCGTACACATCCGTCCGCGGGTACTCGGGATCATCGGACTGCCACACCGGGATGGGCGAACCCCAGTACCGGTTGCGGCTGATGGACCAGTCACGGGCGTTCTCAAGCCATTTGCCGAATTGGCCGTCCTTGACGTTGCCCGGGATCCAGTTGATCTCCTGGTTCAGCTCGGACATGCGGTCCTTGAACTTGGTGACCTCCACGTACCAGGAGGAAACCGCGCGGTAGATCAGGGGGTTGCGGCAGCGCCAGCAGTGCGGGTAGCTGTGCTCGTAGCTGGCTTGGCGGACCAGGCGGCCGTCGGCTCGCAGCACCTGGGTGATGGGCTTGTTGGCCTCGAAAACCTGCAAGCCCACGATGTCGGCAAGCCGGCCATGGCCGAACAGCGGCAGGAATTTCGCACCCTCGTCCACGGAGAGGACCACGGGGATGCCTGCGTCTTCACAGACCTTCTGGTCGTCTTCACCATAGGCCGGGGCCTGGTGGACGATGCCCGTACCGTCGGTGGTGGTGACGTAGTCGGCCACGAGGATCCGCCACGCGTTCTGCGTCCGGTACTTTTCGGTATCGGCGAAGTCGTTCCACAGCGGCTCGTAGTCGAGCCCTTCCAACTGGGAGCCTGCGTAGGTGGCCGTGACGGCGGCAGTTGCGGCAGCCGCGCCGTCGGCACCATCACCGTACCCCAGGTCCTTGGCGTAGGAACCCAAAAGGTCAGCCGCGAGAAGGAAGCTGCCCGTCACCGGAGCCTCGGGTGAAGCGGCCTTCACGCCATTGGGGCCGGCAGGGACCACAACATAGGAGATATCAGGCCCGACGGCGAGCGCAAGGTTGGTGGGCAGCGTCCAGGGCGTGGTGGTCCAGGCGAGCGCCTGCACGCCTGCGAGCGCCTGCGAAACCTCGGACTCGCCGCCCTTGATGGGGAACGTCACGGTGACGGTCTGGTCCTGGCGGTTCTTGTAGACATCGTCGTCCATGCGCAGCTCGTGGTTGGAGAGCGGGGTCTCATCCTTCCAGCAGTACGGCAGAACCCTGTAGCCGTTGTAGGTGAGGCCCTTCTCGTGCAGTTGCTTGAAGGCCCAGAGCACGGACTCCATGTATTCGACGTTGAGCGTCTTGTAGTCGTTGTCGAAGTCCACCCAGCGGGCCTGGCGGGTGACGTAGGCCTTCCACTCATTGGCGTACTTCATCACCGAGGCACGGCAGGCGTCGTTGAATTTATCGATGCCCATGGCTTCGATCTGGGTCTTGTCAGTCATGCCCAGTTGCTTCATGGCTTCGAGCTCGGCGGGGAGGCCGTGGGTGTCCCAGCCGAAGCGGCGCTCCACGCGCCTGCCGCGCTGGGTCTGGTACCGGCCCACCAGGTCCTTGGCGTAGCCGGTGAGGAGGTGGCCGTAGTGGGGCAGGCCGTTGGCAAAAGGCGGGCCATCGTAGAAGACGAACTCGTTGCTGCCGTCTTGTCCCGCGTCGCGCTGGTCGATGCTCGCCTGGAAGGTGCCGTCCTGGTCCCAGTACTTGAGGATGCGCTCTTCGATCTCCGGGAACTTCACGGAGGCGGATACGCCTTGGGCGCCGGAAGGCGATGCTGAGGCCTTGGGGTAGTGGGTCATCTCGAATCCTGGTGATAGCTGGTTGACTGTCAGGATGCGAGGACGGCTCCAGGCCTGTTTCGCAACAGTCCAGGCACCGCGGTACCACCTCACTTACCGGAACACGGCGTCCCGGCCTCTCATTACTGCTGTGACGGGCTTACCCGTCCGGTTCTACTGGGAACTGTCCGCAACTGCGGGCCAGTACTGTTCTTCCGGAAGCTCACCGGTGATGGCCGGGTCAACGCTGGTTATCAAAGTCTAGCGGCAGCGGGGCACCATCGACTACTTCCAAGTCATCCCCTGGGTGGACGGGTCCAGGGGACATGGCTGCATAGACTCGGCCACATGACTGAACCTGCCGCCGCCCTCCCGGCTGTCCGCCGCCGGCGCCGCACGACCTCGATTGCCTGGTCTGTTGCCGCCGCCCTTGTTGCCCTTCCGGTGGCCAGCTTGTCCTTGTTCCGGGCTGTCGAGGTTGAGTGGCCGTTGCTGGTGGTACAGGCACTGGCCTTCACGCCGTGGCTGGTGGTTCCGGCCGCTGTTGCGCTGGTGCTGGCCCTCCTGGGTCGGCGTCGCTGGACGACGATCACGACGGCGGCCCTGCTGGCTGCGCAGCTCTTCTGGCTGTTCCCGCTGGACTACGGCCGCCCGGTGGTATTGAAAGAGGGGACGGCCACCGTCCCGCTGAAGGTGATGAGCCTCAATACCGAATTTGGTTAAGCCGAAGCGGCCACAATCGTGCAACTGGTCCGTGACCACGGTGTCCAACTGATGGCACTCCAGGAGTTTTCCCCGGCGTTGCAGGACCGGCTCAGCGCCGAGGGCCTCGATACCGTGCTGTCCAACAGGATCAGCACCCCCAATGACGACGGATCCGGTGCCGCTGTGTATTCGGTCTTCCCCTTGGCGTCGGAGGGCCTTCTGCCCGACACTCCCTTCCGCATGGCGGCGACCCGGGTTGTGGCGGAAGGTTCCGGGGCCAAGGCGGCCCTGACCCTGACCAACGTCCACACCCTCCCGCCCGTGGATGAGCGCATCGGGCAGTGGAGGAGCGACCTTCTCAAGGTTTCCCGCCAGGCCGGGAGCCAAGGCAACCAGGTGCTGATGGGCGACTACAACGCCACGTATGACCACGCCGAGTTCAGAGCCCTGTTGGACGGGGGCAGGGACGGCAACAAACTGGTGGACGTCGGCACGGCCACGTGGGGAAGGTTGTCCCCCACGTGGCCCATGGAAGGCCCGCCGTTGCCGGGCGTGGTCATCGACCATGTGGTCACCTCTCCCCGGATCGGCAGCAGCGCCTACTCAGTGCACACCGTTCCGGGCACGGACCATGCCGCCCTCATTGCCCAGCTCAGTATTCCTGCCGGCTAGGCCATCAGTCCTGCTTGCGGATGAGCTTGTGGTTGGCTGCCTGCGCCACGGGGCGGATCACGATCTCGTCCAGGTTGATGTGGTGCGGCAGGGAGACGGCGTACCGGACCACGTCCGCAACGTCGTCTGCCGTCAACGGCTTCTCCACCCCGGCATATACCTTGGCCGCTGCGTCCTTGTCACCCAAGCGGTTCAGCGCGAACTCCTCGGTGTGGACGAGGCCAGGGGCAACCTCGATCACCCGGATGTTGTTCCCCACTTCCTCCAAACGGAGTGCGTTGGTCAGTGCATGCTGGGCGAACTTGGCTGCGTTGTAACCTGCCCCGCCTTCGTAGGCTGCCAGACCTGCAGTGGAGGTCAGGTTCAGGACCGTGCCTTCGCCGTTCTCCCGAAGCATGGGCAGGAAGGCGCGGGTGATTTTCATGGTGCCCACCACGTTGACCTGATACATCCAGTCCCAGTCCTCGGTGTCCGCATTGCCGATCGTGTCAGCGCCGCGGGCGCCACCGGCAATGTTGATGAGGGTATCGGCTCCCCCGCCTTTGGTGACGGCGGCAAGCAGCGCCGCGACGTCGTCGTCGTTGGTCACATCGGCGGGGAAGGGAACGGCGCCGGTCGCGGCACCCAGGGCTTCCAGACGGTCTGCCCGCCGCGCCACGGCGTAGACCTTCCATCCTTCGCCACTCAGCGCCCGGACCGTGGCCTCGCCGATGCCCGTGCTGGCGCCGGTAACGACTGCCGTCTTGTTCTGTGTCTGTGCTCCCAAAGTCATGGCACCACCCTATCGAGGGCAGGGCCAGCCGCTGAAGGCGCCCTGTAACTCCGGGCCATGAAACAATTGGTCCATGGCTGAATCAACGCAGGGTACAGACACGCCCGCCACCGCCCCCATTAACGTTCCCGACAAGCCGGCCCTTGAAGGCCTCGAAGCTGCCTTGACGCAGCGCTGGCTCGCGGAAGGAACCTACAAGTTCAACCCGGACACCACCCGGGAACAGGTCTACTCGATCGACACTCCCCCGCCGACCGCCTCGGGTTCGCTCCATGTCGGCCACATGTTCTCCTTCACCCAGACAGACGTCCAGGCGCGCTACATGCGCATGACCGGCAAGAACGTCTTCTATCCCATGGGCTGGGATGACAATGGCCTGCCCACCGAGCGCCGCGTCCAGAACTACTACGGCGTGCGCTGCGATCCTGCCATTCCGTACAACGCCGACTACCGTCCGCCTGCGCAGCCGGCCAAGAACCAGCGCGATTTCGACGTCGTTTCGCGCCAGAACTTCATCGAACTGTGCGAAGAACTCGCCGTGGAAGACGAGAAAGTCTTCGAAAACCTTTTCCAGACCCTTGGCCTGTCTGTGGACTGGAACCTGACGTACCGCACCATCGACGACACCTCCCGTGCGGTGTCCCAGCGTGCCTTCCTCGCAAACCTCGCTGCGGGTGACGCCTACATGGCCGAAGCCCCCACCCTCTGGGATGTTACTTTCCGCACCGCCGTGGCGCAGGCTGAGCTTGAGGACCGCGAGGTCCCGGGCGCCTACTACCGCTACCCCTTCTTCACCGAAGACGGCCAGAAGATCTTCATCGAGACCACCCGTCCCGAACTGCTTGCCGCGTGTGCCGCCCTGGTGGCAAACCCCGACGACGAGCGGTACCAGCCGTTCTTCGGCAAGACTGTGAAGTCTCCGCTGTTCGACGTCGAACTCGAAGTCAAAGCCCATCCCCTGGCCAAGGCGGACAAGGGTTCGGGCATTGCCATGGTGTGTACCTTCGGTGACCTCACCGACGTCACCTGGTGGCGCGAACTGCAGCTGCCGACGCGCGCCATCATGGGCCGCGACGGACGCATCATTGCCGAGACTCCCGAATGGATCACCACGGAGGCAGGCAAGGAAGCCTACGCGGCGATCGCGGGGAAGACGGCTTTCTCGGCCAAGGAAGCCGTGGTTGAGCTCCTCACCGCAGCGGATCTGCTGGACGGCGAACCGAAGAAGATCACCCACCCCGTGAACTTCTTCGAGAAGGGCGACAAGCCCCTCGAAGTGGTCACCTCCCGCCAGTGGTACATCCGCAACGGCGGACGGGACGAGGACCGCCGCGAACGGCTGATCGGTCGCGGCCAGGACATCGACTTCCACCCGTCCTTCATGCGGTCCCGATACGAAAACTGGATCGCCGGCCTGAACGGCGACTGGCTCGTTTCGCGCCAGCGCTTCTTCGGCGTGCCGATCCCCGTCTGGTACCCGCTCGATGCCCAGGGCAACCCGGACTACGACAACCCGATCCTGCCGTCCGACGGAATGCTTCCCGTGGACCCTGCAGCCGCTGCTGCTCCGGGCTACGAGGAATCCCAGCGTGACCAGGCCAACGGGTTCACCGGCGACGCCGATGTCCTGGACACCTGGGCCACGTCTTCCCTCACTCCGCAGATCGTGGGCGGTTGGAGCCGTGACGAAGAGCTGTTCGCCAACGTCTACCCGTTCGACCTCCGCCCGCAGGGCCACGACATCATCCGCACCTGGCTGTTCTCCTCGGCCGTCCGCGCCGATGCCTTGCAGAACAGCGCTCCGTGGAAGCACGCTGCGATCTCCGGCTGGATCCTGGACCCGGACCGGAAGAAGATGTCCAAGTCCAAGGGCAACGTGGTGGTTCCCACCGATGTCCTGAACGAATACGGCTCCGACGCCGTCCGTTACTGGGCAGCATCGGCCAAGCTTGGCGCGGACACCGCGTACGAGATCGCACAGATGAAGATCGGCCGGCGTTTGGCCATCAAGCTGCTCAACGCCTCCAAGTTCGTCCTGAACCTCGGCGCCACTGAGAATTCCGTGGTCACCAACCAGCTCTCTGTCCTGAGCAACCCGCTGGACCGTGCCTTGCTCGCCCAGCTCTCGGACGTCGTAGCCCAGGCCACCAAGGCCTTCGACAACTACGACTACGCCCGGGCCCTGCAGATCACCGAATCGTTCTTCTGGCAGTTCACGGACGACTACGTCGAACTGATCAAGGACCGTGCATATGGTGCAGCCGGCGAAGCCGAACAGGCCTCCGTGCTTGCGGCCCTCGCCACCACGCTGGACTCGCTCCTGCGTCTGTTCGCCCCCTTCCTGCCTTTCGCCACCGAAGAGGTGTGGAGCTGGTGGCGGACGGGTTCGGTGCACCGCGCCGCATGGCCTTCCGCCCTGGAAATCGCCGACGGCGACACCACCATGCTGGGCACGGTGGGCCTGGCCCTCAGCGGCATCCGCAAGGCCAAGTCCGAGGCCAAGGTCAAGCAGCGGACCGAAGTGCTTTCTGCCAATATTTCGGCAACGGAAGTGCTTGTGGCGCAGCTCAAGGCCGGTTTGGGTGACTTGAAGGCCGCCGCAAACGCCCAGGAGATCACCCTGCAGTCCGCTGAAGGCGATCTGACGGTCAGCGACGTCGTCCTTGCGCAGCCGGAAGAGACACCCGCCTCGTAGCAGCCATCGCCCGGGAGTTTTTGGGCAAAGGGGAAGCCCCATCAGCGTTTTGCCGTTGGTGGGGCTTCGACTTTTCGGCTGTCCGGTGACGACTTGACAGTCTGGCGGAATCCTTGGAATTTCAGGTCTTCCTACCACGTCACTGGTAGCTTGCGTCCGACTTTGCCAACGGCTGCGTCGGTTGCATATCACTGAATCTTCGGTTTCCGTGTCCCTCTTCTTTCGAAGTGGGTAAGAACCATTGTTGTCCTGCCAAGGCCGATCCACAAGGCTTCCGAAAGAACTACAATCCTGTAGTTTCCGGGACCTTTTGCCGTCGCGTGTGGCAGAGTATTCCCATGCCGGAACTGCCCGAAGTGCACGGCCTGTGCACCTACCTGGACACGCAACTGAACGGAGCGGTGCTGACGAGTGTCCGCATCAACTCCATTGCCGCGCTGAAGACGGCAGATCCCCCCTACACGGCCCTGGAGGGTCGGACCATCCGCGGGGTGCGGCGCTTTGGCAAGTTCATCTGCGTCGATGCCGACGAACTGTTCTTCGTCTTCCACCTGGCGAAGGCCGGCTGGGTCCGGTACACCGAGCACCCGTCCACGGCAACGCTGCGCATGGGTAAGAGCAACATCGCTGCCCGCCTGCTCCTGCACCGCGGAATCGACGACACCCACATCGGACTGGACCTCACCGAAGCTGGAACAAAGAAGAGCCTGGCCATCTACGTGGTCCGCGATCCCCTGGATGTCCACGGCATCGCTACGCTGGGCCCCGAACCACTGAGTCCCGACTTCGACGTCGAAGCGTTCGCTGGAATAGTCCGTTCAAGCTCCCAGCAGATCAAAGGACTGTTGCGGAGCCAGGCCGTGATCGCCGGAATCGGCAACACCTATAGCGACGAGATCCTGCACGCTGCCAGGATCTCCCCCTTCGCGATTGCCAAGTCCCTGGATGAGGAGACGGTTGGCCGACTCTATGGGGCCATGCAGGAAGTGCTGGTGGGCGCCGTCGCGGCGGCGGCCGGCAAACCGTCCAGTGAACTCAAGGACACCAAACGGAGCAATTTCAGGGTCCATGCCAGGACGGGACAGCCGTGCCCGGTGTGTGGAGACACAGTGAGGGAGGTGTCCTTCGCGGACACCTCCCTCCAGTACTGCGCTACGTGCCAAACAAACGGCAAGATCCTGGCCGACCGCAGGACTTCGCGTTTCCTCAAATAGCGGCCGAACGGGTCACCCTAGTTGAACTCGGGCCGTTCGGTGCGGCTGCGCTTGAGCTCGAAGAAATGCGGGTAGCCGGCAAGTGCCACGGTTGCGTCCCAGATCTTACCGGCGTCTTCGCCACGGGGAATGCGGGTCAAGACGGGGCCGAAGAAAGCCGTACCGTTGAAGGCAACCACGGGCGTTCCTACGTCCTGCCCCACCAGTGAGATTCCTTCCTCGTGGCTGGCACGCAGCTGGGCGTCGAATTCGTCCGAGTCGGCGTAGCGCGCCAGTTCTGCGGGAAGGCCCACTTCGGCCAGGGCTTTCCGGATCACCGACGGACGATCCTTGTTGCCCTCGTGGTGGATTTCCTCGCCCATGGCGTCATAGAGGGGCTTGACGTACTCGCTGCCGTGCAACTCCTGCGCCGCGATGATCACCCTGACCGGACCCCAGCTCTTGTCCATGAGTTCGCGGTAGTCATCAGGCAAGTCGCGGCCTTCATTCAAGACGGACAGGCTCATGACATGCCACTGGGTCTCAATCCCACGGACTTGCTCCACTTCTCCGATCCAGCGGGACGTGATCCATGCAAACGGGCACGCGGGGTCGAACCAGAAATCGGCCTTGTTGACGGGTTGCTCGGTCTGTTCAGGCACAGGAAATCTCCTCAGGAAGGTGGCAACGGCCACGCTAAACGTGAAAAGCGGACAGGGCCGCTGTTTGGTGCAACGGGTGGTCAGGCGGACTTATTCCGCCGCTTCGCCACCACGTCATGGGCAATCATGGTTGGCTGGGCCTTCTTGGCCACCACGTCCTCGGTGATGACCACGGTGGCGATGTCGTCGCGGCTGGGGAGGTCGAACATGACCGGCAACAGGACTTCTTCCATGATGGCGCGCAAGCCGCGGGCTCCTGTTCCACGTTCGAGGGCCTGGTCGGCGATGGCGTTCAAGGCGTCGTCGTCGAACTGGAGTTCCACGCCGTCGAGCTGGAACATCTTCTGGTACTGCTTCACCAGGGCGTTCTTGGGCGTCGAGAGAATCTGGATCAAGGCGGGACGGTCCAGGTTGGACACCGTGGTGATCACCGGGAGCCGCCCGATGAACTCCGGGATCAGACCGAATTTGAGCAGGTCCTCCGGCATGACCTCACCGTAGGTATCCACGTTGTCCTTGACCTCGTTAAGCGGGGCGCCGAAGCCGATGCCCTTCCGGCCCGAACGGGAACCAATGATGTCTTCCAGGCCTGCGAACGCGCCAGCCACGATGAACAACACGTTGGTGGTGTCGATCTGGATGAATTCCTGGTGCGGGTGCTTGCGGCCGCCCTGCGGAGGCACTGAGGCCACTGTGCCTTCGAGGATCTTCAGCAAGGCCTGCTGAACCCCCTCGCCCGAAACATCACGGGTAATGGAGGGGTTCTCGCTCTTGCGTGAAATCTTGTCGATCTCGTCGATGTAGATGATGCCTTGCTCGGCCTTCTTGACGTCGTAGTCAGCGGCCTGGATGAGCTTGAGCAGGATGTTTTCGACGTCTTCGCCAACGTAGCCGGCCTCGGTGAGGGCCGTGGCATCGGCTACCGCGAAGGGTACGTTGAGCCGGCGGGCCAGGGTTTGCGCGAGGTAGGTCTTGCCGCAGCCGGTGGGGCCGATCAGCAGGATGTTGGACTTGGCGATCTCCACGTCCTCGTGGTGCGGTCCCTCGCCCAGGCTGCCGGTCTTCGGTGCATGGCCTGCCTGGATGCGCTTGTAGTGGTTGTAGACAGCTACAGCCAGCGACCGCTTGGCCGGCTCCTGGCCGATCACGTATTCCTGCAGGAAGTCGAAAATTTCGCGCGGCTTGGGAAGTTCGAAGCTGCCCAGGTCCGAGACCTCGGCGAGTTCCTCTTCAATGATCTCGTTGCAGAGTTCAATGCACTCGTCGCAGATGTACACGCCGGGCCCGGCAATCAGCTTGCGAACCTGCTTCTGGCTCTTTCCGCAAAAAGAACACTTCAGCAGATCCGTGCTCTCGCCAATCCGAGCCATGTGTGAATCCCTTCGTTGCGTGCGGGTGATGGGGCTCCGCGCCTTGCTCCATTGTGCGGCCAGACCGCGGTTGGCATCACCGTGACTTCTTCCACTCTAGGTCACAATGAGCCGCTTGGGTGGAAACAGAACGCCGGTGCGGTCCATATTTCGCGAACCGCACCGGCGTCGTTTTCCGGATGCTACCGGGCGATTGCCTGGGGCTTGATCTTCCGGGAGTCCAGTACCTGGTCAATAAGGCCGTAGTTCCGGGCTTCCTCGGCCGTGAGGATTTTGTCGCGCTCGATGTCGTTGTTGACCTGCTCGGCCGTGCGGCCGGAGTGGTGGGCGAGCGTCTCCTCAAGCCACGTACGCATGCGCATGACCTCCGCGGCCTGGATTTCCAGGTCCGAGGCCTGGCCTCCCTGGCCGCCTGACAGTGCTGGCTGGTGGATCAGCACGCGGGCGTTCGGGAGGGCAAGGCGCTTGCCAGGGGTGCCGGCTGCCAAAAGGACGGCCGCAGCACTGGCTGCCTGGCCCAGGCAGACCGTCTGGATCTCTGGACGGATGTACTGCATGGTGTCGTAAATGGCGGTCATTGCCGTGAACGAACCGCCCGGCGAGTTGATGTAGAGGGTGATGTCGCGGTCCGGGTCCGTTGATTCAAGGACCAGCAACTGGGCCATGATGTCATCAGCAGAGGCGTCGTCCACCTGTACGCCGAGGAAGATGATGCGGTCCTCGAACAGCTTGGTGTAAGGGTCCTGGCGCTTGAAGCCGTAGGGGGTACGCTCCTCGAACTGGGGCAGGACGTAGCGGCTGGAGGGGAGGTTGCCGGCAGACCATCCGAAGTTGTAGTTCATTGTTTACTCCTGGGTTTTCAGTGGTTCGTGGTGCCGGCTAGTTTTCGGTGGAGGACGCCGCGTCGGACTGATTGGCAGTTCCGCCGCCACCGGCCACCGAGCCGGCGTGCGCCGAGATCTTGTCGAAGAAGCCGTACTCCAGTGCTTCCGCGGCCGTGAACCACTTGTCGCGGTCATTGTCCTTGAGGATGGTTTCCACGGTCTGGCCCGTCTGCTCGGCGGTGAGTTCCGCCATGACCTTCTTCATGTGCAGGATCAGCTCAGCCTGGATCTTGATGTCCGAGGCCGTTCCACCGATGCCGCCGGAAGGCTGGTGCATCAGGATGCGGGCGTTGGGGGTGGCGTACCGCTTGCCCTTGGTGCCGGAGGAAAGCAGGAACTGCCCCATGGAAGCGGCCAGGCCGGTGGCGACCGTGACGACGTCGTTCGGAATGAACTGCATGGTGTCGTAGATGGCCATGCCTGCCGTTACCGAACCACCAGGCGAGTTGATGTAAAGGTAGATGTCCTTCTCAGGGTCTTCGGCCGAGAGCAGGAGAAGCTGTGAGCAAATGGCGTTGGCATTCTCATCGCGGACTTCGGAGCCGAGCCAGATGATGCGCTCTTTCAGCAGGCGGTTGTAGATGTAGTTGTCCTGGGCCGCGGGATCGACAGTCGCCATCCGGGGAGCCTCTGATTGCTGTGACATAAGTACTTACCTCTCGCTGGTGCCAGTGACATCACTGAACTTCACTACATGGACACTAACCGTATTCAGGGGTGATTTGTTCGCCGGAATCGCACTGTTCGCTGACGGCGCACGTTTGTGGACGGCGCCTTGGACGGCCTTAAAGCAAACCGGCCCCGGATCGAATGATCCGGGGCCGGTTAGTGCCTGAAACTAGAACTTCACTGCTGCGGGGTCATCGCTGGCAACGGTATCGGCTTCTTCAGCAGCCTCAGCTGCGGGAGCTTCTTCCACGGCTTCGCCGGCGGGGCGCACGAAGTCGGTCAGGTCCACCTTGTTGCCTTCGGAGTCCACAACTTCAGCCTGGCCAAGGACGACGGCCAGCGCCTTGCGGCGGCGGACCTCGGAAACCATCATGGGAACCTGGCCGCTCTGATCGATGATCTGGGCGAACTGGTTCGGGTCCATGCCGTACTGGCTGGCGGTGGTGACGATGTAGTCGATCAGCTCGTTCTGGCTGACGTTGACTTCTTCCTTGTCTGCAATGGCGTCAAGGATGATTTCGTTCTGGAACGCACGCTCGGTGTTGGCCTTGACCTCGGCGCGGTGCTCCTCGGTGTCGTGGTCACCTTCGCCGTGGGCGTTCTCCGGGTTGAAGTGCGATTCCAGCTGCTCTTCCACGACCGAATCCGGAACGGGGACCTCAACGAGCTCAACGAGCTTGTCCAGGACCTTGTCACGGGCCTCGACGCCCTGGCCGACAACCTTGGAGTCGGCTGCCTGCTTGGCGAGGTCCTCGCGGAGCTCAGCGAGGGTGTCGAACTCGGAAGCCAGCTGTGCGAAGTCATCGTTCGCCTCGGGGAGCTCGCGCTCCTTGACGGCCTTGACGACAACCTTGACCTGGGCGGCTTCGCCGGCGTGGTCGCCACCAACCAGCGTGGTGTCGAAGATGGCTTCTTCGTCAGCGGACAGGCCCTCTACGGCCTCGTCCAGGCCCTCGAGCATGGTGCCGGCGCCAACCTGGTAGGACAGGCCGGATGCGGAGTCGATCTCTTCGCCGTCGATCGTGGCGGTGATGTCGATGGTGAGGAAGTCGTCGTTCTTGGCAGGACGCTCGACGGACTTCAGCGTGCCGAAACGGCCGCGCAGCTCGTCAAGGGCCTTGTCGACGTCGGCGTCGGAGGACTCAGCAGCTGCGACCTCCACCTTGATGCCTGCGTAGTCCGGCAGCTCGATCTCGGGGCGGACGTCAACCTCCACCTGGAACTTGAGCTCGCCGTCGGTTGCGGACGGGTCCGGAACCTCGGTGATCTCAACCTCGGGGCGGCTCAGCGGGCGAACGCCGGTTTCCTGCACAGCGGCCTGGTACCAGCCGTTCAGGCCATCGTTGATGGCAGTCTCCAGGACGTATCCGCGACCGACGCGCTGGTCGATGAGCTTGAAGGGAACCTTGCCCTTGCGGAATCCGGGAACCTGGATCTGCGAAGCAACGGTCTTGTACGCGGCATCGATGCTCGGCTTCAGTTCCTCAAAGGGAACCTCAACATTGAGCTTGACCCGCGTGGCGGTGAGGTTCTCGACAGCGCTCTTCACAGTCTAAGTACTCCTGGATTGATGGGTATGGGGTTCTGTCGCGTTCCAAGAAATGGACACGAAACACAGAGTCGGGGTGACAGGATTTGAACCTGCGACTTCCTGCTCCCAAAGCAGGCGCTCTAGCCAAGCTGAGCTACACCCCGAACGCACAGGACAGTCTACGGGCAAGCGGGCCAGGAATGCACATTTGACACCGTCGCCGGAATTAGGTTTAGTTGTACCCGGCTTGAACAGCCGCCGGGAAGATGTCCTGAACAGGAGATCCTTTCGGGGACGTAGCTTAATGGTAAAGCCTCAGTCTTCCAAACTGATTACGCGGGTTCGATTCCCGTCGTCCCCTCCAGGGAATTTCCCCTCCAGGGAAAACAAAAGAGCCCCGATCCTTCAGGATCGGGGCTCTTTTTGGTACTTCCGGAGTTCAAACCTGGCAGCCAGGGCACCAGTAGAGCTTGCGGGCACCGATTTCCGCCATGCCCACTACCGTCCCGCAGGCACGGCAGGGCAGTCCTTCGCGTTTGTAGACAAAGTGCGCATCGGCGTCGGGCGCCGTTTCCGCTCCATCTGTCCATAGTGCCGGCGGCGTGGTGACAATACGACCGTCGCGGACGCCGTCGGACATGGTCGCAACGGCGTCATCCCACAGGCGGCCGGCGGTGCCCGTATCCACGGCAGAGCCGGGCTTCCAGGGGTCCACTGCCTGCCGGAACAACACTTCGGCCCGGTAAATGTTGCCTACGCCAGCCAGGACCGACTGGTCCATCATCAGGAGCGCGACGGCGGTCTTCCGCTTCCGCAGCCGCCGGATGAACTCATCGCGGTCGCCAGGCCCATTCCGCAAGGGGTCCGGGCCCAGCCTGCCGAGCACCTTGGCTGCGTCATCCGACGTAATGGCGGCACACGTCGTAGCGCCGCGAAGGTCCGCCCAGCCGTGGTCGGAGACAAGGCGGACGCGGACGGCCCCCACCGGCTCCGGCGGTCCGGAATAGTCCGTGTCTGCACCGGCCGGCCCGGATTCACGCTCACCGATCCGTCGTGGCGCGCCGATGCTGGACGCACCAGCGAAGGAACTGTCTCCCCCGAAGTTCCACGCCCCGTAAAGGCCGAGGTGCACATGAAGGAACAGGTCATGGTCGAACTTCAGGAACAGTTGCTTGCCGTGGGCAAGCGCGTCCACCATGACGTGTCCATCCAGCAGCGCCGCACCCTCGGCGAACCGCCCTTGCGGGCTGCTCACGCGAAGGCGCCGGCCACCGAAGACATCCTGGAACTGACGCGCCAGCCTGTGGATGGAATGCCCTTCAGGCACTATTCGACGATTTCGCCGGTGGTCTCGTAGACCGCGATTTTGCCGATGCGGCGGACATGGCGCTCGTCATTGCTGAACGGTTCCGCCAGGAAGGCCTCGATGAGTTCCGTTGCTTCCTCAACCGTGTGCTGGCGGCCGCCGACTGCGATCACGTTGGCATCGTTGTGCTCGCGGGCGAGCTTGGCCGTGGAGAGATTCCAGGCGAGCGCGGCGCGCACGCCCTTGACCTTGTTGGCCGCGATCTGCTCACCGTTTCCGGAGCCACCCAGCACGATCCCCAGCGCGTGGACTCCGGCTTCCTGGTCCGCCACCACGGCTACGCCTGCGTTGATGCAGAACGAGGGGTAGTCGTCCAGGGCGTCGTATTCCTTGGGTCCGTGGTCCACAACTTCATAGCCCTTGGCGGTGAGGTGGCTGACCAGGTGGGCGCTGAGTTCCATGCCGGCGTGGTCCGTGGCGATGTGGACGCGGGGTGTAGTCACAGGAAGTCCGTTCTTTGTGGCGCGGGCGGCACAGCACTGGGCAACTGCTCAGCATTGGCCAAGGCGCGGCGGGGAGGGATGCGTTACCTAGGTTACCGCGAGCCCGGTTGCTGGGGCTGCCCGTCCTGGTGTGCCCGTTCGGCAGCGCGGTTGAGGATGCCGGCGAGTTTGTCCGCGGCAACCGATGTACCGGCACTCAGTGCCACCCGTCCACCGTTAAGCCGTCGAACGACGACGGCCGGCCCGCTGCTGACCAGCATGGCGGTGGCGCCTTCGTGGTGTCGCCAGCCCCACCCGCCGTAGTCAGCGGCCTTGACGTCGGTGGGAGCCGCCGCGGCAATATCGACGGCGGGAACGTTCAGTACGGGGACCAGGCCACCGGCGAATACCTGCAGCCCTCCCCTGTCCGCACGGACGCGTGCGAACAGGAAGCCGGCGCCCACCAGTCCAGCCGCTGCCAGCAAGGCCCCCAGCCATGGAATGGCTACTGCGATCAAAGCGGCCGGGAAGAGCGCGGAGATGATGATCATGATGAAGACCGAACTCCGGGCGTGAACCCACATCCTGAGCGTGTCCCGGGCCAGATCGGGATCGGCAGCACGCAGGCGTTCGGCTTCGAGCGCGTGGTCATCCTCCTGCGTCCACCGGGGATCCGGCTTGAAGGCAAACATCATCACCACACCCAGCGCGAGCGCGGCGCCACTGCCCATCGCCAAAACGATCGGGTCGACATGTGACAACCTCGCGTCGCCGACTCCGGACTGCCCCACAAGGCCCGCCGCCAGGACCGTGGTGATGAACAGGCTGACCATCAGCCCCAGTCCCATCATGACGCGGCGCATGACCACGGGCCGCGAGATGGGAACGGACTGGAGGAAGGCGACCCAACCGCAAAGGACGATGAGTCCTGCGCCGCCCGCCACATAGGCTCCGAACGGCGCGAAGGAACTGCCGCCGTCGGCGTTCCACATCACGGCGACGGGATCCGGAAGGCTGTTCCGCAACATTTGGGCGCACACCACGAATCCCCCGGCAAGCAGCAGCGGAAAGGCCAGCGCGAACCGAAGTGCGCGGGTGTCGAGCGAATCCCGGAACGTTCCCATGCTTAAACGCTACTCCGTGGTGGCGACACTGTGCGGACTCCTCCTTGCCAACAAGCGACAGAGTGAAAGAATGGCTTCACACCAGCGACCGGATCATGATCCCGGCCGGCCACCCCAATCTTCTGGAGGCACACTTGCCAGGCCTTAACCTGACCCGCGACGAAGCCGCGAAGCGCGCGGAACTGCTCAACGTCGAGTCCTACAACGTCACCCTGGACCTGACCAAGGGCGCCAAAGTCTTCGGATCCACCACCGTGGTGCGCTTTTCCGCGCAGGCTGGATCATCAACATTCATCGACGCCATTACGGACGCAGTCCACAGGGTGACGCTGAACGGAATCGAACTGGAACCATCCGACGTCTCAGACGGAGTGCGCATCCAGCTCCCAAACCTCGGCGAAGAGAATGAACTCACCATCGTTGCCGACGCACCGTATATGAATACGGGCGAGGGCCTCCACAGGTTCGTTGACCCGGTTGACGGGGAGGTGTACCTCTACACGCAATTCGAGGTTCCGGACTCCCGGCGGATGTTTGCCGTTTTCGAACAGCCGGACCTCAAGGCAAGCTTCACGTTCACCATTACAGCGCCATCCCACTGGGACGTGGTGTCCAACTCCCCCACCCCGACGCCGGTGCAGGCAGACGCGGGTGAGGACGGCGCGGCCCGGTCGGTGTGGGAATTCGCCCCCACGCCACGGTTGTCCTCCTACGTCACCGCGTTGATCGCCGGACCCTACCAGTCCGTCCGTTCCCAGGTCACAAGCTCCGACGGCCGCGTTGTGCCGCTGGGCGTCTTTGCCCGCAAGTCACTCATGCAATACCTGGACGCGGAGAACATCTTCGAGCTGACCCGGCAAGGGTTCGAGTTCTTCGAGGCCCAGTTCGGCTGCCCCTACCCGTTCGAAAAGTACGATCAGCTCTTCGTCCCCGAATTCAACGCCGGAGCCATGGAAAACGCCGGTGCCGTGACCATCCTGGAGGGCTACGTCTTCCGCGGCAAAGTCACCGAAGCGCAGGTTGAGCGGCGCGCCATCACGGTGCTGCACGAACTGGCGCACATGTGGTTCGGCGACCTGGTGACCATGCGCTGGTGGAACGATCTCTGGCTGAATGAGTCGTTTGCCGAATACATGTCCCACCTTGCGGCCGTGGAAAACACCGAGTTCGACCGTGCATGGACCACCTTCGCCTCGGTGGAGAAGTCCTGGGCCTACCGGCAGGACCAGCTTCCCACCACGCACCCGATCTTCGCCGAGATCAACAGCCTGCAGGACGTGGAGGTCAACTTCGACGGCATTACCTACGCCAAGGGCGCCTCCGTGCTCCGCCAACTGGTGGCGTGGGTGGGACCCGGACAGTTCATGGCCGGTGTGCGGGCGTACTTTGCCAAGCACGCCTGGTCCAACACGGAGCTCCAGGACCTCATGGTGGAACTCGAGGCCGCGAGCGGCCGGGACCTGGACCAGTGGGGCCGGTTGTGGCTGGAGACGGCAGGCGTCAACACCTTGGCGCCCGAGCTCACAGTCGACGCGGACGGAACCATCACGGGCTTCGCCATCCTGCAAACAGCCATCACCGAGCAGCCAACGCTGCGTCCGCACCGCCTGGCCGTGGGTTTCTACAACCTTGTGGACGGAAAGCTGGAGCGGATCCACCGTGAAGAGCTGGACGTCGACGGTCCGCGCACGGAAGTTCCTGGCCTGGTGGGACGCACCCGCCCGGACTTGGTGCTCCTCAACGACGACGACCTCGCTTACGCAAAGGTCCGCCTGGATCCCGAATCCCTCGCAACAGCCAAGGCACACCTCAAGGACTTCGCCTCGAGCCTGCCACGGACGCTCGTGTGGGGTTCGGCCTGGGACGCTGCACGGGACGGCGAAACTCCTGCCCGCGGCTACGTGGACCTCATCCTGGCCAATATCGCCCACGAAACGGATTCCTCCGTGATCCTGGTCCAGCTCCGCCAGCTCGCCACGACGCTGACGTACTTCGTGGCCGCCGGGCACAAGCAGGAAACGGCCATTGCCGCTGCTGACAAGCTCTGGGAGCTCGCCTCCGTCGTGGAACCGGGATCCGACGCGCAGCTGCAGTTCGCCAAGTCGTTTGCCCAGATCTCCCGCAGCGACACCCAGTTGGACCGTATCCAGGCCCTCCTGGAGGGAACGGAAACGTTGGCGGGACTCACCATCGACCAGGACATGCGGTGGGAACTGCTGACGGCTTTGGTTGCCGGTGGCCGCCAGGGACAGGAACGCATCGACGAAGAGCTGACGCGGGACAACACGTCCAACGGCCAGAACGCCGCCGCACAAGCCAAAGCAGCCATTCCCACCCCGGAGGCCAAGGAAGCCGCTTGGGAGTCGATCGTGGTCAAGGGAGAGCTCTCCAACGCCCTGCAGGCTTCGGCGGTGGCCGGCTTCATGCGGGTACCTGACACGGCCCTCCTTGAACCCTTCGCGGAGAAGTACTTCGAGGCGGTCCCTGGAATCGTCAAGGAACGTACACACGCGCTGGCACAGCAGATCGTGGTGGGCCTCTATCCTGCCCAGTTGACCACCCAGGCCACGGTCGACCGGACGGACGCGTTTCTTGCCGAACTCCCCGAGGACAGCGCCGCCTTGCGCCGCATGATGCTGGAGAACCGCGACGCCGTGGCGCGGGCACTGCGTGCCCGGGCTGCCGACGTCGGCTAAGGTCCGCCACGGTCCGTGCGGACAGTCTCCGGCCGCTGGCTAGACTGTCCGCATGGCCCTCAATGAACACCACTACGCGCTGACCGTCCGGTGGACCGGAAACCTCGGGGACGGCACGTCCACCTACCGCGGGTACTCACGGGACCATGATGTGGAGATCCCTGGTTTGCCCACGCTCCGCGGCTCGTCGGACCCCACCTTCCACGGAGACCGGACACGCTACAACCCGGAACAACTTCTCCTGGCTGCACTTTCGCAGTGCCACATGCTGTCCTTCCTGCACGTGGCCGTCAAGCACGGCGTGGTGGTGACCGCCTACGAGGACAACGCCGAAGGGCTCATGAAGCTCAACCGCGATGGCAGCGGCCAATTTGAGAACGTGACGCTGAAGCCACGTGTCACCCTGGCCGATCCGGCCCACGAAGAGCTGATGCCACAACTGCACCATGAGGCCAACCAGGTCTGCTTCATCGCCCGCAGCGTCAACTTCCCGGTGCTGCACCGGCCAACCACGACGCCGGCAGTGGACTAAGGCGCTTCGGCCCGCCAGAGTGACACGAGACTGCGTACGGTGTCCGGTGTGAGTCCGGCCCTGCGGTCGCGGTCCAGGCCCCTGGCGCGTTCGTCCGCGAGCGTGTCACCGAGCGTCTCCTGCCACGGCCGGAGGATCATTCCTTGGGCGATGGCCGCCGCGTTGCTCCGGGCCTGGAATCCTTCGTGGCCAGGCGGAAGCCAGAGTGGAAGTGAGTCGGGGCCGGCCCAGTAGGCTACGCCGTGGTCCACGAGCCATTGCTCCGGCACTGTTTCCAGTTCCGCCGGGTTGCCGGCCACACGTTGTGATTCCGTGACGTAGTGACCAAACGGCACCACGTCACCCATGGCGTTGTACGTTCCGACCAGCCCGCGTCCTGCCGACTGCAGGATCCAGGCCGCCAGGTCCCGCACATCGATGATCTGTGTAGCGGCGGCGGGGATGTCCGGAACCAGGACGGGTTGGGTGTTTGCCGCCAACCTCGCGGGCCAATATCCGTACCTGTCCGAGGGGTCCCCTGGTCCGCCGATGAGGCCGGCCCGGACGATGTGGGCTTTCTCCCCTGCCAAGGCACGGGTCATGTGCTCAATCGCCGACTTGGACTCTCCGTACGTTTCCGGGCTGCCGGATTGGCCCGCCGGAAGGGGTTCAAGCAGTGGAGCGCTCTCATCGGCCCCCGGAACAGAATGGTCTGCATATACCGAACAACTCGAAACGAAGGTCCAGTGGCTGGCGTCCGGCCCCAACGCCTCCAGCGCCGTCTTCGCCTGGACGGGGTCGCGTGAAACGTCAATCACCGCGTCCCACTGCCCGGAGACGTCCGCAAAGGCTGCCGCGCCCTCGGAGCGATCGGCCCGCACCCAGCTGACGCCGTCGGGCGCTGCTGCCGACGTGCCCCGCGCCAGGCAGGTGACGTGGTTCCCGGAGGCCGCGGCCTGACGGGCGATTTCGGCGGAGAGGAAGGCGGTACCGCCCAGAACCAGGATGCGCATGCGGCCACGCTACGACGCTAGTGTTGGTAGTGGACAGAGTGTTCTGCGCCAGGCGAACACGGGCCGACCACAAGGAGCTATTGGACCTTGACCTTCATTCCCCCCATGGAAACCCTCACCATCGAGCCGGAAAAGATCGACTACGTCTCGATCCTCATTACAGTGGGCGTTGGCCTGCTGGTGTGGACCGTGGCGCGCTTCATCATCCTGCGGATCACCCGAAGGGTTGCCGCCGGCAGCTCGCTCTTCAAGAAGCCGCACTTCAAGTGGGTCCAACCCGCCATCCGGGCGCTTGACCACGAACGGCGGTCCCAACGTGCGCAAACCATTGGTTCGCTGCTGACCAGCCTGGTGAGCGTCATTGTGGTGGTCATCGTGATCATCTACGTCCTGAAATACATGAACGTGGATGTCGCTCCCCTGCTGACCAGCGTGGGCATCCTGGGTGTGGCCATCGGTTTCGGTGCCCAGCAGTTGATCCGTGACTTCCTCGCGGGCATTTTCATCACCATTGAGGACCAGTACGGGATCGGCGATGTGATCGTGACCAGCGAAGTGATCGGCACGGTTGAGTCGGTGGGTCTGCGCATCACCCGTGTACGGGCCGAAGACGGAGCCATCTGGTATCTGCGCAACGGCGAAATCCTGCGGGTAGGCAACCGGTCCCAGGGTGACTACGTCCCGTTGGATGCACCCACGCCCGATGATGACAACCAAGACGCCAAAGTACCTGCCGGAGCAGCAACGGGTTCCGCCCAGAAGCCTGAGGAGAAGGCCAGTGAATGACATGACCGCCGGACGCGAACCGGCCTCGACGCCAGCATCCCCGCAGGCCGGTGAGCGCCCCCAGTTGATGCGCAACGATCCCTTCAGCCAGCCTGCCTACACGGACAGTTTCTACGACGCCGTGGGTGGACACCAGACGTTCGTGAAGCTCATCGATGTGTTTTACGACGGCGTTGCCGGGGATCCCTTGCTGCGGCCCATGTATCCCGAGGAGGACCTGGAACCTGCCAAACGGCGCTTCCTCATGTTCCTCGAGCAGTACTGGGGTGGGCCAACCACGTACAGCGAGGAGCGTGGCCACCCCCGCCTCCGGATGCGCCACATGCCGTTCAGGGTTACCCCGGAAGCGAAGGACCGCTGGCTGTTCCACATGCGTGCGGCTGTGGATTCGCTCGGCTTGTCCCCACTGCACGAAGGCACGTTGTGGGATTACATGGAGCGGGCGGCGCTCACCATGGTGAACAGCCCCTCAGCTGTCTAGCCCTGGTTCTGGAAACCCAGGCCCGCGCCAGTGCGGACCAGCACGTGACCGCGCGGGCCACTGAGGCGGAACCACCTGCCGTTGCGGAACAGTTGCTGTTCCCCGTCGCCCAGGAACCCCAGGGCGAAAGCCGCAAAGGCAGCGCCGGCAGGGATGCCTTCCCGGCCGGGCAGGCTGCGGCTCCAAACCGCCGCACGCGCAGAATTGACGACGGCGGCACCCGCCATGGCGGGCACCACACCGGCCACTTCCGCGATTCCGGCCTCAGCGGCGGCCTTCAATTCTGCATCCGAAACCGGGCCTTGCGCCTCCCAGCCGCTCCTCGGGGCACCGACACCTGCCCACGACTCGGAAACGGTGGACGGTGGGATGGGCAGGTCCACATCGACTGGGCTGGAACGGGCAAGCCGGTCCAGGATGGACGCGAGCGTCACCGTGACATCCGCCTGCGCCTGCTCGGCCAATGCCATGGTTCGCAGGCCCAAAATGGTTGGCGTCGCCTCACCGAGGATCCGGGGCCGCAGGACGCAAACATAGGCGGCCAGCACCTGGCCTGCTGCCTGCAGCCGGATGGCGCCGTCGTCGATGCTCTTGGCACGCGTCACGTAGGTGCGCAGATCGCTGAGATCGCGGGGGTCGGCAAAGCGGAAGGACTGGGTCAAGACGTCTGTCACATCAACGACTCTACCGGCATGTCCGCGGTTGAGAGGGGTCAGGGGGCCGTCTAGAGTCGAACCATGACTGAGACGAACGCGGGCCTTGAGGCTGAGGCCCCCTCCGGAGATCCCATGGAAGTGCTGATCGATCTGCTGGATTTGGGCGACTTCGACGGAGCCCGCACCACCGAGGACATCTTCCTGGGCCCGTCCCAGAAGCAACCCCGGCACCGCGTCTTTGGTGGACAGGTACTGGCCCAGTCCATGATGGCCGGCATGCGGACCGTGGACCCCGGGCGCGTTGCCCACTCCATGCACGGCTATTTCCTGCGCCCCGGAGACGCCAACAAACCCATCACCTTTGGCGTGGAGCGGCTTCGGGACGGCCGGTCCTTCTCCGCCCGCCGGGTGCACGCCTACCAGGACGGCGTGCCGATTCTCTCGATGATCGCGTCCTTCCAGGTCCAGGACGACGGCCTGGACCACCAAGCCGTCATGCCGGAAGGGATCCCGGATCCTGAATCGCTTCCGAGCACCGCAGAGTTGCTCTCCCGCTATGACCATCCCCTGGCCCGCCACATGTCCTCCGAACGCCCCTTCGATGTACGGCACATCGACCCCGCACTGTACGTCTCACCGCCCACGGATCACGTGGCCACCAACGCTGTGTGGATGAAGACCATGGGACCCCTGCCGGACGATCCACAGCTGCACGTTGCTGCGTTGGCCTACGCGAGCGACTACACCCTGCTGGAACCGATCCTGCGGAAGCACGGCCTGGCGTGGATGACACCGGGCATGAGTGTGGCCAGCCTGGACCACGCCATGTGGTGGCACCGCCCGGTCCGGGTGGACGAATGGATGCTCTACGTCCAGGAGTCCCCCAGCGCCCAGGGAGCCCGCGGACTTTCCACGGGCCGGATCTTCAACCGCGACGGCGTGCACGTTGCCACCGTGGCGCAGGAAGGCATGGTCAGGATTCCCTGAGACGCTGGTTTCCGTCTTCCCCGGAACAACAAAACGGCCGTCCCTTCCGGGACGGCCGTTTTTGTTACCGGCGTTCTAGTCGCGGGTCAGGCGACGGTGGGTCACACGGTGCGGCTTCGCGGCGTCGGGGCCGAGGCGCTCAACCTTGTTCTCCTCGTAGGACTCGAAGTTGCCCTCGAACCAGTACCACTTGGAGGGGTTCTCGTCGTCGCCTTCGTAGGCCAGGATGTGTGTTGCCACCCTGTCGAGGAACCACCGGTCGTGGGAGACCACCACAGCGCAACCGGGGAAGTCGAGCAGGGCATTCTCAAGGCTGCTCAGCGTTTCCACGTCGAGGTCGTTGGTGGGTTCGTCAAGGAGCAGGAGGTTTCCGCCCTGCTTCAACGTCAAGGCCAGATTGAGGCGGTTGCGCTCACCACCGGAAAGGACACCGGCCTTTTTCTGCTGGTCCGGACCCTTGAAGCCAAAGGCAGAAACGTAGGCACGCGAAGGCATTTCCACTTGGCCCACCTGGATGTGGTCCAGGCCATCGGAAACAACTTCCCACAGGGTCTTGTTGGGGTCGATGCCGCCACGGGACTGGTCAACGTAGGAAATCTTGACCGAGTCGCCGATCTTGAGGTCGCCGCCGTCGAGCGGTTCCATCCCCACAATGGTCTTGAACAGCGTGGACTTGCCCACACCGTTGGGACCGATGACGCCCACGATGCCGTTCCGGGGCAGGGAGAAGGACAGGTCTTCGATCAAGACGCGGTCGTCGAAGCCCTTCTTCAGGTCCTTGGCTTCGATCACCAGGTTGCCCAGGCGGGGTCCCGGCGGAATCTGGATTTCTTCGAAGTCGAGCTTGCGGGTGCGCTCTGCCTCGGCTGCCATCTCCTCGTAGCGGGCAAGACGGGCCTTGGACTTGGTCTGGCGGCCCTTGGCGTTGGAGCGGACCCATTCCAGTTCCTCGGTGAGGCGCTTGGCGAGCTTGGCGTCCTTCTTGCCCTGGACCTCGAGGCGGGCCTTCTTCTTCTCCAGGTAGGTGGAGTAGTTGCCCTCGTAGGGGTACAGGTGTCCGCGGTCGACCTCGGCGATCCACTCAGCCACATGGTCAAGGAAGTAGCGGTCGTGGGTGACGGCCAGGACGGCCCCGGGGTACTTGGACAGGTGCTGTTCCAGCCACAGCACGCTTTCGGCGTCGAGGTGGTTGGTGGGTTCATCCAGGAGCAGCAGGTCCGGCTTCTGGAGGAGGAGCTTGCACAGCGCCACGCGACGACGCTCACCACCGGACAGGACGGTGACGTCCGAGTCGGCCGGCGGGCAGCGCAGTGCGTCCATCGCCTGCTCGAGCTGGGAATCGATGTCCCAGGCGTCGGCGGCGTCGATGGCTTCCTGGAGTTTGCCCATTTCCTCAAGGAGGGTGTCGTAATCGGCGTCCGGGTTGGCCATTTCTTCGGAGATCTCGTTGAAGCGCTGGATCTTGCCGTAGATTTCGCCTACGCCTTCCTGGACGTTGCCCAGGACCGTCTTTTCCTCATTCAGCGGCGGTTCCTGCAAGAGGATGCCCACGGTGTAACCGGGGCTCAGGCGGGCCTCACCATTGGAGGGAGTGTCCAGTCCGGCCATGATCTTGAGAATGGTGGACTTACCAGCACCGTTCGGGCCAACGACGCCGATCTTGGCACCGGGGAAGAACGACATGCTGACATCGTCCAGAATAAGTTTGTCGCCAACGGCCTTGCGGGCCTTGGTCATCGTGTAAATGAATTCCGCCATGCCGTTAAATCTAGTGGCTTGGCGGGCAGAACTCACATTCGGTCGAAGCGGGTGAAGCTATCTGGCGTCTCCGATGAAGCATTTTCCAGTGGCCAGGACAGGAAGTACCGTCACCACGACGGCACCATCACGGATCTGTCCCATGACGCAACTGCTTCCGGCAAGGGCCGCCGCTTCCATGGCATCGACATCGAGGCCCGTGGGTGTCCGGCCGGCGGACACCTCAATGTTGTTCTTTGGGATACCCGCGGCCACCAAGGCGGCCCGCACCGCTTCCTGGCTGGGCTTGGGGGTGGTGGAAACGAGGTTCTTGAGCGTAGTTTCCACGGTTTGGGCGGTTGCCGTCACAGCAGGATCGGCAGTTGTCCCCGCGGCCGTTGATGCCGGCGGGACGGTTGGCGATACGGCCTGGGCGGTGGCAGGCTGCGCTGGGTTGATGGTCTGCTGTGCGATAGTGCTGGAGGGCTGTGCCGGCGCGCAGGAGGTCAGTGCCGCAGCAACCACCAGCGAGGACAGCAAGACCCCGCCCAGCCGTTTGGACGTGTCGCTTTGCCGGTTCACTGTGCTCCCCCATTCATCACACAGCCATTCTGCCATTCCACGGACGCCCCTTCGGGCGTAGCGTTGCCCTGACCTACGGGTTTGGACCAAACGGACGCATCTATGGACGAAGGAGGCGCACCGTGAACGCACAGATTCCGGATGCGGAAGCCACAGTGACGGTCGCGGCGGAGCGCGGGGACGTATGGAGGGCCCTGACCGACCCCGCCATCATCAGGAAGTACTTCCTTGGCACCAACGTGGAGACCACGTGGAAGGTGGGCGATCCCATCACTTACTCGGGTGAATACAACGGCAACTCCTACGAGGACAAAGGCGCCGTCCTGGAGTTCGAGCCCATGGAACGCGTGAAAACGACACACTTCAGCCCTTCAACGGGATTGCCCGACGCTCCGGAAAACTACCACACCGTTGAGTATCGACTGGCGGACGCGGGTCAGGGAACGTCGGTAACCATCGTGCAGGGAAACAACAGGAGCACAGAGGAAGTGCATCAGTCCACCGCCACATGGGGCATGGTGCTGCAGAACCTCAAAGAGCTTCTTGAGGCGGGGAAGCCTGGTCAATAAGCAACGATCCCCCGGAACTCGTGGTGAGTTCCGGGGGATGCTTGCGCCCCAGGAGGGAATCGAACCCCCGACCGGCGGATTAGAAGGCCGCTGCTCTATCCCCTGAGCTACTGGGGCGTACGGGATCGCCGGACAGCATGGGCTGTTTGGCGCCACAAAGAGTTTACAGTGCATTCCTTCCCCTGGCCGCCAGACGCGCGCCCCAGCCGGCACTGGCCCTCCACAGACGTCGGTTTGGGTCCGGTTATGCACATAGGCGCCCGAGGGAGTGCCTCGACGCTTGCGGCTGGCCGAAGCTGAAGGAGCCGGAAAGGCAATCTCCACTTCGGGAAGGACCGCAAATGAACGACGTCATCACCCTCCGCGGCTTTGTAGCTTCGGAAGTCAAGAGTTCCACCACCATCCGCGGCACATCCACCGCTTCGTTCCGGCTGGGGACGACAGAGCGGCGCTACGACCGGGCAAACAACGCCTGGGTGGATGGCAATACCAATTGGTACACGGTACAGTCCTTCCGCTACTTGGCCGGGCACGTGGGCTGCAGCCTCAAAAAGGGCCAGCGCGTCATTGTGGTGGGCCGGCTGCGGCTCAGGCAATGGGAGCACGAGGGCAAGATCTACCACGTGGCCGAGGTGGATGCCGAGGCCGTGGGGCACGACCTCATGTGGGGCTCGGCGAACTTTACGCGGATGAGCGCAACTTCCCCGGCACCGGAGATGGCCCCAACGGATACCCGTCTGGACCTCGCAGCCGGGGCAACGGCTCCTCGGCCCGATGGCTCCAGCGAGGACTGGGAATCCGCCATGGACGGACCTACTCCCCCTGCAGACAGCGAAGACGCCGTTGGCACGGAAGGATCCGAGGATCCGGACAGGATGCTGGTAAACACGGAGACCGGTGAGCTGGCGGACGCCGTGGCTTGATGCCGGGCCGGGCTACGCCCAGGAACATGTGTGGTGTCCCGTCCTACAGTTGAGGCATGCACAACACCGAACTCCTTGAGGCGATCCGTTCAGCCCTCCGGTCGGCGGCGGACGCCGATCGTGGACGGGGCGCCCAGGCGTACATGAAGTCCGAGATGCCATCGCTGGGGGTGAGGGTCCCCGAAGTCCGCCGGATCACCAAAGAAGCCGCCAAACAGTTTCCGCTCGCGTCACCGGAAGATGTCCGTCGGGCAGTGCTGGAATTGTGGCGCAACGCGGAGGCCCGGGAGGAACGATACGCCGCCATCGACCTGACGGGTCTTCCGCTGGTGAAGGAAGACCTCGGCATGTTGCCCGTGTATGAGGAAATCATCAGGACCGGGGCCTGGTGGGATCTGGTGGACGGCGTTGCCCACCGTATTGGAGCCCTGTTGTTGGCGCATCCGGAGATCATGAGGCCGCTGCTGGTCCAATGGTCTGCGGACCAGGACATGTGGATTCGACGCTCTTCCATCACGGCGCAACTTGGCGCCAAAGCGAAGACTGACACCGCGTTGCTGTCCGTGGTCATCCAGGCCAATCTTGCGGATAAGGAATTCTTTATCCGCAAGGCCATCGGCTGGGCGCTGCGGGAGTTCAGCAAAACGGACCCCGCTTCGGTGAGGGCTTTCGCGGCCGAGAACGCTCCCGCGCTCAGTCCCCTTTCCACCCGGGAAGCACTGCGGTTGCTGTCCGCAAGGCCAAGGGGCCAGGACGGCCTCAAATGATGGGGCGGAGCCCCGGCTCGTCACGCTTGCGGAACAGGCTCTTGGTCTTGGGGTCCACAAAGATCAGGTAGACGGCAAAGAGCAACGCGATGATGGCTGCGGCGTTCCGGGCCAGGGTCAACGCCAAGCCAAGATCTTCGCTCTGCAGGTACGGGAAGACGTCCAATTGGTCGGAGATGGCGTAGACCATGAAGAAGGAAACCACAAAATACACTGCCTTGACCTGCCAGTCGTTGCGGATCCCGGTCACGGCAAACAGCGGAATCAGCCACACGACGTACCAGGACTGGATCATGGGTGCCAGCAGCACGATGGCAGCGAAGGCCAAAGTGAGACGGCGCATCAGCCGGTCGTAATCTCCGCGGAACACCAGCCACCCCACAGCAACAAGCATCAGGAGCTTTCCGGCGTCGTACACCCACTTGGCCATGCCCCAGCCATCAAGTCCGAAGACGTTGAAGATGGAAGCCACAATCAATCCGATCAGGCCGATGGGGGCATACCAGATCCACACGCTGCCCGGGGCGGACAGGCCCTTGATCCAACCGAAGCCGTAGCCGTTGACGAGGCCCATGGCGTAAAGGATGCCCAGGGTCAGGGCCGCCGTCAGGAACCAGAACAGGAACTTCCGGGGCCAGGATGCTCCCTTGCCCGCCCACAACAATCCAATGAACGGCAGGAACACGACGGTGATCGGCTTGACCGAGATGGAGAAGGCCACCAGCGCGATACCGAGGACCACCCTGCGGGTTGCGCAGTAATACAATCCGGCAAGTGCCAAGCCGATCATCAGGGCATCGTTGTGGACGCTCGCAATGAAGTTGGTCAGGAACAAGGGGTTTGCCGCAGTCAGCCACAGTGCGCGATGCGGGTTCACTCCGTGGAGTTCAGCCAGTTTGGGGACGTAGATGATGCAAAGAATGACGCCTGCCACCGCCACGAGCCGGAACAGCATAATGCAGGCTTCAGGTTGGACATTCGTCACCCAGACAACGAATTGTTCGATCCACAGGAACAACTGCCCGTACGGAACGGGCGCCTCGGTCCACATTTTGTCGGCGCCCAGTTGGAAGTAGTTGGGCAGGGCGGAGATGCCATTCTCATAGGGGTTGATCCCCTCGACCATGAGGCGGCCCTGGCCAATGTAGGCATACACATCCCTGCTGAAGAGGGGAACCGTGAACATCATGGGCAGGCCCCAGGCCACCACGGCCTTCAGGGTAGCCTTACGGGCTTCCAACCCCCACACCCTGACGCGCTGGCCAAGCCTTAGCCATGCCCTGACCAACAACATTCCACCGATGGCCAGAAGGACAATTGACAGCCCAACACCAAGGCCCTCGGTCCGCATCCAAATAAACAGCGGCAGCCGCCTCAATTCCGATACCGGCGCGAGCCAACCGACTCCCAGGGAACCGAAGACGAGGAACATGGATCCGATGAAACCGGCGATGAGCGGGGAACGGGGGTTGTCCACCTCGGCTGCTGCGGTCCCCACGGGCGCCGCAGCTCTCCCGGCCTTCTGGGCGGCGGGTACGGGCACCGTCATGTGGTTTCATCCAATCGTTTGCCCGTTGATGTTTCGGGACGGAATTACGAATCTCCGGAGGTGGGTCACAGCAGGAAGAAATGACACTGCCGTGCCCAAAAATCGTACCATCGGAGCACTGGCAGGAACCTGACCGATAGGCTGGGCGCGTGCCTATTACTAATGAACGCATCGTCTGGATCGACTGCGAAATGACCGGCCTGGACCTCGTCAACGACGCCTTGATCGAAGTAGCGGCGCTCGTGACCGACTCCGAGCTCAACATTCTTGGCGATGGCGTGGATGTCGTCATCAAACCTGACGACGCAGCGCTGGAACAGATGAACGACTTCGTCCGCGACATGCATACACGCTCCAAGCTCCTTGATGAACTCCCCCATGGCAAAACGATGGCCGAGGCCGAAGCCCTGGTGTTGGAGTACATCGAGAAATGGGTTCCGGATCCCCGCAAGGCGCCGCTTGGCGGCAACTCCGTGGGCACCGACCGCATGTTCCTCGCGCGCGACATGCCCAACGTGATTGAACACCTGCATTACCGCGTCATTGATGTCAGCACCATCAAGGAACTCTCCCGCCGCTGGTTCCCACGCGCCTACTTCCAAGCACCGGCGAAGCATGGTGGCCACCGGGCCCTCGGTGACATCAAGGACTCCATCGACGAACTCCGGTACTACCGCGAAGCTGTGTTTGTGCCTGCCCCGGGACCGGACACCGCTACCGCGCAGCGCATTTCCAAGGAGACGACAGCCTCGGCGGAGACCCTCAAGGCCGCCGGCGACGTGTGATCTGCGTCATTTTTTGGGGTTTTTTCGGTGAAACCGGCAAAAGTGGACTTTGAACCCCCAAACAGCAGGTAAGCTATTTGTCGTTGCCTTCACGGAAAGCCGGTCAAACGGTCAGACCCAGAGGCGCATGGTGGGCGTAGCTCAGTTGGCAGAGCGCCTGGTTGTGGTCCAGGAGGTCGCGGGTTCAACCCCCGTCGCTCACCCCACCGGGATTGGCTGGAAAGCCGGTTCCCAAAGGCCGCACCGGATATCCGGTGCGGCCTTTGTTTGTTGGTCCGCTGGTGGTTCCTGCCGGAGTCACCAGGGGTCGCAGCCACTGACTAAGGAAGTACAGACATGACGGTCCTGCCAATCACCATCTGGGGCGAGCCTGTCCTCCACCGCCGGGCCAGCGAAGTGGACGTCTTTGACGACGAACTCCGCCAGCTGATCTCGGACATGTTCGAAACGAATGACGCCGCAAACGGGGTTGGCCTGGCAGCACCCCAGGTCGGAGTGGGCAAGCGGATCTTCGTCTACAAGTACGCCAACGATGACGACGCGCCGGACCAAGGCGTCCTGGTCAACCCTGTCCTGACCCTGTCCAAGGTGTCGGGCGCCCTTCCGGATCCCGAGGAGCATGTTGAAGGGTGCTTGTCCTTTCCCGGTGAGCACTACCCTCTCCAGAGGGCCGAGTGGGCCCGCGTCCAGGGCTTCGACGGCGACGGAAAACCTGTTGAGTTCGAGGCAACGGGCTGGTTCGCCCGCGTCATGCAACACGAGTTCGACCATCTGGACGGCAAGCTGTACGTCAACCGCCTCGTGGACCGCTATGCGAAGAAAGCCATGAAGCAGGCGAAGAAGAGCGGCTGGGGAGTCCCGGGGCTGACCTGGATGCCCGGGGTCGACCCCGATCCGTTCGGGCACTAACCCATGGCAACCGGAGACCGCGCGCAGCTGTTCCAACTCCTCGACATCACAGGCGAGGATGCGCGGGAATGCGCGGACCTGCTTGGGGCAACTCCGGGCCCCGGCGTCCAGCAGGCTCTCGAGGCGCTGCAGGCCAGGCTGGGAACCTTCCCCTCGGACAGCGTCATCTCCAACGGACCCACGGAGTCCGAATGGATTACTGCGTTGCTCCGGTTCGCGCCGTTGGTGCATTCCTATCATCTCGGCTTGGGCATTACTCCTGAGGTGTCAGCCGCGTCCCTGGCGGACGTGGGACTCCAACTGCGCATCAACAGGCGTGTTCACGGCCGGTTTGGGCTGGACACCTGGTCCTGGTTGACCCTGCACATGGCGGGGAATCTCTTCCGGCTGGGAAGGCTGCAGTTTCACTTGGTCCGACGGCAGCCACCCGAGGCTGAAGACGGGCAGGAAAGTTCTTGGGTGCTGGGCGTCCACATTCCCGAGGCCGGGGCTCTCGCGCCAGCCGCCGTTGACGCCAGTTTCAGGGACGCGAAATTGTTCTTCGCCGGCCATTTTCCCGACAAGCCCGTTGCAACAGCCACTTGCGAGTCATGGATGCTTGATCCCTACCTGGCGAACCACCTTCCGGAGAGCAACATCGCGTCCTTCGCCAGGCGTTTTACCCTGGACCGCTGCACGGACGCACCCACCGATGCCGTCTACTTCACGTTCCGGCACCGTGGGCTCGAAGGCTTGGACGCACTGCCACGCGAAACCTCACTGCAGCGCTTGGTTCTGGAGAGGATCGACGACGGCGGCACCTGGCAACTGGGGCATGGTCACCTTTCGTTGTAAATGGCCTGCTGCTCCGGACACGAAGCCAGGACACGCTTCATCGCGTCCTTCTCGGCCTGTGTGACCCACAGTTTGTAAGCCGTTTTCACCGATATTTGCCGGGCCACATAATGGCAACGGAAGTTCTTGTTGGGCGGCAGCCAGGTTGCGGCGTCCCCTGCCCCCTTCTTGACGTTTGCGGGTCCGTCAGCGGCAATCAGGTTCAGCGGATCGTTGGCCAGCATCTGGCGTTGCTGGGCAGACAACTGCTTGGCCCCCTTCTGCCAGGCGTCGGCCAGCGCCACCACATGGTCGATCTGGAGGAGTGAACTGGTGTCCTGCCCCCTCCGGAACGACACAAACGCGCCAGTGTAGGGCTCCTGGATTTCTCCCGCGGCGATTTTGCAGGTGGAACCAGTGGTGAACTCGACGCCTGCGAGATCGCGGCGGAGGATATCGTTCCTGGTGTCGCAGCCGTTGCGGTCAACATCCAGCCAGGCCTGACCGAAAGCGGTGCGGTCATAGTCGCTCTTCGACGACCTGCCCTTCACCTCGAGCTGGTCCAGGGCCTCAGACGCTTTCTGGGCCTGGACGCGGACGGCGCCCGGGAGCGGCTTCATCCAGGCGGCGTCAAAGACAGGCGCCTCCGTTGGGCCTGCGACCCACGGGCCCACAGCATCGAACTGCCCGGCGGTGAAAAACCACGTCAGTCCACCCACTACGGTGGCGGCCAGCAGCCCCAGGATGGCCCAGGCTTGCCGGGACCGGCGGCGGGCACGCTTGTAGGCAGACCACGTAATACTCAAGGGGCTCCGTTCAATCGGGGTGACGTTGCCCTTCGAGCGTAGGACAAAACACCGACAACGAAGCCGCTGTCCACAGTGTGCAGGGAGAGTCACACGGTGGATGGAGGATAGCTGGCCTATTGCTCGCGCATCACGCGCTGCAGGTCCTCGGCTGCCACTGCCAGGAGTCCCCGCAATTGCTCAACGCGCTCGTCCGTGACATCGCCGGCAGCATTGGCCGCGACGGCCTGGTCCAGCAGTTTTTGTGCCTGCTTGTGGTTGGCCTTGGCCACGTCCAAGGCGTGTTCAAGCGTGGTTTCGTGCTCCAACGTAGATTCATTTTCCATGACCCCATTGTGAGCAGGTTTCCCGGCTGATTCCAGTAACCCAGCCGGGAAACCCAGGTAACACTTTGGCTTAGGCGTTGGCTGCCTCAAGCACCGCGATGGGGGCCACGATATCGCGGGCGGGGAACGACGGCGGGTTGACGCCGGCCATCTCCTCCATCACGCGGACAACCTGGCAGGAGTAGCCGAACTCGTTGTCGTACCAGACGTAGACAACCAGGTTCTTGTCGTTGGAAATCGTGGCGAGCCCGTCCACGATGCCGGCCCGGCGGGACCCTACGAAGTCAGTGGAAACAACGTCCGGCGAATCGATGTAATCGATCTGCTTGCGCAGCTGCGAGTGCAGGGACATCTCGCGGAGGTAGTCGTTCACTTCATCGCGCGTGGTGCCGTTGGCGAGGTTGAGGTTGAGGATGGCCATGGACACATCCGGCGTGGGAACGCGGATGGCGTTGCCGGTGAGCTTCCCCTGCAACTCCGGGAGGGCCTTGGCTACGGCCTTGGCGGCGCCCGTTTCCGTGATCACCATGTTCAGGGCAGCGGAGCGTCCCCGGCGGTCGCCCTTGTGGAAGTTGTCGATCAGGTTCTGGTCGTTCGTGAACGAGTGCACGGTCTCCACGTGCCCGTGGATAATCCCGAACTTGTCGTTCAGGGCCTTCAGCACGGGGGTGATGGCGTTGGTGGTGCAGGAGGCTGCGGTGACGATCTTGTCTTCGTCGGTGATGTCGGCCTGGTTGATGCCGTGCACGATGTTCTTGAGGTCGCCCTTGCCGGGGGCGGTCAGCAGGACGCGGGCAACACCCTTGCTCTGCAAGTGCTGGGAGAGGCCATCTGCGTCGCGCCAGCGGCCGGTGTTGTCCACCACCAGTGCGTCCTTGATGCCGAAGGCGGTGTAGTCCACCGTGGCGGGGTTGTCGGAGTAGATCACCTGGATCTGGACGCCGTTGGCCGTGATGGTGTTGGCTTCCTCGTCCACCCGGATGGTGCCTTCGAAGGAACCGTGGACGGAGTCGCGGCGCAGCAGGCTGGCGCGCTTGACGAGGTCGTTCTCGGCGCCCTTGCGCACAACGATCGCACGGAGGCGCAGCCCGTGTCCGCCGCCTGCCTTTTCGATCAGGAGGCGGGCGAGCAGACGTCCGATGCGGCCAAAGCCATAGAGGACGACGTCGGTGCTGGTGCGGTCGTCCGCGCCGCGCTTGCCCACAACGTCAGCCAACTCCGCGCGAAGGAACTCATCCAGGGAGACAGCGCCGTTTTCTGCACGGTACTTTTCGGTCAGCCGGGCGATGTCGATCGCGGCAGCGCCGAGCTCCAGCTCAGCCAAGGCATTCAGCAGGGGCGCGGTCTCTTCGAGCAGCAGCTCTGTATTGCTCATCCGGCGGGCGAAGCGGTGGGCCTTCAGGATGTTCATGGTGGACTTGTTGATCAGGCTCCGGCCGTGGATGCTGGTGACCACGTTGTTTTCCCGGTACAGCCGGCCGATCACCGGAATCATGGCCTCGGCGAGGGCCTCCCGGCCCATCCACTTATCAAGACAAGAATCTGACGTCTGGCTCACAGAACTACCTTCCTTGGGTCAACCACATACGTCTTCGTATGCAGATGGCGTCGGCCGCCCGGAGTAGTCCTGCGGCACATGCGCTGCGGGCTTCGGTCCACCCACGGCGCCTTGAACGAGAGCAAAGAAAATCCGCCGGCTGCGAACGCAGACCCGGCGGCAGAACTTCTACGTTCAGTAACCATTCTAGGGCTGGATCCCGGCGCAGTGGCCGCCCGGATGCGTGAAATCACTCACACGGGTGTCCCGTAGACTCCCGGGTGTGACTCATCCAGTGCGGCGCGAGCTGCTCCGCCAAGCGCTCCTGGCCCGGAAGGGCGGCCGGATCGGCACAGGCGGCCGGGGTGCCGTGGCCCTGCGTTTCGACGACGGCGCACGCGACTTCAGGGACAAAGTGCTGCCGCTCCTGGTTGAGCGCAACCTGCCGTTCACGCGGGTCACCACCACCCAACGGATCGGAAGCGTACCCACCGAAAGCGATACCTGGCAGAACATCCAGCACTACTGCCTGCAGCACGGCGGCGAGGTGTGGAACCATGGCGCCACCCACAGGGACGCGTCCGGGGACGACGCCTTGCACCAGGAAATCGTGGGGGCACTGCAGGATCTCGGCCGCTTCCTGCCCCGCATTCCGATCGACTGCTTCGCTCCCCCGGGCGGTTCCAGCATCCGCTATGACGGCCATATGCCATCCAGGACGGTGGCAGCCTGGGCTGGAACAGCTGCTGGCAGGCTGATCCACGACTTCCACGCCTTGGCCTCCGGGTATCTCCCGGACAGTTATTACCGTCCCCTGGATGGCGTGCTGCGGGATGGGCAGAACCATTACAGCCTGGACCTCTACACGGAGCCAGGACGGGCAACGGCTTTGGTGGACCGGGCCCGGGAGTGGAGGGCCGGCATCGTCATGATGTGGCACGCCAACAACCTGGGCGTCAAAGACCGGCAGTCCATGGAGGCGTTCACCGCCATACTGGACTATCTCGTGGAACAAAGGGACCAGGGTTCGCTGTTGGTTTTGACGGCATCGGGGCTGGGCGCGGCCGACGCTTCAAGCACCCATCGCGACAACATCCTGGTCACAGATTCGGGTAACCCTTTCGCGGAAGCCATCCCCTATCCGCAATACCGGCAGAACATTCCCGGCTCCACACGTGAGCTGACGGCTACGGTCTCCGCGCCCGCAGGTACAGCCGTAACTTCAGTGATCGGTGAATCGACACGCCACCACGTGGTCCCGGTCGGGGGCACCTTGCACCTGCGCCACTTGGCCACCGTCCCCCTTGATGTGAAGTCCTTGGAGGTCACCATCAATGCTGCCAGCCGCGACGTCAGGCTCGTCGCGGTCTAGGCAACGCTGCGTCTGAGGGCCAAAAAGCTCCCGGTACGCTGCCAAGGTGAACAAACTCTCAGTACTGGCTGACCACAGCGATGGGTCCGGGAACAGCATCGAGTGTTCCAGGGCCATTGAAACCGGCATCGCGGTGACCTTTCGAGGCAGGAACAACCGCATCATCGTCGCGGAAGGCGCCCGTATTGCCAAGCTGCAGGCCGTTTTCGACTGCGACAACGGCACGCTCGTCATCGGTCCCAGCAACAAGTCGCCGTTCAGCATGAACGTCCGAGTCGGCCAGGATTCAACGGTACGCACAGGCGCAGACTTCACCACCACCAGCGTCGCCGTGGTCAGCGCAGTGGAGGGAGCCGCCGTCATGTTCGGTGACGACGTCATGATCGCCAGCAGCACCCAATTCCGGACCGACGATGGGCATCCCATCTTCGACGTCGCCACGGGCCGTCGCGTCAACCCCGCCAGGGACGTTGTCATCGGCAACCACGTGTGGTTTGGCGCCCAGGCTGTGGCCCTGGGCGGCGCACGCGTGGGCGACGGTTCAGTGATTGGGTTCCGCAGCATCGTCACCGGAACCATCCCCAACAACGTCATCGCCGTGGGTTCACCCGCCCGCGTGGTCCGGCGCGACGTGGCATGGGAAAGGCCGCACCTTTCCTTCACCAGTCCCCCGTACAAGCCGGATGCCGCATCCGTGCCCAAGAGCGAGGAGTACTGGAACCTGACCGCGGAGGACGTCCCCATCTTCGAAGAACTCAGCGGCTGGCACGACCACCACTGACAGGGGGTATGTGGATGGGTTGACCGATACGCCGGGTTCTGTCATCCCGAGCCGTTACCGGCAAGGGAGTGGCGGCCATCCATCTACGAACGCCGTTGCCGACGCCCTCCAGCAGCCTACCCGGACACTCGGGCGGGCAGCCCTCGAACGTGTCCTGTCTGGCCTTGCTCCGGGTGGGGTTTACCTAGCCTCCCCGGTCACCCAGGGAGCTGGTGGTCTCTTACACCGCCGTTTCACCCTTACCTGCCAACCAACCGGTGCAGGCACCGGTCGGCGCAGGCGGTCTGTTTTCTGTGGCACTTGCCTGCGGGTTACCCCGAGTGGGCGTTACCCACCACCCTGCCCTGTGGAGCCCGGACGTTCCTCGAGCCACTTTCGTGGCGCGCGGCCGCCTGGTCAACCCATCCGCCGTACAGTCTACCGGCGTCGGGAGCCACGCCCGGACACCGGTAATATCGACTGGTGCTGATTCTCCTGCCGCCTTCCGAAGGCAAGACACCCGCTGCCAAAGGACCCTCCATCGACTGGGAGGCGCTGAGCTTCCCGGACTTGAACACCTCCCGGGCCAGGGTCCTGGAGGCGCTGGGTACCGTCAGTGCGCATGAAGACGCCCTCGCGTTACTCGGCGTCGGCGCCTCGCTGCGTGACGACGTCGAACGCAACACCAGGCTGCACTCGGAACCGGCCGCCCCAGCCCACCAGGTCTACTCCGGCGTCCTGTACGACGCCCTCGGGTACAACAGCCTGACCCCCACGCAGCGCCGCAAGGCTGCCGAATCAATCCTGGTGGTTTCCGCTCTGTGGGGCGCCATCGGCTTTGGCGACCATGTGCCCGCCTACCGGCTGTCCATGGGAACCGCACTGCCCGACGTCGGACGCCTCGCCTCGTACTGGAAGCCGCAGCTGGCCGCCGCCCTCGCCAAGCGCGCCGAAGGCGAGCTGCTGGTTGACTGCCGGTCCAGTACCTATGCGGCCGCTTGGGCGCCACCGGCAGATCAAACGGTGACCGTCAATGTGTTCACTGAAGCCAAGGGCAAGCGCACGGTGGTGAGCCACTTCGCCAAGCACACCCGCGGTGAATTGGCCCGGCACCTGCTCACCAGGCGCGGAAAAGCTCCCGCCACCCCCGCCCAACTCCTGAAGGCAGCCAGCGAGGTGTGGACCAGCGAACTTGTTGAGGGCACGGCCCGCAAGCCGCATGCCCTCAACATCATCCTGGCGGGCTAGTTCCACTCCGCCGAGCGGACCAGGATGCAGCCGGAATCGGGGCAGAACACGATGTCGTCCTCGGCCGCGGCCTTGACTTCGGCGAGGTCGCCGGGGCTGAGCGTCATCCCCGAGCCTTCAGACTTTCCATGGAAAAGGCGGGCAGCACCCACGCCGCGCTTGGCAATGGTCTTCTCATAAATGGCCACCATGCCCTGGTCCAAGGCCTCCGCGAAGGCAGCCCGTTCGCCACGGACGACTGCTTCCTCCGACGCGATGCGGGCAATCTCCTGGTCCAGGTCGGCCCGGATGCTCCCAAAGGAACCCTGGATGTCATCCACGATCGCCTGCTGGGCAGCTTGGCGTTCGCGGAGCCCGTCGAGGCGCTCGAGGATTTCCAACTCCACATCTTCCAGGTCCGACCGGCGCTTGTTCAGGGAAGCGATGTCGTTCTGCAGCGCCACCAGGTCCTTGGACAGTCCGGTGCCGCTGTTGAGCCGGGCTTCGTCGCGCTCGATGCGGCTGACTACCTGCTCCACATCCGCTTCCGAACGCCTCAACTCCGCCTCGGAATCGTGGACGGCGAGCTTCGCCGCACCGAGTTCGCCGTTCGCCACCTTCAGGGCGTCCTGCAGGTCGGTGATGCGGGGATCGTTTTCCAGTACCTTCCGCTGGCCCGCCAGCGACTTCAGCTTGGCATCAAGGCCCTGCAGTTCAAGCAATTTGAGTTGTTCTGCCGGTGCTGCCTTCGCCACGCTTACCTCCACCTGTCTGTTGCCGGCACCGCTGGTCAGTGCCGGCCGCTGTCTTGTTGATGCTAGTCCCCGCCGGGAGTCAGGATGAAGTCCCAGGGATCGCTGTTGGCGCTGCTGACCCGGATCTCCACATCGTGTCCTTGATCCTTAAGTACGTTCGACAACGCTTCGGCGGCCACCGGCAGCCACAGCCATTCGCTGGCAAAGTGCGAAACGTCAATAAGGTATGGCCGGTCGTTCACAGCCGCCTCGCGGGCTTCCGAGGCCGGGTGGTGCCGCATGTCGGCAGTCACGTAAACGTCGGCCTGGTTGGCCCGAACGGCATCGAACAGGCTGTCACCGGCGCCGCCGCACACCGCAACGCGCCGCACCAATCCGTCCTTGTCACCCGCCACGCGCACGCCCCCTGCAACGGCCGGCAGCACGCCGAAGACCCGGGCGGCAAAATCTCCGAGGGTCATGAGTTCGGGCAGATCGCCAACCCTGCCGATGCCTTCCTCGGGCAGGCCGTTAGCGGCCGTGGTCAGCGGGCTGACGTTGTCCAGGCCGAAGGCATGCGCCAGCACATCGGAGACTCCCCCGACGGCTGAGTCACCATTGGTATGGACCGTCAGCAACCCGGTTCCGGCCTCGATCAGGCGATGGACGGCCAGGCCTTTGGCAGTGGTGGCGGCTACCGAGTTCACGCCCCTGAGCAGCAAGGGATGGTGGGTAATCAGGAGTTCGGCACCCCACTCAATGGCCTCGTCGATCACTTCAAGCGTCGGATCCACAGCGAAGAGGACCTTGGTTACCGGGGAGTCAGGCCGCCCTACAACCAAGCCAACCTCATCCCAGTCTTCGGCCAGGGACTCCGGCCAGAGTTCCTCTACTGCCAGGAGCACCTGGCCCAGTGTCGGTTCACCGTTGTCTTCAACTGTTCCGGCGTCGTCGCTGGAGTCCGCATCGGAATGGGCGGTGTCTACTGCTTCCATACTCTTATTCTTACCTACCGCAACGGATCGGTCAGGGTGTGACCTGCCACCAACCCCAGCATCCTGTCGATCTCCGTCACCGTCCCGTAAGGTATTGCGGGAATCATCAGTCCGTCCGATCCATTGAAGAGACCATGAAAACTTTCGTACTTGGCGGCGGCTGCTTCTGGTGCCTCGATGCCGTCTACCAGAAAACCCGCGGCGTACAGTCTGTCGTTTCCGGCTACACCGGGGGCCATCTCCGCAATCCCGACTACTACGAGGTCTGCTCCGGAACCACCGGCCATGCCGAGGTGGTGGCAGTGACCTTCGACGAATCCGTGGTGCCCGCCGAAGTCATCCTGGACATGTTCTTCGCCCTGCACGACCCCACCACCTTGAACCGCCAGGGATACGACGTCGGCACCCAGTACCGCTCGTCCATGTTCTACACCACCACCGAGGAGAAGATCCTCTTCGAAGAAGCGATCGAACGCGCGCAGTCCCTGTGGCAGCATCCGATCGTGACGGAGGTCAGCCGCTTGGGCGACTTCTACGAAGCCGAGGATATTCACCAGAACTACTACGCAAAGTTCCCCAACCAGGGCTATTGCCAGGTGATTATTAACCCGAAGCTGGCAAAAGCCCGGAAATATTACTCTGCATGGCTAATTGCTTAGCAGGGTTTCGACGCTGCTGGTTAGGCTGACCTCAGCATTCCCTCTTGAGAGATAGGCATACATTTTCATGGCAAGGATCTACGACGACGTCACCCAGCTGGTTGGACGCACCCCGCTTGTCCGCTTGAACCGCCTTACCGAAGGACTTGGCGCCACTGTCGCAGTCAAGCTCGAGTTCTACAACCCGGCCAACAGCGTCAAGGACCGCATCGGCGTAGCCATCATCGACGCCGCCGAAAAGTCCGGCGCCCTGAAGCCTGGCGGAACCATCGTCGAAGGTACGTCCGGCAACACCGGCATCGCTTTGGCCCTGGTTGGCGCCGCCCGTGGTTACAAGGTCATCCTGACCATGCCGGAGACCATGTCCACCGAGCGCCGTGTCATGCTCCGTGCCTACGGCGCCGAGATCGTGCTGACCCCGGGTTCCGAAGGCATGCGTGGCGCCGTGGAAAAGGCCCAGGAAATCGTGGCCAACACCGAGAACTCCATTTGGGCACGCCAGTTCGCCAACGAGGCCAACCCGCAGGTCCACCGCGAAACCACTGCCGAAGAAGTCTGGGCCGACACCGACGGCGAAGTGGACATCTTCGTCTCCGGCGTGGGCACCGGCGGAACCATTACCGGCGTCGGGCAGGTCCTTAAGGAACGCAAGCCGGGCGTCCAGATCGTGGCCGTGGAGCCCAAGGACTCCCCCATCCTCAACGGTGGCGCACCCGGTCCGCACAAGATCCAAGGCCTCGGAGCAAACTTCGTCCCCGAAATCCTGGACACCAACGTCTACGACGAAGTGCTTGACGCCACCTTGGAAGACTCTGTCCGCGTTGCGCGCGAACTCGGTGCCCGCGAAGGCATCCTGGGCGGCATCTCCTCCGGAGCCATCGTCTGGGGCGCACTGGAACTGGCCAAGCGCCCGGAAAACGCAGGCAAGCTGATCGTTGCCGTGGTTTGCGACTTCGGCGAACGTTACATCTCCACTGTCCTGTTTGACGATATCCGCGGCTGATTCTTCGCCCGCCAATATTCATTCCTGTAGAAAGGTCTTTGTGAGTTTCTTCGCAAGGCTTAAGGAAGACCTCGACGCCGCCCGGTCACACGACCCGGCGGCTCGAGGCTCTTTTGAGAACTTTTTTGCCTATTCCGGCCTCCACGCCATCTGGGCACACCGCTTAACCCACAAGCTGTGGCAGAACCCGGCCCTCCGCTTCCCGGCCCGCCTGATTTCGCAGCTTGCACGCTTCCTCACCGGTATCGAGATCCACCCCGGAGCCACCATCGGCCGCCGCTTCTTCATTGACCACGGCATGGGTGTGGTGATCGGCGAGACTTCCGAAATCGGCGACGACGTGATGATCTACCACGGGGTAACCCTCGGCGGACGGTCCCTGGCCAAGGTCAAGCGCCACCCCACCATCGGCGACCGCGTGACCATCGGCGCAGGCGCCAAGGTCCTGGGACCCATCACCATCGGCGCGGACAGCGCCGTGGGTGCCAATGCAGTGGTGGTCAAGAACGCTCCGCCGGAGTCCATCATCACCGGCGTCCCGGCCACGTGGCGGCACCGCGACGCCAAGTCCGAAACCAAGCCCGCCGTCGACCCGGCCGAGTACTACATCGAGTACCGGATCTAGCGGACAAACCTCTGATAGGAATTCCACAGCACCGTGTCGAACACACGGTCCGGGAGTAACCTTCGCAACGCCAGGACGCTCCAGGCTCCCCTGCCCACCGGGTATCGGGTCCTGGGGCGTTTTGCCGTTGCCGCCCTGGCGACGGCCCTGGCCACATCGTCCGGCGGCGTGGACAGCACCTGCCCCGAGGTGGAAGCCAGCGCGGCAGCCATGACGTGTGCCTGGTCCTTGTAGGGTCCGCTGCCGGAAGCCAGCATGAGGCCTTCACCGGCGATGGTTCCCCACTCCGTGTCCGTTCCGGACGGTTCGATGATCACCACATCGATGCCGTGCGGTTTAAGTTCCAGGCGCAATGAATCGCTCATGCCCTCCACGGCGAACTTGGTCCCGTGATACCAGGCGCCGAGTGGCTCGTACATCTTCCCGCCGATGGATGAGATATTGATGATCCGGCCGGCGCCCTTTCGCCGCATACCCGGAATGACCAGCTGGGACATCCGTGCCAGGCCTACGACGTTGACCTCGAACTGCCGCCGGCCCTCGGAGAGCGGGACTTCTTCCAAGGAGCCGTAGGACCCGTAGCCGGCATTGTTCACCAGGACATCCACCTGTCCTTGCGCATTCTCCACGTGACGGACTGCGGACACCATCGATGCGTCGTCGGTGACGTCCAGGGAAAGGACGTGGATGCCCTGAACCTTTAGCGGCTCCATCTTCTCCACTCGTCGGGCCCCTGCGTAGACGGTGAAACCGGCCGTTCGCAAGGCCAAGGCAGCTGCGTAGCCGATTCCGGTGGAAGCGCCCGTGACAAAGGCGGTGGGTTCGCTCATCTGGTGCTCCTCAACCCTGAATACGGCAAAGGCCGGTTCCTCCCAGCCTATAAGGGAGGAACCGGCCTTCGGCGGTTTTGCAATCAGTGGGTGTCGACGGCCGAGATTTCGGACTTGTCTTCGCCCCACAGGGTGTGGAACGTGCCTTCGGCGTCTACGCGGCCGTAGGTGTGTGCACCGAAGAGGTCGCGCTGGCCCTGGATCAGGGCAGCGGCAACGCGCTTGCGGCGCAGGCCGTCGTAGTACGCGAGCGAGGAGGAGAACACCGGTACCGGAATGCCCAACTGGACAGCGGTGGCCACCACGCGGCGCCAGGCCGGAAGGACTTCGGCGATGGCCTTGGTGAACGCCGGAGCGAACAGCAGGTTGGCCGGCTTCTCTTCGGCTGCGTAGGCCTTGGTGATGTCCTTGAGCAGTTCCGCACGGATGATGCAGCCTGCACGCCACAGGGAGGCGATCTCGTCCAGCTTGAGGTCCCAGCCGTATTCCTTCGCGGCGGAGGTCAGCATGTCCAGGCCCTGGGCGTAGGAGACCAGCTTGGAGGCGTACAGCGCCTGGCGGACGTCCTCAACGAACGTCTCGGGGATTTCGACGGCGGCTTCCTCACCGGCGAGCAGTTCCTGGCCCAGCTTGCGCTGTTCTGCCTGGGACGACAGGGCCCGGGCGAACACGGACTCGGCAATGCCCGAAACCGGCGAACCGAGTTCCAGGGCGGAAATGACCGTCCAGCGGCCGGTGCCCTTCTGGCCGGCAGCGTCCACCACGACGTCAACGAACGGCTTGCCGGTCTTGGCATCGACGTGGCCCAGGACCTCGGCGGAGATTTCGATCAGGAAGGAGGACAGATCGCCCTTGTTCCACTCAGCGAAGATCTTGGACTGCTCGGCCGGCTCAATGCCTGCACCGGAACGCAGGAGGTCGAACGCTTCGCCAATGACCTGCATGTCGGCGTACTCGATGCCGTTGTGGACCATCTTCACGAAGTGGCCGGCACCATCGGTGCCCACCCACGCGCAGCACGGTTCGCCGTCGACCTTGGCGGAGATCTTCTCCAGCAGCGGGCCAAGGGCGTCGTAGGACTCGCGGGAACCGCCAGGCATGATGGACGGGCCGTTCAGGGCACCTTCCTCACCACCGGAGACGCCAACGCCCACGAAGTGCAGGTCCTTCTTGGCCAGGGCAGCTTCGCGGCGGCGGGTGTCCTCGTAGTGCGAGTTGCCGGCGTCGATGATGATGTCCCCGGCTTCGAGCAGGGGTTCGAGCTGCTCGATCACGTTGTCGACCGGAGCGCCGGCCTTGACCATGATGAGGACGCGGCGGGGCTTCTCCAGCGAGTCGACGAGTTCCTGCAGCGTTTCCGTGCGGATGAAGTCGCCTTCGGATCCGTGCTTCTCCAGCAGGGCGTCGGTCTTTTCCACGGAGCGGTTGTGAAGTGCCACGGTGAAGCCGTTGCGGGCAAGGTTACGGGCCAGGTTGGCGCCCATCACCGCTAGGCCGGTGACACCGATGTGTGCTGACATCAAAACTCCAATTCGATCGTGTGCAGTCAGTCCTGCGGGCATGCAGGAAGCGATTTTGATAAACAGGGGCTGTAATAAACCATACGTATTTAAGCCGTGGGCCGGAAGCATCGCCCACGTTGTGGGACACTGCCGCGTCATAAACAGTCTAGGTTGCGGCCGTTCCGTCCGGGCATCGGATCCCGGGCGCCACCCACGCACGCTGCGCGCGCAGGACCTTCGCCCGCCACTATGCTTACCTCTATGTCAACCAGCCTCCACCACCGCGCCGTCGAGCACCTGGGTACCCGGATCGTCGGCGGTACCCTGCCGACAGGGCACGTCATGTTGGCGGAACACTTGGAAGACGAATTGAACGTATCGCGCTCGGTGGTGCGCGAAGCCGTTCGGGTCCTTCAATCCCTCGGCCTTGTCGAGACCATCAAGCGCGTAGGCATCCGGGTCCTGCCCGCCCACCGCTGGAACCCTTTCGACCCGTTGGTGATCCGCTGGCGCCTTGCCGGCGAAGGACGCGGCGCGCAGTTGAGGTCGCTCGCAGAGTTGCGTTCCGCCGTCGAGCCCGTGGCTGCCGAACTTGCCGCCGGCAACGCCCCGGCAACGCTCCGGCAGGAGCTCGTGGACATCTCCCTGGCCATGAAGAAGTCCGGCGATGCCGGAGACATGGCCACGTTCCTGGACCTGGATATCCGGTTCCACGCCCTGGTCCTTTCCGGATCCGGCAACGAGATGTTCGCCAACCTGATCGGCCAGGTGACGGAGACCTTGACGGGCCGGACAGTCCACGGTTTGATGCCCGAGCACCCGCAGCAGCAAGCACTGCAGTGGCACATCGACGTTGCCCATGCCATCAACTCCGGGGACGGCAAGGGCGCCCGCGAAGCCTCCGGCAGGATCATGAAGCAGACCATCGCGGAGCTGGCCCCCAGCTGGGACGGCCAGCCCCGCGTCTTCGTGCCGGTAGCCCGGAACTAGTCCTGGAAGTTCAGGAGGACCTTCCCGGATTCGGCGGAGTTCCTTGCGACTTCGAACGCTTCCAGTCCGTGCGCGAGGTCGAACTCGTGCGTGACCACCGGATCCACCGACAATGAACCGTCAGCCAACGCGGCGATGACCTGGTCGATTTCGTCGTTGAAGCGGAACGAGCCCAGCAATTCCAGCTCGCGGGTGATGGCCAGCGAAATGAACACGGGCTGCGGGCCGGATGGCAAGAGACCCACCATCACCACCTTGCCGCCGCGGGTGGCACCCTTGATGGCTGACGCGAGACCGAAGTGGCTGCCCGAGGATTCGACGACGATGTCCGCGTCCACTGCCGCGATTGCCTCGGCGTCGTCACCCTTCAGGACAGCATCGGCGCCCACGGCCCGGGCGATTTCCAGTGGCTTGTCATGCATGTCGACGGCGACAATCCGGGACGCTCCGGCCCGCTTCAGGACGGCGACCGTCAAGGCACCGATCGGACCGCTGCCGATCACCAGGGCGCTCTTGCCCGCCACATCACCGGCGCGGGCGACGGCGTGCCACGCGACGCTCGCCGGCTCCACCAGGGCGGCTGTCCGCAGGTCCAGGGACGCCGGCAATTCGCGCAGCATGCGGGACGGAAGGTTGGCGTAGCGGCTGAAGGCGCCATCGGTGTGGGGGTAACGAGCCGCACTGCCCAGGTAGGTACATCCCGGGGAGAGGTTGGGCCGGTCCTCGGGGTACCTGACATCGCCCGGTGCCGGAGTGGCAGGGTGGACAGCAACGGGCGTACCGACGCCCGGACCGCTTCCGTCGGCTGCCTGCTGCACAACCACGCCAACGATTTCGTGTCCCAGCACCATGGGTGCCTTGAGGATGGACTCACCTGCAGCCCCGTGCAGCCAGTAGTGAAGGTCTGATCCGCAGATGCCGCCGTAGGCGATCTCCACGACCGACTCGTCAGCTGCCGGAGTCGCCAGCGGGATGTCTTCGATGCGGAGGTCGCCCTTGCCGTGGGCAACCACTGCCGGTCCGGAGGAAGGAAGGGCGATGCCCATCAGACCACCACCGTCATTCCGCCATCGACAAAGATGGTTTGGCCGTTGACGAAGTTCGAAGCCTGCGAGGCGAGCCATACCGTGGGGCCTGCCAGGTCGGCAACGGTACCCCAGCGGTTGGCCGGCGTGCGGCCGAGGATCCAGGAGTTGAAGTCGGAATCGTCAACCAGGTTCTGCGTCATTTCAGTGTGGATGTACCCCGGGGCGATGCCGTTGATCTGAAGGCCGGAAGCCGCCCATTCAGCCGTCATGGCACGGGTGAGGTTGCGCAAGCCACCCTTGGCAGCGACGTACGGTGCAATGGTGGGACGGGCCAGGTCCGTCTGGACGGAGCAAATGTTGATGATCTTGCCCTGGCCACGGGGAATCATGTGGCGGGCAGCCTCGCGGCCCACCAGGAAGGCGCTGGTGAGGTCCGTGGTGATGACCCGGTCCCAGTCCTTGACGTCCAGGTCCAGCATCGGGACGCGGTGTTGGATTCCGGCGTTGTTCACCAGGATGTCAAGGGGACCGACGTTCTTCTCGATCCACTCCACGCCTTCGGCGGCGGACGCGGCATCGGTGACGTCGAACGCACGGCTGTGTACGCGCCCTTCCGGGTACTCAGCGGCCATGGCCTGGTGCGCGGCTTCCAGCCGCTCTGTGCTGATGCCGTTGAGCACCACCGTCGCCCCGGCATCTGCCAGGCCACGGGCCAGCGCGTTGCCGATCCCGCGGCTCGAGCCAGTGACCAGCGCGACGCGCCCGGTCAGGTCGAATAGTCCACTCATGGTTCTTTGTTTTCCTTCTTGGTTGGTGCCGGTTTAGTTGGAGACCTGCGACGCGGGAGATGCCACGCCCAGGTTGGCTATTGCCTGCCGCACGACGGCGAGGTCCTGGTCTCCCAGGCCCTGCCGCTTCAGTTCGGCGTAAAGTTCAATCGCGGCCGTGGCCATGGGAACCGCGGAGCCTGCTGCCCTGGCACTGTCCAGCAGGAATCCGAGGTCCTTGTGCATGAACTTTGCCGGGCCGGTGGGTGTGTAGTCCTTGGCCGCGAGCCGGGGTCCCACGACCTCCAGGACACGGCTGCCCGCCAGGCCTCCGGACAACACGTCGTAGAGTGCGGCCACATCCATGCCCGAACGTTCGGCGAGTTCCGCCGCCTCGGCAAGTGCCGCCGTCGTGCTTCCGACGATCAGCTGGTTGCACGCCTTGGCGAGCGAGCCCGACCCCAGGGGACCCATCCGTCGAACGGTGGTGCCCATGGTGGCGAAGAGCGGTTCGAGCCGTTGAAAATCAGTCTCGGAGGCGCCCACCATGATGGCGAGGGTTCCGTTGCGGGCACCCACCGTGCCACCGCTGACGGGGGCGTCGACCACCACGGCATTGCCGCCGCTGGCCGCTTCCACGGTTTCGCCGAAACGCTGCACTTCCGTTGGGGAGACGCTGCTCATGACGACGACGGCGGTCCCCGGCATGGGTGGCTCCGCCCGCCAGGAGTCGAGCAGGCCGGAGGCGGCAGCCTCGATGAAGGGCAAGTCGGGGAGCATGAAGATCAGGGTGGGCTGGTCACGCAGATCGGCGACGCTTTCTGCGCGTGCGATGCCGTCCAGATCGTCGAACGCTGCGCTCGAGCGGTTCCATGCGGTCACGTCCCAGCCGGCCGCAGCAATGTTGGCGGCCATGGGGCCACCCATGAGACCCAAACCTACAAAACCCACGCTCTTACTCGTCATGGAGCCGATCCTCACTTCCTTGTGCAACAGGCACTGGTGCCTCGGCTGATGTGCCCAAATGATGGAACTCTGTTCAATATCCTAGCCTCCATTCAGTATGATGAACACTATGACGACTGATGAACTTACCATCGCGATCGCTGTACCCCTCGAGGCTGAGTACGTAGAGCAGATCCGTGCCATAGACCCTTCCGTGACGGTTCTGTACGAGCCCGACCTGCTGCCTCCGGAGCGTTTCCCCGCCGACCACGCCGGCGACCCGGACTTCAAGCGCACCCCTGAGCAGGAGGAACGCTACTGGGCCATGCTCAACAAAGCACAGGTCCTCTACGGCTTCCCCAACGAAAGCCCCGCCGGACTGGCGCGGATAGCCCAAAGCAACCCGCACCTGCAGTGGATCCACGCCATGGCAGCCGGCGCCGGTGGAGCCGTCAAGGCGTCAGGACTCGACACCGAAACGCTCCGTAAGTTCCACGTCACCACCTCCGCCGGTGTCCACGCACTGCCCCTCGCAGAATTCTCCGCCTTCGGCATCCTCAATGGCTTCAAGCGCAGCGGCGAGATGGCACAGGACCAGGCCGCCAAGGTCTGGCCCGCCCTGCGTACGCCCACCAAGCTTGCCAACGGTTCCAAGGTGGTCATCGCCGGCCTCGGCGAAATCGGCATGGAAACAGCCCGTATCTCCCGGGCCCTGGGCATGCGGGTCAGTGGCACCAAGCGCACCGTCGAAGCCATCGACGGCATTGACCAAGTGACCACCAACGAAGGCCTCGCCGGGCTGCTGGCCGACGCCGATGCCGTGGTGAACACGCTGCCCGGCACCCCCTACACGGAAAAGCTGTTCAGCACGGAGATTTTCTCGGCCATGAAGCCTGGAGCCGTCTTCGTCAACGTCGGCCGCGGCACCGTGGTGGACGAGGACGCGCTCCTCGAAGCCCTCAACAACGGACAGGTCTCCTACGCCTGCCTGGACGTCTTCGCCGTCGAGCCGCTTCCCCAGGACAGCCCGCTCTGGAACCACCCGAAGGTGCTCGTCTCCCCGCACACCTCGGCGCTCAGCACCGCGGAAAACCGGCTCATCGCCGAGCGCTTCTGCAGCAACCTGCGCACGTTCATCGACGGCGGCGAACTGCCCCACCTCGTGGACCCGGTGCACTTCTACTAAGCCAGCAGGGCAGCCAAAAGGCCCCCGCTCCCTCACGGGGCGGGGGCCTTTTGCACTGCTTCGACTGCTACTTGGCGTCTTCCGTGCTGACCAGGTCACGGCCAACCGTTTCCGGTGTGAAGAACGTGGTGACAAAGGAAATCAGGGCAAGGACCAACGAATACACAGCGAGGACCAGCCAGGAATGATTGGTTGCCGCAAGCAGTACGGCGCCCAGCAGTGGAGCCACACCACCGGCGATGACAGCCGAGATCTCACGGCTCATGGCAACACCCGTGAAGCGGTATTGGGATCCGAACAGTTCAGGAAGCAGCGGGCACTGGGGACCGAGCATCGACTGGACGCCGATCGCAATGCCAACCGCCATGACCACCCACACCAAGGTGACGTTGCCAAGGGTGACCAGGTAAAAGGCGGGAACGGCAATGATGGCTTGGAACAGGGCCCCGTAGCGGTAAACGGGCACTCGGCCGAAACGGTCCGACAAAGCACCGAAAGTTACCACCAGGATCGCCGCGAAACCCGCGGCAATGAGCAGGCCGACAGGACCGATGGAGTTGTTGCCGGCGAAGACGCCCGCCGGCATGCTCATGAACGAGACCAGCAATGCGGAGTAGATGGAAGAGTTTCCGTTCTCCCCCATCCGGAGTCCGATTCCCACCAGGACGTTCTTCTTCGAGTGCTTCCACAGTGCGCCGATGGGGTTCTTGACGACGTTCTTGTGCTTCTCGAGTTCCTGGAACGCCGGCGTTTCCTTCAACTTGAGGCGAATGAAGATGGCGACGGCGATGAGGATGAAGCTGGCGAGGAAGGGTACGCGCCACAGCCAACCTTGCAACACCGATTTGTCTGCCATGGCGATGAGGGCAAAAGTTCCGGCTCCGAGCAGGGTGCCCAACTGGATTCCGACGAAAGGCAGGGAAGCAAAGAAACCACGACGGCGGCGCGGCGCGACTTCCGAGATGAGCGTGGTGGCACCGGCCTGCTCAGCGCCCGCCCCCAGGCCCTGGATGATCCGCAAGGTAACCAGGAGGACAGCCCCGAGCATTCCGGCCTGCTCGAACGTGGGCAGGAGGCCGATGGCAAAGCTTGCCGTACCCATCAGGGCGATGGTCAGGATGAGGACCATTTTCCGGCCGAAGCGGTCTCCAATGTAGCCAAAGAACAAGCCACCGAACGGACGCGCCGCAAACCCGACGCCGTAGGTGGCAAAGGAGGCAATCAATGCCCCGTCAGGTCCCAGAGGAGAGAAGAACAACGGCCCGAAGATCAAAGCAGAAGCCAGGCCATAAATATAGAAGTCGTAGTACTCCAGGGCGGAGCCTACGGAACTGGCCAGCGTCGCCCTGCGCAGCTGCTCCGGTTCAACAACAGCGTCGTCAGCTTCTGCTGCGAGCTTTGCATTGGTTCGAGTAATCACAAGCACTCCCTCAACATCACGCCAGGCCCCCGTTGGCCCGGCGAGATAGTGATGGCATCAACCGCCAAGGTCACTATGCTGAACAGCGTACAGCGAGTTGGATCACATGCCAAGGTTGTAATCAGATTTAATGCGAGTATTCGAGCGCTAGCCCATGGGGTTGCCCAGCGAACGCGCCAGCTCCTTGAGTTCCTTGACCATGAGCGCACCCTGCTCATCCGAATAGGTCGCCTTCAGCGCCGTGACGGAGAGGCCCAGGCTTGGGCCGTGCGCACCATGGGTGGGTACCGGCACGGCCAGGCAGACAACTCCCACGGTGGACTCTTCATCCTCGAAGGCGAAGCCCTGTTTGCGGATGGTGGAAATCTGGGCCTTGAGTTCCTCGGCCGTTCGCAGGGAGTTCGCAGTCATGACCGGGAGCTCCGAGCCATCGGGGAACATCGCTTCAATGTCATGGTCGTGCAGTTGGGCGATGAGCGCCTTGCCAACCCCGCACAGTGAAACAGGCATCTTGTCGCCGATGTTCGAGGTTAATCGGACGGCGGGGTGCCCCTCGTAACGTGCCAGGTAGATAACGTGGTCGCCATCAAGCATGGCCACCCGGACCGTTTCGCCCGAAAGGGTTGGCGCCTGCTCACAGTACTTATAGAACTCCTGCACCTCATCGAGGCGGCTGAGATAGGCGGCGCCCAACTCCACCAGCTTGCGTCCCAACGCGAAATCGGCACCTTGACGGGTGATCAGCCGGGCCTCCTCAAGCGCAAGCAGAAGGTTCGACGTGGACGACTTGGGGATGCCAAGCTCCCGGGACAAGTCACTGAGCGTCAGGCGACCCGATGGCGACTCCGCCAAGGCCTCCAGTACTGCTGCCGCGCGGGTTACCGCCGGCGCCGGGGATGAAGAACCCAGCCCATCCGGGCGGGTGGTACGGGAATCGGCCATGATTCTCCTTTGTCGATCTCAACCGGCTGTCCAGTCTGCTGAACAATTCCCATCATAGTGGCAAGATGAGCGGGTCGATCGTGGCGGTGGCAGGCAGCTCCCGACACAGAGACAGAGTTGCCACTGCGCAGCTTTCCAAACCCAAAAGTTCAATGTATATTCATTTTCGAGCTCTCCACCGCGGCATCCCCCAATAGTCGCGGTGGAGAGCTCATCCATTTCCCTGGAAGGTCAGGCGACGGCCAGTTCCCCGCCCCTCAGGCGCCATCCCCCGCCGGCTCCGTCCCTCACAAGCTCCCAGGTGGCGAGCATCGACTTGGCGTTGCTTCCCAGGCGAACCTGGACCTGCCACACTTCGATGTCCACGCGCCCTTGCCCCCTTGGCATCCGGCGAGCGTCCTCCCACCACGGAACCCTCTCAAACCACCTCACGGGATCAACCGCTATCTGCCATTCCCTGGTACCCCTGACGACGGCCGCTGGAGTGCCGTCGGGGTTGTTACGAATAAAGACGTGCTCCATGACAGGGAACGCTAAGCGAAGGCTCTGACATTCTTCGTGGATGGGCTTCCTCACCAGGACAAGGCGGCAAAGGCGGCCCCAAACAAAAAGAACCCCGCCATTTCCACTTTTCAGTGTGAAATGACGGGGTTGTTGGTGGGTCCTACCGGGATCGAACCGATGACATCCACGGTGTAAACGTGGCGCTCTACCAGCTGAGCTAAAGACCCTTGCCTTGGTCTGGGCGGCTTTCTTTCCTTACCGCCCCAACCAACGAACAATGACTCTACCTGATCATCCGGTGGAAATACCAATCGCGCTCCCGGTGTCCGGCAGATCAGGCAAATCATGGGACAAATACTCCAAGGCACCGCTGACACCGAGGTCAAGCTTGAGCGTTGCCAGTCCGTCTCCACGGGTGGTTCCCCTGTTGATGATCACCACCGGCTTGCCCGCTTTGGACGCATGCCGGACGAACCTCAGCCCGCTCATCACCGTCAACGACGACCCGGCAACGAGCAAGGCGTCGGCACTGTCCACCATGGCGTAAGCCCGATCCACCCTGTCCTTAGGGACGTTCTCGCCGAAATAGACGAAGTCGGGCTTCAGGGTTCCTCCGCATACGGGACACACTGCCACCACGAAGGACGTGATCAATTCCGGATCCTCGATGGTTGCGTCGGCGTCAGGCGCCATCTCCACCACGCCTGCCTCGAGGGCAGCCTCCACGAAACCAGGATTGAGTTCCTCGAGGATGGCCGCCAGCAGCTTCCGGGAAAACGTGTGTCCTTGGTCAAGGCAGATGACCTGGTCGAACCGCCCATGGAGGTCCACGACATTGACGCTTCCTGCGTCCTCGTGGAGCCTGTCAACGTTCTGGGTGACGAGCCCGGTCAAGAGACCGCGCTGCTCCATCAAGGCGACTGCGGCATGGCCGGCGTTTGGATCGGCATGCCGGAGGTGCGACCATCCAAGATGGTTCCTGGCCCAGTACCGGCGGCGGTTCTCCATGCTGCCAATGAACTCCTGATAGGTCATGGGCTTCCTCGGGGCTGAGCCCGGGCCACGGTAATCAGGAATGCCGGAGTCGGTACTGAGCCCGGCGCCCGTGAGCATGGCCAGCCGCCTGCCGGCAAGGACGGCGGAGGCTTCCCTCAGGGCAGCCACCTCGTCCGGGGCCAAAGCATCGTCGGACACCGGCGTCATGCTGGCAAACCCTGTCATGCCCACCCCTGGCCGTGCGTTGGCCACGCTATGTCCTCGAAAGGGCCGACAGGGCTGTGCGATATTCCGCGAGATCCCGCGCCTGGCCACGTGGATTGACCACCACGTAGCGCACGATGCCCTCGGAATCGATGATGAAGGTGCCCCTCAGTGCCATTCCGCTCTGGGCATCGAAAACCCCATACTGCGAAGCGACGGCGCCATGAGGCCAGAAGTCTGCCAGCAGGTCGAATCCGTAACCTTCCTTCTCACCGTAGGCCCGCAAAGCGAATTTGCTGTCCACGGAAACAGCCAGCACCGTCGCGTCGGAGTCCTCGAAGGACGCAATGTTGTCGCGGATTTCGCAGAGCTCGCCTGTACAGATGCCGGAGAAAGCGAACGGATAAAACACCACTACTACGTTGCGGCCCCTGAAATCCGAAAGCCGGATCGGCTCACCGTACTGGTTGGACAACTCGAAGTCCGGTGCCGGCAGGCCAACCTCCGGAACGACCGAGAGGGCGGAAGATTCCTGGACTTCCGTCACTTGTTCTTCTTAGCCACCAGGCGGGTGGCGCTCCAGTCCTTGGAAACCCCGGCCGACGTGGTCAAGTGCAAGCCGGACGTCGGGGCGGCGTCCTGGATGTCAGCCGGTGAAACATAATTCTCGCGACCTGACTTGGGGGTCAGCACCCACACCACGCCGCCTTCCTTGAGGGTGGTGAGCGAATCCATCAGCGCATCAACCAGGTCTCCGTCGCCGTCGCGCCACCAATAGATCACAGCGTCGACGACATCGTGGTCGTCTTCATCCAGCAGCTCTGAACCCGTGACATCTTCAATGTCGTCACGCAAGTCGAAATCGACGTCGTCGTCGTAGCCGCGTTCCTGAATCAGATCCCCATCTTTGAAACCCAATCTTTCCGCCACATTTACCGATGTGGCGGCGTCGGCCTCGCTCACGTTTCCTCCTTTTGAAGTGACTTCCATTACTAACAGCCAACACCCTTTGGGCGCGTGCTTCAAGCCATTGTCCCTGCGATCCACCATATTCCGCACCACCCGGGGTGTTTCGAAGCTGTGACAATCGCGTGGCATCCGTCACGGAACGCGCCGCGGTGTGACATACAACGCCCGTCCGGGCCCGCGGCTACGCATAGCAGCGCCGTCAAAGCTAGAGTGGCCATGAGTGCATTGGCTGCAGGGCGATCGCCCCGACGGATTCCATCGGGCAGCCATGCGCTCACAAGACCTGCCCGGCGCATCGGACCGGGCTGTTTGAAACCGAGATGTCGCACACGACGCGTTCACGACGGGCAGTTACCCTGCCGGACCTGAGGCGCCGATGGATGCGCCTAAAGGAAGGTTGGACGTGGCTGCAGGAGAAGAGACCTCACACATCCTTAGTGGGTTGACTGCCCAGTTGCCTGATCGTGATCCGGAAGAGACCGCGGAGTGGATTGAGTCCCTTGATGCGTTGATCGCGGAGCAGGGTACGGAGCGGGCGCAGTACATTATGCGTTCGTTGTTGCAGCGTGCTGGTGCCCGGAG